>JALVPF010000613.1 GCA_027031935.1 Myxococcales bacterium | reverse complement strand
CTTCAGCACTGCATAGAAAGTGCCGTGGTCCTGTCTCGCTCCGAGACCATTGAGTCCGAGCATCTGTCCCTGCCCCCATCCGCCTCACAGGAGCCGAGCATTACAGTTGCAGAAGGAGGTGGCTATCCTCCCGGCTTGCCCCTTGAAGAGGTGGAGCGGGATCACATCAGGCGAACCTTGGAAGCCTGTGATGGCAATAGAACCAAGGCTGCCAAGCTTTTGGGCATAGGAAGAAATACCCTGGCGAGAAAACTGAAGGAAGGGTGAGTATCTTTACAGCTCTTGTGCCTGCTGCTAGACTTTCTGCCAATGGAAACAAAGTTGGAAAAATCTAGGTGGGTGTCGCCTTGTTTTTTATTTTTATCCGTCGCTTGCTGGGGACTGTGTTGTCTGGTTTCTTTGCCTGCACATGCTTCAGACGAGAATGACACCGGTGTAACTTCGGCCGATAGCGAATCGTCTGAAGACGACACTCTGGATGATTCAGATGACGATCTGGGCCTGGATGAAGAGTTCGCCTTGCTGCAGGACGAGGCGGTGGTGCAACTGCCTGCTCGGCACAAACAAGATGTGGGCATGAGCCCTTCTGCTGTTACCGTGCTGACAAGGGAAGATATTGCCACTTCAGGT
Organism: Myxococcales bacterium; assembly: GCA_027031935.1. Taxonomy (GTDB): domain Bacteria; phylum Myxococcota; class B64-G9; order B64-G9; family B64-G9; genus JALVPF01. Next base: position 7,376 of record JALVPF010000613.1, on the reverse strand, counting down.
GCTACCAATATTCCGGATTTGTTGAGGTTGGTCCCTGGAATGGACGTTGTGATCGCCTCTCCCTATTCGTCATCAGTAATATCGCGCATGCACTGGACCTATGAGAATAACGCATACCTGGTGCTCATAGACGGTCGTGAGGCAAACGAGGATTTTCTTGGGCAGGCACCGTGGGAAGTGCAACCGATATATCTTGACGATATAGAGCGGATTGAGATTATCCGTGGTCCTGGTTCTGCCCTGTACGGTGCAAACGCATTCGCTGGTGTCGTGAGTATCACTACCAGGGCCATATCGGACAAGACCTCTGCTTGGGTTCGTGTCATGGGCGGTGAGGTGGGCATGTTCGGCTCAGGGGCTCGAGTGTCTACACGGATTGGAAAGCTCGGCCTTTCCATCAGTGGTGGTATGGATTGGGCCAATTCGTTTTCCTTGCCTGATGAGGTTTCAAAAAAGTTATGGAAAATACGCGCGGTTGCGGACTACAAATTTGATGACAAGAGAAGCCTGAAATTGGATATGGGCGTCTCTAAGGCAGAGGGATCCATTCCCACGGGGGCTGGACCTGTCTATGGTTCCAATCAATTCAGGGCCATACGCCTTGAGTATGACTCCAGCGATCTGAGGGCCCAGCTATATTGGGCGGGGACACCATATACCGGAAGATTGGATACTTCGCTGACATACAATGGATTGGAAATAGGGAAATTTGTAAATACCATTACCGACGAGCACACCATAGATGCACAGCTTCAATATACCATCCCTGAATTCTGGCATCCTCTTATGATCATTGTGGGCGCATCTGCCAGGCTCAACATGATGTTCAGCGATCAGCTGCTGGATCCTGACACATTCTTGCAGGATCATGAACCGGGAATCGCATATTATAATCTGCGTTCAGGAGCTTTTCTTCATACAGAGATTTCTCCTGCAGACTACGTTACGATAACTGGAGGTATTCGCTTCGATTACAACACAGAGACAGGTTCTTTTTTGAGCCCGCGTCTGGCGGCGGTGTTCAAGCCTTTCGAAAACCAGTTTTTCCGTGTGGGAGCGGCCAGGTCTTTTCGCAAACCAAGCTTTTTGGAGACCAGGCTTCATCCTGACGTAGAGGTTCCCGCGGGAGGTATTATTTCTGAGGACTCGCTCAGAGAGTTCATGCTCAAGACCATCGGTAACCCCGATTTGAACAATGAGAGTCTCTGGTCTGTTGAGGCTGGCTGGCGTGGAAGATTTTTCGATGGTGCGCTGGATGCTTCGCTGGATTTTTACCACACCTGGCTGCGCAACATGATCGAATTGGAACCGATTTTCTACACGAATGCACTCGAACTGCCGGACCTGGATAGATCCAGTGCCCTTTTTCAACACACTGCCCCCGAGCTGAACATTTTTGGTTGGGAGCTGGCCATCAGGTATTCGCCCATGAAGAACCTAAGCTTCCTGGTCTCGTGGTCTCACAAGGAGATAATGAACCTGGAGCTGGACAAGACCGCTGACGATTATCCCAAGAACCTGATAACAATCGGCGGAAGATTCCGCGCCAACTGGGGATTGGTTGCCAGTTGCTATTTACACACCAGGTCGGAATTTACCGACAGGTCTGTAGACAACCCCGAGGGTCTCATGTCAGGGTATCTGACCTATCACAATCCTGATGTGATGCTGGTCATTGCCAGGCTCGGTCATCGTTTCAGCATAGGGCAATACCTGCAGTTCGAGGTGGGGCTAAGGTTATTCCTTCCCGTGTCTCCGTTTCAGGAACCATATTTTCGTTACTATGAGCGTGCTGGCGGCATAAGCGATGGTCGTGCTTTTGGTGGAGAATACCTTAGACGAGTCATCTCAGGTTATGTCTCCGGGACTTTTTAGAAACCTATTCTGAAGGCGGCGCCGAACAGGAGTTGGAACCAGTCTGCGCCCTTGTTGTTCAGATCCAAAAAGCTCATGTCGGTCCACAGGTCCAGGTCGCCAATGAGCGTGTATTGTATGCGCAGATGCATGGGTACTGTGGTTGTGTTTTGCCCTGCGAACATGTGAACACCGATGGTCCACTGGGCCGAGAGGGGACCGAGGGCCTGGAACAAGACACCTGCGTCAAGGAAGAAGAGGAATGCGTCATCTCCTGGATACAGGGCAAAGCCCATTCCGAGATCCGCAATGGCGGCCAGCATGTCTATGATCTTGTATTTTGCCGGGGCATCCACCAGCAAGGCGAAGTCTGCATTGGGCCAGTAGGAGGCGGTATCCGACAGGGGAATTACGAAATTGAGTCTGCCGGCCAGGTTTACCACGTCACCGAGAAGCGATGTAAGGTCATACATGCCATACATATTCAGGTCGCCCACTCGCACCTTTGGTGTAAACATCATGGGTATAGAAAGGCCTGCCTCCAGATTGTCAATAATGCCAAAGCCAGCGCCCATTCTGGTAAGGAATTGATTGTCTATGCCCTTGAGGCTGATGAAATCCAGGATCATATCGAGTCTTGGTTCCAGAACCATGGGCAGCAGCACCAGGGGCCTGTCGATTTCGGATTCAGGATAGTGATCTGGAGTAACGATCTCTGCCTTGGATTCTGCTTGGGTTTGCTCTTCTGGTATTTTGGGGGCAGTCCAGGGATCGCTGAGGGCGTCCTTTTTTGTCTCCTGTTTTTCTTCTGTTTTGGAAGATGAGTCAGTGGTTTTTTTTTGCTCCTCGTCTGTGGTTTTCTGGTCTGTATCCGTTTGAGCAAAGGAGGCAGGAACACAGATAAGAATTGAGCAAAATATCGAAAGCATCAGGGCAACGCGCATGATTGACTCCCCCAAAAAAAGCCCACAATGCACTTGGTATTGTGGGCGTTATCGCAACTGAGGCGCTAGGATTCGAACCTAGATAATCGGCTCCAAAGGCCGATGTCCTGCCATTAGACGACGCCTCAAAGATCAGCCCCTCAGGACCATGGAGCAGAATAACTAACAGCCACAGGTCGTGCAAGTCAAGACTAGCTTTAAGTAAAAATTTACTCGGGGGGAGGGACAGAGCGCAAAAACCTGGCAAGCCTGGTCCCTGATGACAGAAACCGACTGATTTCGGCAGGATATTTTCTGGAGGCATCCATGTTGTAACTATTTGTAATATATGGCTAATCTTGGCAAGGCATCCGTTTTTTTTTCTTTTGTCCCTAAAAGTTGTCTTGACTGGTGAGTTTATTATGGATACTCTACAAACATAGTAGAGTATTTGACGGTGAGGAAAAATGGAAATCGAAGTGGAATTTTTTGGGCCCATCAAGCGACCGTGGGTCGAGCATCGCCGAAAGATTCAGGTTGAGCAGGGCTCTACGGTTGCCATGGTCATGGCTGGACTCGGGTATTCTTCTGCGCAGCTTCGCATGGTCGCCCTGAGCATCAATGGCCAAAGGGTTGGCAAAAACCACGAGTTGACCGACAAAGATGAACTGACCCTCGTGCTACTCGCGGGTGGTGGGTGAGCACGGCAAGCGGGAGGAAAGATGAAAGTCTCCACCAAGGGAAGATATGGCTTGAGAGTGATGATAGAGTTGGCGTTGAGATATGGCAGTGGACCCGTGATGATGGACACCATTTCCAACTGTGTCGGGGTGTCGCGAAAGTATCTGTACAATCTACTCACCACTCTGAAGACTTCAGGGCTGGTTCGTGCGGTTCGTGGCGCTTCCGGCGGATTCGAGTTGACCACGGATCCAAACAGGATAACAGCCAGTGACGTGGTACAAAGCCTTGAGGGGCATTTGACCATAGTGGATTGTGTTCACGATGGTGTCACCTGTCCTCGTATCGATCACTGTGCGTCCCGAGAAGTGTGGCAAAAAATGGGAGAGGCACTGGAAGAGGTTCTTTCAGATGTTACACTCGCTCATTTGGCGCAGCGTCAGGAACAGAAGAACGGTGGGCAGTTGATGTATTACATCTGATCACAGTAACTTTTGTGAATCCAACGAACACAGGAGAATGCAATGTCCAATATAGCCAAGACAGTGACGGACCTGGTGGGTAACACCCCCATGGTCATGCTGGAAAAACTCCCAAAGGGATTGCCGGGAAAGGTGGCGGTCAAACTCGAAAGTTTCAATCCGTGTTCGTCTATCAAGGACAGGATCGGGCTATCGATGATCGAGGCTGCCGAGGAAACCGGCCTGATAAAACCCGACACCATACTCGTGGAGCCCACCAGCGGAAACACCGGTATCGCGCTGGCTTTCGTTGCGGCGTCCCGGGGTTACAAGCTGGTGCTGACCATGCCTGATACCATGAGCATCGAGCGCAGAAAATTGCTTGCAGCCCTGGGGGTAAAGCTGGTGCTAACTCCGGGCGCAGAAGGCATGAATGGTGCCATCAACAAGGCCAAGGAGATGTTGAAGGCTGATTCCAGATACCTCATGCTCCAGCAGTTTGAAAACAAGGCAAACCCGGAAGTACACCAACGCACCACAGCAGCGGAGATCTGGAAGGACACTGACGGTGCGGTGGATGTCTTCATCGCCGGAGTGGGTACGGGAGGGACAATCACTGGAGTGGCGCGGGGTTTGAAAGAAAAAAAACCCGCAGTGTTGGCCATGGCCGTGGAGCCAGAGGATTCACCTGTACTCTCTGGAGGAAGCCCTGGTCCACACAAGATCCAGGGTATAGGCGCAGGCTTTGTCCCAGGGGTCCTGGATACTGATTTGCTGGATGAGATCATAAGGGTAAAGCACTCAGACGCCGGGCAGGTTGCTCGCCAGCTGGCCAGGCGTGAGGGATTGTTGGTGGGAATATCCAGCGGTGCCAATGTGTGGGCCGCCCTCGAAGTGGCAGCCAGACCTGAGAACGATGGAAAGTTGATTGTTACGGTTGCTCCCGATACAGGAGAGAGGTATCTCAGCACTTGGCTGTTCGATGAAACGGGAGAAGAATCCCCATGACACCAGGACCCATGCTTCCGGATCCTAACAGTCTAGTTATAAGCGGCGTGGTAAATTCTCTTTGCAAAGCCAGCGATGGGCTGACCAGGCACCGGAGCAAAAAAAAGTGCAGGAGGGTTCTTCCATCCAGAGAGGTGCTCGAGGACACGGTCGAGGATCTCAGATCTGTGTTATTCCCCGGTTACTATGGCACCTCGGATATAACTGAGGAATCCATGCGCTTTCACGTGGGATCAACCCTGGACAGACTCCTGCGTGTCTTGCTGGAGCAGATAAAAAGGGGTCTGTGTTTCGTGTGTGGGGAAGATCCCAGCTATTGTCCAACCTGCGATCAGACAGCACTGGAGATGACTTCTGGTTTTCTGAGTAGCTTACCGAAGGTCCGCCACATGCTAGCCACTGATGTGCAGGCTGCCTATGATGGGGATCCTGCGGCCACAAGCCCGGATGAGGCCATATTCTCGTATCCGGGGGTGTATGCCATTACCAACTACAGATTGGCCCATGAATTGTATGAGCTCCAGGTCCCGTTGATCCCGCGTATTATAACCGAGCATGCGCACAGCGCCACTGGAATTGACATTCATCCAGGGGCAAGCATAGGTGAGCGCTTCTTCATTGATCACGGCACAGGGGTGGTCATAGGTGAGACGAGCGAGATCGGTAACAACGTTCGCCTTTACCAGGGCGTCACCCTTGGCGCAAAGAGTTTTCCCTTGGACTCGGAGGGCAATCCCATAAAGGGCGTTGCCAGACATCCCATAGTCGAGGATGACGTGATCATATACTCCGGCGCCACTATATTGGGAAGGGTGCGAATTGGAGCCGGTTCGGTAATAGGCGGCAATGTATGGCTTACCGAAGATGTTGCGCCTGGCAGCAGGGTCACACAGGCTGCTGCCAGTCAGGAGAGATTTGAAAATGGTGCAGGTATTTGATGCCTGACTTGATTGGGGCCAGGAGACGAGTTGAGTGACAAGCGGCAATACGAGAGCCTGGTAGCCTTTTTCCCAAGGGACAAGGGGGTCGTGGTAGCCTTTTCAGGAGGTGTTGATTCCTCTCTTTTGCTCGCTGCTGCCACCGACGCCGTGGGAGACATGGCTTTGGGGGTCACCATATCTTCTCCATTGAACTGTCCCGGTGAACTTGAAAAAGCTCAAGAGATTGCGCGTGTGCTTGGCTCACGGCATGTGGTCGTGGATTTGGATGAGCTTGCCAATCCTGATGTCGTCTCGAACCATTCGGACAGGTGTTACCACTGCAAGAGGATGCGCTTCGAGGCACTGCTCGAGTTGGCGAAAAAACGTTCTCTTCCCTTGTTGGTGGAGGGAAGCTGCACGGATGATCTGGATGATTATAGACCTGGTATCAGGGCGGTGCGCGAACTTGGCATCAGCTCACCATTGCTTCAGTTGGGCTTTTGCAAGGATGATGTAAGGAGATTGTCTAGGTTCAGGGGGATTGCAGCCTGGTCTGCTCCTTCCAACTCTTGTCTCGCCACCAGAGTGCCTTATGGACAGCGACTGGATGGGGACAGACTAAGAAGGATCGCAGAGGCCGAGAGCATGCTTCATCAGATGGGCTTCGAGCAGGTCAGGGTCCGTGACTATGGAAAGTTGGCAGTGGTGGAGGTTGATCGTGATTCGCTCTCCAGGATAAGCGGTAGTCTCAGGCAGAATATCCTGGATGGATTGGAGAATTTGGGTTTCGGAAGGATATGTGTGGACCTGGCAGGATACAGGTCCGGGTCCATGAACGAGGTGCTGGAATCAGACGGACAGGATACCTGACATGGCTGGAGCGGAAAAAATCATTGTGGCCATGAGTGGTGGTGTGGACTCCAGTGTTGCGGCGGGCATTCTCCGCGATGAGGGACTGGAGCCCATTGGGGTTACCTTCAAAATGCTTCCCGGGTCATTGGAGAAGAAGGAACAAACGAGCCAACCATGGGAGCAGGCTGCATCGGTTTGTGAACAATTGGACATTGAGCACCTGGTGGTGGATTGTCGTGAGCAATTCGTAACACAGGTGCTCGGACCCGCGTGGAGTGAATATGCCAAAGGAAGGACACCCAATCCCTGTGTGGTCTGCAATCCAAAGGTGAAGTTTGCACAGTTGCTGTCAGTAGCACGGCAGAAAGGTGCCAGCCTCATGGCCACGGGGCATCACGCAAGGATTGTCTATTCTTCGGGAGTGCCGGTTTTGTGCAAAGGCCATGACAGGAGCAAGGACCAATCCTATTTCCTCTATGCTTTGAGTGAAGAGCAGCTTCGTGCTTTGCGTCTGCCCATTGGCGAGATTTCCAAGAGCGAGGTCCGCAAGAGGGCCAGACAACTCGGTCTTGGAAACGCTGACCAGGCAGACAGCCAAGACGCATGCTTTGTCACTGGTGATGAGAGCTTTGCTCAAAGTCTCAGTACTCTGCTTCACAAATCCTGTGCTCCAGGAC
>JALVPF010000612.1:957-8007 GCA_027031935.1 Myxococcales bacterium | reverse complement strand
GTAAAATTGTGACTTTTCAGGAAACCCCGGACCTGTCTCGAATTTAATCCTGTTTTGCAGCCACACTGAGTTCATGCTGCCCATGGCAATCAAGTATTTCGTGGTAAAATTTTTCCATGTCTTCAGCTGTGTTCAGAGCATTCTCTTCGCTGCCTGGAATATGAGGATACTTGAGCAGGAAAGCTCTGGCAAACAGTCCAGACGAATATTCGGCTAAGGCAACTTCCTGATTTCCATCAACAAAAATCGGAACACTGCCTATACCACAGGATGGGGATCTGGACTTGAGGATGATTCCCGAGAGGTTCTCGCAGGACAACTCATCGAGCCTCCTAAAGAGCCACCTGTCGAACTCGTGGGTCAGATCCACACCCGAGCATGAGACCACAAGGCGTGGACCGGTTGGGTCACCCTGCAAATGCATGGGTTCCCTGGGGGTAGCCAAGCCAAACTCCACCTCCGGGCAGATGGGAACCCATCGGACCTTGTCCTGGAAATACCTGATTATGCCATGGTGGCGCTTGTGTTTTCCGTTGTACCTGACCCGTTGACCCAGCAGACATGCTGAAATCCCTACGAATGGAAGGTCTTGAGCGTGCTCTTGCATTTCTGTCCTTTTGCCGGGCTTTTCATGTCCATCTTGGGGTGTAAAAATCCAGTCCGGTGAGATCAAAGTTTACACTCCAAACAAATTTAATTCACCTGCCATGTTGACAAACAAGGAGCAGATGATTACCCGTTTACCTCGACATACAGTAAACAGCCAGTAGGAGGAAAGACAGAATGAAGATCAAACCGTTGCAGGATCGAGTAGTGCTCGAAAGACTTAGCGGAGAAGAGGTTACAAAAGGAGGGATAATCATCCCGGATACCGCCAAGGAGAGGCCAGCAGAGGGAAGAGTGCTCGAGGTGGGAGAAGGCAGAGTTGGTGAGGATGGAAAAGCTGTACCCATGACAGTCAAGAAAGGCGACAGAGTACTTTTTTCCAAGTACGCCGGTACGGAAATAAAGGTTGATGGAGAAGAACGCTTAATCCTTCGCGAGGACGAAATTCTCGCGGTCATCGAAAAATAGAGGAGATACACAATGGCAGGCAAAATCATCAGATACCACGAGGATGTACGCGCATCACTGTTGAGCGGAGTCAACAAGTTGGCCGACGCTGTCAAGGTTACCCTGGGACCAAAGGGTCGTAATGCCCTCCTGGAAAAAAGCTGGGGTGCACCGAATATCACCAAAGACGGGGTGACCGTCGCCAAGGAGATCGAACTTGAGGACAAGTTCGAGAACATGGGTGCACAGATGGTCAAGGAGGTTGCATCCAGAACCTCTGACATGGCTGGTGACGGAACCACGACCGCTACCGTTATCGCCCAGGCCGTTTTCAGGGAAGGCTGCAGACTGATCGCAGCCGGCCACGATCCCATGGAGTTGAAGAGAGGTATCGACAAGGCGGTGGAGGTGCTGGTCAAATCCATCAAGAAGAATTCCAGCAAGATACAGAACCCCAAGGAGATCGCCCAGGTAGGTACCATCTCGGCAAACGGAGACAGCACCATAGGCGCCATCATCGCCGAGGCCATGGACAAGGTCGGCAAAGAGGGTGTCATCACGGTGGAAGAAGCAAAGGGCCTGGAGACGACCCTGGACCTGGTTGAAGGCATGCAGTTCGACCGTGGATATCTCTCTCCATACTTTGTCACCAATGCAGAGAAGATGATGGTGGAACTGGACGAACCCTATGTGTTCATCCATGAGAAGAAGCTCTCCAACATGAAAGACCTTCTGCCCTTGCTGGAGCAGGTAGCAAGAACCGGAAAGCCCCTGCTCATCATCGCCGAGGACGTGGACGGAGAGGCTCTGGCCACCTTGGTGGTCAACAAGCTACGTGGCACCTTCACAGCGTGTGCGGTCAAGGCTCCTGGATTTGGTGATCGCCGCAAGGCCATGCTGGAAGACATCGCCATTCTCACCGGCGGACGCATGATCGCAGAAGACCTTGGTATAAAGCTAGAAAACATCACCCTCAAGGATCTCGGTCAGGCCAAACGAGTTACCGTGGACAAGGACAACACCACGGTGGTCGGTGGCAGCGGAAAGCAGGCTGACATTGCATCCAGGATCAAGCAGATCCGCATGCAAATCGAAGACACCACCAGCGACTATGACAGGGAAAAACTCCAGGAAAGACTGGCCAAGCTAGCTGGTGGAGTTGCCGTAATCCGCGTTGGTGCTGCAAGCGAAGCAGAGATGAAAGAGAAGAAGGCTCGTGTGGAAGACGCACTGAACGCCACCCGTGCAGCGGTGGAAGAAGGTGTCGTGGTTGGTGGCGGTGTGGCTCTGCTCAGGGCGCAACCCAAGCTCAAGAAGCTGGAGAATCTTACCGACACCCAGGAAGTCGGCGTCAAGATCCTTAGCAGGGCCATCGAAGAACCTCTGCGCCAGATAGCTGCCAACACCGGTTTGGACGGATCAGTGGTGCTTGAAAAGGTGCGGGAGGCTAAGGCAAACAACGGATTCAACGCCTATACGGAAAAATACGAAGACCTGATCAAGGCCGGGGTAATCGATCCTACAAAAGTTGTTCGTACTGCACTTCAGAATGCAGCGTCGGTTGCCGGAATGATGCTGACCACCTCAGTGATGATCGCCGAGAAACCCGAAAAGAAAGACCCCATGCCCGCCGGTGACATGGGTGGAATGGGTGGTATGGGCGGTATGGGAGGCATGGGCGGCATGATGTAAGCCACCTGCTTTCTTTGAAGTTGTGAAGTTGTACTGGAGCCCCGGTGATAACCGGGGCTTTTTTCATTTGACATTCACTCAAATCAGGCCCCTATCGACTTGACAGCCCGACCTGATAGATTAACATGCACCATGAAGGAAGCAGAAATGAAATGCTGAAAGTCACATCAAGATCAAAAACTGATGTTGGACACAAGCGGGACCACAACGAAGACGCGTACCTTGCCGATGATGCCATTGGCTTGTATATAGTGGCGGACGGCATGGGTGGGCACGCCGCAGGGGAGGTAGCCAGCGCCCAAACCGTGGAAGTCATACAGGACAATGTCCTTGCCAAAATCAATGTCATAGAAGAGTTCAAGGCCAAGCCTGGCGGAGAGCAAGGTGAAGCAGTTCGTTCCATGCTGGAGTTGGCGGTGCGCGCAGCAGCTTATCAGGTCTTTGGCCTGACCGAGATCGACCCTGACCGTAAAGGCATGGGCACAACCCTATCCGCCCTGCTTCTGCTTCCCAAGGCTGCATTCATAGCACACGTTGGCGACAGCAGAATCTATATCATTCGCGCCGGTCGTTCGGTTGTGGCCACCTCCGACCACACCTATGTTGCCGCCATGGTCGCCTCAGGCAAGATGACGAAAGAACAGGCCATGAAGTCCAAGTACAGAAATGTCCTGATCAGGGCTGTGGGCTCCCATGACTATGTGCAGGTGGATACCAGAATACTTCGTTATAAAAAGGACGATATTTTTCTTCTGTGTTCCGATGGCCTCCATGGATACCTGAAGGATGGCGAACCAGAGTCCATGGTGCAGGCTGATGACCTGGACAAATCCATACAGGCACTGATACAGATGGCGCTGGACCGGGGCGGCAAGGACAATATAACTGGAATTCTTGTCAGGATTGACGAAGAATGATTTGAGAATCAAACATCCGTCTGCTTGTCTGCTTGTCTGCTTGTATCAGCTGTCTATTCGATCCACCCACCCCAAGGAGTCGTCCTTTTCGCCGTATTGCAGCGCCAATATGTGATCATACAGCTTCTGGGAAAGGGGTCCGGTATTGCCGTCTCCCACCGCATACTCCTTGCCCTTGTAACTGATGGCCTTTACCGGTGAGATTATTGCGGCGGTGCCGGATCCAAACACCTCTGTCACGGTTCCATCCTCGAGCCCTTGTACGACCTCATCTATGGAAAACTGCTTCTCCGCGACCTTCACTCCCCAGTGCTGCAAGAGCTTGATCACCGAGTCCCTGGTAATACCTGGAAGGATTGAACCTGTGAGCGGACTGGTGAGGACCTCGTCGCCAAACTTGAAAAAGATGTTCATGGTGCCGACTTCTTCTATGTACTTGCGCTCTACCCCATCCAGCCACAGCACCTGGGAATAGCCTTTGTCCTTCGCCTCCATCTGTGCAAGCAGGCTTGCGGCATAGTTGCCAGCAGTCTTTGCGTCCCCTACCCCGCCCCTGACCGCACGGACGTACTTGTCCGAGACAAAAATCTTGATGGGATTGAAGCCTTCCGGGTAATAAGCACCTACGGGCCCGGCTATGATATAAAACAGATAGCTCCCACTGGGTCTTACGCCCAGAAACGGGTCCACAGCGATGATATTCGGTCTTATGTACAGAGCGCAGCCGGAACTTCGGGGTATCCAATCCTGTTCCAGGAGTACAAGCTTCTTGAGAGCCTCGGAGACCAGATCCAGCGGCAAGGTGGGCATTACGAGGCGCTCGCATGATCGATTCAGCCTTTTGAGGTTCTCCATATAGCGAAACATGTAGATTCCATCATCGCGTCCCCTATATGCCTTGAGTCCTTCAAAGGCCTCTTGACCATAATGCAGCACCATGGATGCAGGGTCCAGGTTCAAGGGACCATATGGTTCGATCCTGGCATCATGCCAGGCCTTGTCCTCGGTGTAATTCATCATGAACATGTGATCGGAAAAATACTTTCCAAATCCCAGGGCAGATGCATCCTGAGGAATTGGTTTGCGCAGAGAATCCGAAACCTTGTTCACCTGGATTTCCATGAAAGACCCCTTTCTTTCCCCCAAAGGCACACATAAAACCGCCTTCTTTTATAGCGCCTCTGGACAATGGATCAAGCCATTAATGAGTGTAATCATCTTACACCTAGAACAAAGAAGCGATGCGTGCTATTTGCAGTACCATGACATCATCAAAAGACCACGCGAACCCCAATCTCATGAAACATCTGCAAGACATACCCCTTGATCCGGATACCGGAGCAGATGGAGATGCCCTGCTTGAACACTTTCTGGACTTCACCTCGGAACTGGGAATTTCCCTGTACCCGGCTCAGGAAGAAGCGATCCTGGAGATAATTGCAAACAAGAACGTGATACTGGCTACACCAACGGGCTCTGGCAAATCCCTGGTGGCCATGTTTGCACACTTTTTTACCTTGGCCCAAGATGGTGTTTCTTTTTACACAGCTCCTACAAAGGCCCTGGTAAATGAGAAATTCTTCTCCCTGTGTGACGTGTTCCTGCCTGAAAACGTGGGGCTTCTCACCGGTGACGCTACCGTGAATGCGGATGCCCCCGTCATCTGTTGCACCGCCGAAATATTGGCCAACATGGCCCTGCGCGATGATCACCTGGACGCAAGCCATGTAATCATGGACGAGTTCCACTACTATGGCGACAGGGACAGAGGAGCAGCCTGGCAACTACCCCTGATCACTCTGAAAGATGCCACCTTCCTGCTCATGTCAGCAACCCTGGGTGATGTCAGCGACATAGCCAAGCGACTGGAGTCGTTCAATCACAAAGAGGTCAGCGTGGTAAGGTCTGAGCAAAGGCCTGTGCCGCTATCGTTCGAATACCGCGAATCCATATTGCACGAGACAGTAGAGGATCTGCTCAAGCAGGATGCAGCCCCCGTCTATGTAGTCAGCTTCACACAGAGAGAGGCAGCCGAGGTCGCCCAGTCCCTTTTGAGCATCGAGGTCTGCACAAAGGAGCAAAAGAAGCAGATTGCCACAGAACTCAAAGGGGCCGAGTTCAACACTCCCTTTGGAAAACAGGTTCGCAAGCTGCTTCTGCACGGCATAGGCATACACCACGCAGGCCTGTTGCCAAGGTACAGATTGCTGGTGGAGCGACTGTGCCAGACAGGTCTAATCAGAATCATCTCGGGTACGGACACGCTTGGTGTCGGTGTAAACATCCCCATAAGGACCGTTGTCATAAGAAGGCTATATAAATACGACGGTGAGAAGAACACTCGCCTGAGCGCCAGGGATTTTCATCAAATCTCCGGCAGAGCAGGCAGGAAAGGCTTCGACGACCATGGCCGGGTGGTGGTCTTGGCACCGGAATGGGTTGCAGAAAACAGGCGCCTGAAGGAAAAGATCGCAGCGAATCCGCACCTGAAGAAGAAACTCGTCATGAAAAAGCCTCCCCAGGGCGCGATACCCTGGGACAAAGCTGCCTTTGAACGCCTGTGCGCCTCTTTGCCAGAGCCCATAAAGCCACAATTCCAGGTAAGCCACGGCATGCTGATAAACCTCCTGCAGGGGGCGGATGAGATTGAAGGCGGCAATGGCTATGGTCGACTCATAGAGATCATCTCCAGGATTCACGCCCCACAAAGGGAGAAAAAATACCAACGCCGAAGGGCCGTCATGCTCCTTAAGTCCTTGCTCAAGGCCCAGATCATCAAATTTGTACCCAAGCCTGAAGGAAATGGCACAAGAATTCAGATGCGCTCTGACCTTCAGATAGATTTTTCCTTGAACCAGGCTTTGTCCCTGTACCTGGTCGAAGCCCTGGAGCATCTCGACAAGGAATCAGAGACCTATGCCCTGGATATTCTCAGCCTGGTGGAGGCTGTGCTGGAAAACCCCAGGGTCATCCTTCGCGCACAGGTCCACAAGCTCAAAGGTCAGCTGATTGCAGAGCTCAAGGCGAAAGGGATTGAATACGAAGAGCGAATGGCGCAGTTGGAGCAGGTAGAAGCACCAAAGCCCCTGGCAGATTTCATTTACACCACCTTCGACGCCTACTCGGAATTCCATCCATGGGTGGGAGATGAAAACATCCACCCAAAATCCATAGCCAGGGAGATGCTCGAGCGATACATGAGCTTTGTAGACTACATCAAGGACTACGGCCTACAAAGGTCTGAAGGAGTGCTTCTCAGGTACCTGTCTCAGGCTTACAAGACAGCGGTTCAAAGCGTACCTGAAGATCTCTGGACCGAGGAGTTCGAAGATGTCCTGGCCTACCTGCACGGGATACTCAATCGAACTGATTCGTCTCTCATAGAAGC
>JALVPF010000612.1:0-947 GCA_027031935.1 Myxococcales bacterium | reverse complement strand
CCATGAATTTCACATGCTGCAAAAGGCTCTCGCAGAGCAGGATTGGGAGCTTGCAAGCCAATTGGTCCGCCAGACAGAAAACAACAGGTGGCCACCTGAGAGATTTCAGAAGCTTCTCTCGGAATTTTTTGAAGAACACGAAGGCATAGACATGAGCCCGGCCACGAGGCAACCCCGCCGCACCACCATAAACGAACTCCAGCCCGGACTCCTGTCTGCTGTTCACAGGCTCTCGCCCTTGGCCAAGGATGCTGACATGGCCGAACAGCTCGAATACGAATATTCCTCGGATGAACAAAGACAGCACCTGGAAGAGCAAAAGCAGTGGCTGATCCAAGCCATTGTAGACCTTGCGCTAATCGAACACGGAGACAGTCCCCTGCTGGAGCTGGAAAAGTTGGGTCCCTGACTCTTGCTGTCATGCCTGTCATGCTGCCTTGTTCTTTACGGCATTGCCGCCCAAAGCATGACATGCAAAGATGAAAAATTGGTGTTTATATTTTCTCGAAAACCCAGTTGAGTAAGGATAAAGCTTGAAAAGAGACAATGGATCGTATGATAACTTACGCCTGTAGCTGCTATGCTATACCTGTTTTGAAAGAAATCGATTTTTGAAAGATACCTATGACAAGGGCTCTTGTTCGAAATGGCTCAAAGATTCAAAAACAGCAAAGGTCGAATGAGAGAGATTCTCCGGAGGCGAGATGATCATCACATGTGAAAAGTGTCATTCTCATGTGGACACCGGCAACCTGGCACCTGGTGAAATAGTCATGTGCCGTTGTGGCTTGGGCATAATGGTTCCCGATGCACCTGTTACAGCCGGCAAGCTGGAGTGTCCCAACTGCGGTGCATCCGTGGACCCCTCCCACAAGGTCTGTGAGTTTTGCGATACAAAGCTGGCTACCGTCATGTGCCCGAAATGTTTCGGTACGGTTTTCGAGGGG
>JALVPF010000611.1 GCA_027031935.1 Myxococcales bacterium | reverse complement strand
ATACCCTGCCTTGCCATTTCATCGATGGACTGTTCGATGGGTTTTTTTATCAGCCTTCCATCCTCCTCGCTCATGTCAAAAAGCCTTATGTACGGTGCGTATGCCGGAATGGTGTTGGGATAGATATTGCGATAAAAGTAGTCCGTTTGTGGCCTGACACGAAAGTCCAGAATTTCCATGGCACTATTCTCCTTGGGTGGTTTCGAACAAGCTTATGGCTATGCAAATTATTGGTCAAGACCCCAGATTTCACGACTCCCTTGCGACCCCAAAAGTACGGCCCTGTCTACGGCTAGCTACCCTTGGCTTCTCGGCAAGCTCGAAGCTACGGGCAGCTACGCCTGCCGCGGGCCTACTAGAGGTAATGGTAACTTTATTCGCAATACTCACGATATTGTCGTTCTCGGAGAGTCGCGACCCCAAAAGTACGGCCCTGTCTACGGCTAGCTACCCTTGGCTTCTCGGCAAGCTCGAAGCTACGGGCAGCTACGCCTGCCGCGGGCCTACTAGAGGTAATGGTAACTTCATTCGCAATACTCACGATATTGTCGTTCCCGGAGAGTCGCGACCCCAAAAGTACGGCCCTGTTGACTGCTGGGCACCCAGTCGGTGTATTATCCAGCCTGGATATTTTCGTGGAGTAGAAATGTACGAACCCATAGATTTTATCGACATGCACATGCATGCAGAATCGCGTTCTTTCGAGGACCTTTCAAAGTTATACCTGGCTGGATGCAGGGGGGGCTTGGCTGTCTCAGGTCCGGGTGGAGGATATTCCACTGCCGAGGGGCTGGCGGATCATTTTCGAAGGCTTGATGTGCTGGAGCGTAAAAGACTGGAAGATGCAGGGATTCATCCCTGGATAGCTGTAGGTGCACATCCTGCGGGAATACCTGAACAGGGTCTTGACTGGTTTTTGGACAACTGGGCTGAACTGGCCAGACGATTCAATGCATCAGCCATAGGAGAAGTGGGGCTGTTCAAGGGGGGGGAGCAAGAGGAGCTGGTGTTGGCCCGCGCCTTTGAGGTGGCAAAAGAGACTGGCTTGGTAGTGGTTATGCACACTCCCGTCGACAGAAAGCTGCAAGCACTGGAACGATCCCTGCAGCTGCTTGCCCACTCTGGGCTGGATGCCATGCAGGTCATAGCAGACCACTTGACCCGGGAGACTTTGCCCCTTGCGAAAAATGCGGGTTGTCACTTGGGGTTGAGCGTACATCCTGTAAAGCTTTCTCCTGAGCAAGCATCACAATTGGTGGACGAATTCGGACCAGATAGGATTGTGCTGAATTCAGACATGGGTGCCAGCCCTTCGCATCTGTTCGCCATCCCGGCCAGTATTTCAGCCATGAGGGATATGGCCTTGGACGAGCAGACCATTCGTACTGTCGTTTTTTCGAACGCCGCAGCTATTATGGGAATGAAGCCTTGAGTGGAAGCAAGGACCAGGAGCTGCAAGATAGCATCCTCAACATCCTTGCAAAAGCTGCCCATCCTTTGACCATAGCCAAGTTGACCACTTTGCTGGGATTGGCTCCCCATTCGAGGCGCACCGTAAGAAGGCTGGCAAAGAACCTGGTTTCCCAAGGAAAGCTCCTATCTGAAGGAAGAGGACGGTACAGCACAGGACAACCAGCGAGGGAAGTCAGCGGCAGGTTGGGAGATCTCCGCAGGAGACATTTTCCCGTGATCTCGGATGACGGGCAAGTGCTCATGAAAATCCACGGAAAGAATCTCAACGGAGCCTTGCCAGGTGATGTGGTGGTGGCTGAGTCAATCTGTGGTCCGTCTGCAAAAGGACACATGGCAGACAAGGGACGTGTGGTCTCCATACTCTCACCTGGGGCAAGGATTGTAGTGGGGGTGCTTCGCAAGAAGGCAAAGGCATGGCTTGTGCATGCGGATGACGAGAGCTTTTTCCAGCCGGTGTTTTTAGAAAACGGTGAAGATGCGTCTAGTCATGATGGTCAGGTAGTGGCCGTGCGTGTGGGCCTTGCCGATGAAGGCGGCAAACTCACGGGGGATATTTTTAGAGTATTGGGCCCGGAGGGGGAATTCGGTACCGAGTTGGAGCGTCTGATCCTGGAGCATGGACTGGAGAGGGGTTTTCCTGGCGAGGTGCTCGATGAAGTCCTGGTCGGATTCAGGGACGCAGCAAGCGAGCACCGGGTGGATCTCGGAAACATTCCCCATGTGACGGTAGATCCACCTGATGCCAAGGACTTCGATGATGCTGTCTTCGTCGAAGCCCATGGGCAAGGCTGGAGATTGTGGGTTAGCATCGCGGATGTATCTGCCTTTGTCCGGCTGGATTCGGCCACGGACAAACAAGCAGCACAAAGGGGATTTTCCACATATCTGCCAGGTATGGTTTTTCCCATGCTGCCGGGCGCTCTTAGCGAAAAAATCTGTAGCCTTACCCCTGGCGTGGACAAGGCTGCCATCACGGTTCAGATGGACATCTCCAAAGCTGGCATGGTGACTGGTGGTAGGGTCTTTAGAAGCACAATCCGTTCAGTGGCGCGTTTGACTTACGCTCAGGTGCAGGCGGTGCTGGATGGCCAGGGGCATTCAGGGGTATCAAGATTTCAGTCTGAGCAGATCAAAACCATGGGGGATTGTGCTGATGCCTTGT
>JALVPF010000610.1 GCA_027031935.1 Myxococcales bacterium | reverse complement strand
CTTTCTCGCATCTCCTCGGCCTCGCAAGCGACCTGGGAAATCTGATTATACAGGGTGGGAGATGTGAGGAACTGGCTATAACATAGGCTACCAGGGCTTTGGTGATACACGTCGTTTTTTTTTGAGACATGCTTCTATTTGAGTTAGAAATGAGCAGTACAAATTCGCATACTGCACATACCAACAAAATTGGGAGAAAAAATGAGAACAAGAATATTCATGATGATGATACTTCTATGCATGACAAGCGCCATGATGGCTCAGGCCAGGGGGCGAGATAGTGTGGGACTTGGAGTGTCCCTTGGTGCTGCTTTTCCTGATGGGCAGGTGGATGAAAACAAGTTTGATGTGGACAGTTGGGACGTGGGATTCAATTGGGGCTTTTACGTCAATATTCCCATTCTCTCCACCTTTCATCTTACTCCGTCCGCCGAGCTGTACAAGATGGGCAATCAGAATACCACCGATATTTCCCTTGCCTTCAAATTCATCGTCGGTGCGTGGAAACTGGATCTTTTCGTGGGACTGGTGCCAGGCCTGACGGCGGTCAATGACATCATAGCTCCCAACGTGGGCGGCCTGGGCGGTTTGTCTTTCAACCTGTTTGCCAACGTGGACATGTTCTTTCAGGTAAAGTACAAGATCCTGTTTAACGGAGATCGCAACTCCAGGGTCTTGCATGCAAACGCTGGATTCCTGTTCAATTTTTGAAGTTAAGTGACTCGTTAAATATTAAATCTACAAAAAGACATATAATTGCAATATGTTAGCGCTTATACGTCACTTGACCGATTGATTCCTTGGCCGGGTGCAGGTATAAAGATAGCATCGAATGAAAGGCTTGTGTTCTTTGACTGAGAATTTTGTTTGAATGTTTTTGGGGCTTTTCAATTTCCAGTGTTCGTTTTATGACGAAACAAAAGGAGGAAGTCATGTTGATGAAACTCAGAGGAAGACGTGGTCAGGGAATGACCGAGTACATTATTATCGTAGCACTCATCGCCATCGCGGCAATTGGTGTGGTGACCCTGTTTGGCGATAACATCCGCGCCCTGTTCGCCACCTCGGCAAACGCACTGGCCGGTAACGAAACCGCAACCGCCAAGACCAATGAGGCTGCAAACACCCTGTATGGTCACAAGAACATGAAAACTTTCGGTATGAACAACACCGGGAGCTGATGGTATTTTCTTTATCTTGAGTTGGTCTTTGTATTTGAAGACGAAAGGACGGTCGCGGTACCGTCCTTTTCTTTTCTCCCACACTATTGAAATCGATTTTCCGGATCGTTTGTGAGGTCACACAGATGCAAAGAAGCGTCCGCAGTAGTGGGTTCACCAAGTCGAGGCCTCACCATACCGAAAAAGATTCTGCAGCATAGCCACAGAGATCGCAAGCGAGGTAAAAAATCAGGGTTCCTTTTTTTGTTTTGTTGTCAAGTTCCTTCTTCTGGATTAGCATGTTCCTCCATGACAAGTATTGAGATCTTACTTGAAGTATCAATGATTTTGGTAGGTATTGTCGCTGCATATTCCGACATGCGTCGCCACGTCATTCCCGACTGGCTTACTCTAACATCTTTGGGTATTGGCCTGTCGGTCAGACTTGGTGCCTTCGGCCTGGCCGGAATCTTTGACCAGGGCTTTATCTCCGCATTGTTGGGCGCAGGGTTCTGCTTTGTGCTATTCGGCCTTATTGGCTTGTGGGGAAAGGGCATGGGAGGAGGCGACATCAAGCTGATGACGGCAGTGGGCGCCATGAGCGGATTCAGGCTGGCTCTTGCCATCAGCATGTACACCGCCATAGTGGGCGGGATACTGGGGTTCGCCTTGCTGCTTTTTAGAAAGAAACTCCTCGAGGCAGAGGGAAGTGCGGCGAAAGCCATGTTCGTTACTTCAACTCCAAGGGGAGAAAAGGTAACCCTTCCATATGCGCTGCCAATAATGCTGGGCTCGGTGCTGGGAGTGTCCTTACAGTTTTGGCAATTTTGATTTCTTCCTTTTTTTCATCCAGAGCACTCCCATGGGTTCATCCACCAGAATTATCCAGTCGTCAGAGGTCTTGAGTTCCTTCAGCAGTGCGCTGCCGTAGCTGAGGGTACTCCACAGGAGGTAGTCTGGATCGTAATCCTCGAAAATTTTTTTCCAGCCGGGCAAGACCAGCGAGACCTTCTTGTAATCTTCGTGGATCCTGCGGGGGAAGAGATCGCTCCTTCCATCTATGAAAACCTTGTATTGTGGGCCATCGATGGCGGAGATGGCTCCACCGAGTCTGAAGGTGTTGAACACCTTTCCGGGTGGATACTTGCGAAGCTCTTCCAGGGCTTTTATGGGAAACAGAGACGGATCCAGACGGTCCACGAGCTTTTGGGGCGCACCTGCCGCGCCAGCGACCATGAGCACCAGGATCATGACCACCCATATCTGCCCACCGCTGTTTCTGTTCCAGGTTTCAAAAGCGTGAGCAATTTTCTCGAGGGAACTGTTTAGCGGATTTGAAGGTGTGATATAGGTTTTCCACGTGGCGGCCAGGTATAGGGCCATGGCCATGGAGGCAAAGGGACTGAATCGTTCTATGAGCAGGGTTACGAGTGTGAGGCCCAAGGCCGGAAAAAAGAGGGCCCAGTTTTTTCCCCG
>JALVPF010000609.1 GCA_027031935.1 Myxococcales bacterium | reverse complement strand
CGATGGACACGGTTCTTTCCGCCCACGAGAGATAATCCACACGAATGAAGGCCTGCTCAGGGCTGTTTATGTTACGGACCTGGATGGAGACGGGGACACGGACCTGCTTTCAGGTTCATTACATAAAATCGCATGGTATGAAAACACTGACGGTCATGGCTCTTTTGGATCTCGGCAGCTAGTTTCCACACGTGTTTACAAGCCAACATCTGTATATGCTGCGGACCTGGATGGAGACGGGGACATGGACGTGCTTGCGGCTTTTTCCAGTGAAAACAAGGTCGCCTGGAATGAAAATGAAAACAAGATCGCCTGGTATGAAAACCTGCATGGAACCTGCTTTCACGATGGATTACCATGCGATACAGATACCGGAAAAGACGGCAACATGTGCAATTCCGTGTGTTCCGGCGGCAAGTGTGTACCAGGAACACCGAAATGCGACGATGGTTTATTTTGCAATGGTGTAGAGACCTGCGATCCAACTCAAGGATGCACAGCAGGTCATAAGCCTTGCCATGACACAGCGTGCAGCGAGAAGTACGACATGTGCGGCACCAGTGCCTGTGGTAATGGCAAAATAGAACTCAAGGAACAATGCGATGACAGAAATGCACTGTCAGGAGATGGTTGCTCTTCCGAGTGTGAGGTGGAGATTGGATGGACGTGCGATAAAAGCGAGCCAAGCAATTGTGAATTGCTAGCATTATAGTCCGACGCTTTTGTTCTCCTGACCTTAACCTGTAGTTGCTCTAATACATAAGTTTTGCTACCTTCTGTCCCCATCAAAAAATCAAAAAAAACGGAGGTATCATGGAAGTCAAAGTTTCTTACCTGCCAATACTGTTGACTTGTTTAGCCCTTGCATCTTGTGAGCCCCTTGAAGTATCAGGACTTGATGCAGCTATTGAGGATGCAGGACCAGATGCCACCAATGATGCATCTACTCTCGACGGAGACGAACCCGCTCTAGATGGTGGAGACGAAACCACGAGCGATGTCATGGCAGATTCCGGCACTGATGCAGGCACGACTGATTTCATGCAGGATTCAGATAGCGGTGATTCCGGTTTTTCTGATGAAGCAGACACTGATGCAGATGGAGACGCAAGCACTGGAGAGTGTTCACATCTAGATGACTTTGCACCTTGCGAAGGGGGCATTTGTAGACAGGGAATGTGTAGACCCGACGATCCAAAAGAACTCTTTTCCGTCTATCAGGTATACAATGCTGAAAATGGCAACTTCGACATCGACTATCCAGGATATCATCCGCAGGGAGTGCTCACCAGCCTGGCCTTTTTTGCCATGCCTGAAGCGGGAGAAAACCTGGCGCCTCTATACAACTGTCTGACGGGTAATGATACATTTGTTTCAGTATGGGAAAACTGTGAAGGACAGTCGAAAATTTCAGACGGTCCCATCGGATGGGTCAAGACACAGCCAGCCGAAGGCCTTGAGCAAATTGTCAGATGTAGAGGCAACGGAGATCATGCGGTAGGTGGTCAGATTAGTTGCCCCCATGGCTTGCACGAAGATCCTCTTGGATACTCTGTCACATCACCAGATTTGTGTGGTGACCACAAAATCGACTTTGGAGAATATTGCGATGGTCAGGCGTGTTGTACACAGGACTGCACCATGGCTCCTGATGGGCAAACCTGCCCCTTGGGCACTTGTCGAGATTTCATTTGCCGACAGGATGCAAGTTCGGTCGACAGCAGTGCCGATCCCATAGCCTGCCTGGATCATCTCTTCGATGGAACTCCGGGCGATGCAAGAGAACTGAATATCCCCATCGATTTCAATGGACGTCCTACCATTGGAGATTTGAATGGAGACGGGGTACCGGATCTGGTCATGTCGTCCAGAAACAGAATTGCTGCTTATACGGTTTGCGGCCACAAGCTCTGGGATGTGGAAGCTTCGACAAACTGGGATTTTTCTGCTCACTATTTCTGGAACTACACTACCTATGGGTACGTAGGTGACGCAGATGGAGATGGACAGGCAGAGTTTTTACATATAGGTGCTGACTGGACAAGCCTTTACGTTCGAAACGGTGCAAATGGTCAGATAGAAAATACCATCAGCCTGCCTGCCGGTACCACTTGGATGTATGTTTTTCTTGCCAGGCGCGCTGATGATTCCGGTCAAGCTTCTACAAGGGTAGTAGTTTCAGGCCCTGGATACGCAGACACTTTTGCTTTTGCGTCATATGATCTCAGAAGCGGCACTCCTGGGGGAGTTGGAGAGTGGTTTTTCAGTGCACCCATGGGTACTGCAAAATCCGTATACCTTACGCCACAGGCAGCCAATCTGGATGGAGAGCCAGGCGATGAACTGTTTTATGGAACATTGGCCCTGAGCGGAAACAAGGACGTGATCTGGCTTTTCAATGTGGGTTCCATGTCCATGCTTTCAGCGATTCATGCAGCCACCGTCACTGACATAGATCCCAACAGACCCGGTCTGGAGTGTGTCTACAGCATCTATGGACCTAATGCAGGGCAGCCTTCTCTTGTGACCTTTGCAAACCAGACTTCCAATGCCATCTGGTTTGCCTATTCTCCTTCAAGTGAACTCCACCCTCACGAACATGCTGTGGCCGATTTTATCCCCTCATCCCCCGGGCTCGAAACACTCGCCAGAAACAACAATGGATTAGACCACTGGATGGTCGACTCTGCAGGACAGGTAATCAGGCAAAACTGGAGAATATATCCCGGCTGGGATGGTTCTGGAGAATATGTGCAGGCCATATACTGGGACTCAAATCCAGGAGCAGAAGTTCTTTACCTGGAACGGCACACTGGTGATGACGGAGTTCACGCCATACGTTCCCGGATGGTGATCATATCAGTGCCTCTGGAACGAGTACTTACACATCACCTTGCAGGCGGCATTATGGAAGATACACGCGGATGGACTGGCGTTTCGAACCAGGCTTATTTCAACCCATATGAAGCCGCCGGTATTGTTGCAGATCTCATTGGCGACGGCCGAGAAGAGGTGCTGACATGGGGTAACAGCAAGTTCACAATATATTACAATAGCGGCAACAAAGGAGTCCCGAAGAGATGGGGCAACATGGACTACGAGCTTCTTAAAAAAATTTCGAACCCTCTCTATAGCCCCCGTTGAATGATCCAGATCTTTCACTATGTCGGTCAGTTGACCGATTATCAGCGTGTTGACCGATGGCATGATAGCATTTATCTCATACACTCACATTCATGAGCATGGAAAACAAAATCATTCTGGTCGCATTTGCGCTGTTCGCAGTCCTCGCAGCACTTCTCCCCGTGGCGAGCTACCTTGATGACAAGCAAAAATCCGACTGTAAGCAGGCCTATGTGCGATACATGCATTGCATGGACAAATGCGGCGCAAGGGTCTCGGCCATGAACAAGGCGAGTTTCGGAAAAAATTACTATACCTGCAGCATGAGAAGATTTTATTCATGCGTAAGTGAGTGTTGTCCTGACAAGAACATCAAAGATACATGCAGGATCAAATGCAGTCCATCTTCCAGGATCACCATGCAGTAAATAACATCCGCGACAGCAGACAATACACACGATGATCATCACAGGTTTACAATAAACAATTCTTTCAAGGTGCCAGCCGTGTAACTAATCCTTTTTCATGCTTCCTGCTTCCACATCCCACAAGCAATAAAGCCCGATTAATGAGATAATGAAATAACGGGAATTGCAAAAAGAGGGAGTATCAATGATGGCACACGAGGTTAAAAAAAGTCTATCGGCTGCTACCATCAAGCTGGTTTTGCCCCTAGTGCTGGTACTGACTCTATCACCAGGTGCGCAGGCACAAGAGAGGGACTTCGAGCAGGGGACCCTCATCATTCCAATGGACATTACATACCAGGATCACGGGATGCTACAGGCTTACGGGCTCCTGTATGCACTACTCCAACACGGGATAGAGGTCAGCTGGGCCATCAATCCAGACAAATCATGGCATGCCTCAGCTTGTAACACGCCTGGAGACGAATGCTCTTGGGACTGTACAAATGTTGGCTCTGGAATCAAATGTCCATATCCAACGGCGGATCCAGACTTCGTTGCTACAGCCAAGATCGTCTGGGATGGACAGGAGAACAAACCAGCAGACACGCCTATCGGTGCCCATGGCTACAGAGGAGGAACTTTCATTGTAGATGAATCTCAGGCTGAACAAGCGCTGGAAATAATAAACACATGGAACGATCCTGCCAGGTGGCAGGACAATCCATGGGCTCAACGATCAGTATTCGAGATAGTGTCAGTACACCAGGCAACAGAGGCATTTAGTGCATATGTAAAAAAGGAGATGCTTGCAGCACCAACCATAGCTGTTTTTTCCGATGGCAATGAAGATATCGCCACATCCTATTTGAGAGCCGCAGGGATACCTCAATCCAACGGCATGGAGTTTCCCGCCGACAAATGCGGTCAGGATGACTGTGGACCGGATACAGATAACCCGGATATGCTCACAGTGCCAAGCGTTGCAGGAGACATGGGAACATGCGACAACCAGAACCACGATCACAAAAATGGTGCTCTGTTCACCAGCGACGGCCTTCCCGCATACTGCCAGATAATGAGTATGCACTGGGATGTCAAAAACAGGGAAAAAGTCGAATGCGATGGAGCGGACTGTCCAGCCGATCAATCACAGTGTTCTGGTCAGACCATAACGTATCATGGACACGAGGTGGTGGCCGAGGTCAGGGAGTTTCTTCAGTACCCGGTACATTTTTTTGCAGAGTGTCAGGCTGTAAATGCATATGAAAACACGGAGCCAAATCCAAGCTGGCCATGGTTGGATGATGAAGGAAGAAACGGCCATTTTCTTACAACTTCCGGGCTCCCACCGGACTGTGTGAACGGGGCATGCTCAGATGGTGATTTCAATTGTGTCCAAAATGGATGTGATGCAGGAAGCAGGGATTGTTGCTTGCCTAAAAACGACAAGGAAATCGGTGCTGGATTTTTAATTGCAGACAAGCCTGATGCAGACACCATCAAGATCCTCCACCCCACCGTACCATACAACCAGATGGATGGATTCTTTCAGACCGTGGGGGGGAGCGAACCAGCCTACAATCTAAGCGAATTTTTAGGCACCGCTTACAAGAACGGCAGGGAGGTGACATTCATAACCGGCCCCAATGGACCTGGCGATCAGGATGTCTGGATGACTGGATACATGGATGGAGAATGTGAAATCGATCAAGATGATGCAGCACCTCCTCAGACAGGGGAATGCATGGGAGGAAAGGTCTCTTACCTTGGTGGTCACAGGTACAACACAGCGATTCCCATCAGCGATAATCCTGACACTCAGGGGGCCAGACTTTTTTTGAATGCTCTGTTCGAAGCAGACTGCGTCACCTCCGTTGGTCAACCGCAATTGACACTCACCATTGATGGCCCACACACACTTGGCCTGCATACTGAACCGGTATCTGCTGATTTGACTATCTCCTATGCCAACCATGGACGTGGAGCTGCCCTGGACGCTGAGTTGTCGTTCTCATTCCCAGCTGATGTCACGGTATTGGATGCAGGAGGTGCGGTGGCAATCCAAAACACGCTGACCTGGAATATTGGATCCATAAGTTCTGCTTCACCAAGAAGCTCTGATCCTCCTTCCGCAGGTAAACTGAAAACGACTCTGCAGTTTGCTTCTCTGGGGGTTTACCCCACAGAGGCGACCCTATCTTACAAGGTTGGTGCCAGTGAGTTTATCCTGGAACCAGTGGAATTCGAGTTGAATGTTGTCTCCGATACGGACGGAGATGGGATAGCCGACCAGGACGATCCTTCTCCCGACGACAAATTTTCATGCGGAGATTCGGATGGTGACACCTGTGATGACTGCGCTGTTGCCGGCTATTCAGATCCTTCCAATGACGGTACGGACAGCGATGGGGATGGCCTGTGTGACGATGGTGACACGAACAACAGTAAAAGCGATGGGGGCACAGATGACAACGCCAAGGTAGGTGGCTGCAGTTGCTCCACCGAATCGGATGGTCTACCCGGATGGCTGCTTGTCTCGCTGATCTTTTGCCTCGCTGTGATTTCAAGAAAAGCAATCTTTGTATAGTGAGACTACACCAAGAACAAACCCTTCAGGCTGGAATCAAAAATGTTGCTTGATTTAGTGCATGAGGCTGGTAGTTTGTTGACCAGGAGGCGCGAATCGTGACCCGAAAAGCTGACTTTCTGGTAATCGGAGGTGGCCTTGCAGGGCTTACCTTTGCCATGCACGCTGCAAAAACCGGCAAGGTAATCGTACTGAACAAGGCATCGGATGAGGATTCAGCTTCGGACAAGGCCCAGGGTGGAATCGCAACTGTCATGTCTGAGGATGATTCTTTCGAGTCCCACGAACACGACACTCTTCGTTCGGGTGCCGGGCTCTGCCACGAGGACGTTGTGAAGTTGTGCACCTCTTCCGGGCCAAATGCCATAGAGGAACTTGTGAGATTCGGGGTCGAATTCAGTCGCAACAAGGATCAGAATGACCCCAGTTACGATCTGGGCAAGGAAGGCGGGCACTCCAAGCGCAGGATACTACATGCCGGGGATTTTACGGGGCACGAGGTAATGACCACCCTGGTCAAGGCAGCAAGAGCGGAGCCCAACATAGAAGTCCTGGATCACCAGACAGCAATCGATCTGATCATCCAACGAGACGATGCAGGCAATCCCCTGCGATGCCTTGGCGCATATTCCATGGAACAGAAGTCCGGCGCCATCGAAACATTTTGCGGCCGCTGTACTGTCCTTGCAACCGGTGGCGCCGGCAAGGTTTACCTTTATACCTCTAACCCGGATATCGCCTCCGGTGATGGCATGGCCATGGCATACAGGGCAGGGGCGGAAATGGCAAACCTGGAGTTCGTACAATTCCACCCAACATGCCTTTATCACCCTGAGGCCAAATCATTTCTTCTATCCGAGGCGCTTAGAGGTGAAGGCGGGGTTCTTCGACTGGCCAACGGGGAGGAGTTCCTCCACAAGTATGACGAACGAGGCTCGCTGGCCACGAGGGACATCGTTGCGCGCGCCATCGACCACGAGCTGAAAAAGCGTGGAGATGACCATGTACTGCTGGACATGACCGCACTGGACCCGGATTTCCTGGTGGAGCGCTTTCCCAATATACACAAACGTTGCATGGAACTTGGCCTGGACATGAGGACCCAGCCTCTGCCCGTGGTACCTGCAGCCCACTACTTTTGCGGCGGGATTCGTACTGACATCAATGGTCGCAGCAGCCTTCCTGGTCTTTATGCCATTGGAGAAAGCGCCTGTACTGGATTCCACGGGGCCAACCGCCTGGCCTCCAATTCTCTTCTCGAGGCCCTGGTGTTTGGAAAGGCTGCAGCTCAGGACTCCATATCCTGGATAGAGAAAGCACCAGCACTCAGAGGGGATCCTCCTGACTGGGACACGGGCAGTGCTGTGGATTCGGACGAGATGGTCGTTGTGAGCCAAAACTGGGACGAGATTCGACGTTTGATGACCAATTACGTGGGAATAGTAAGGTCTGACAAGAGACTGGATCGAGCCCTTCGTCGCATCAACATGATGCTGGACGAGATCCAGGAATACTACTGGAACTTCATCCTGACATCAGACCTGGTGGAGCTGAGAAACATTTCCATCGTGGCTCAACTGGTCATACATGCCGCACGCCACCGCAAGGAAAGCAGGGGCCTGCATTACACACTGGACTATCCCAAACTCGATGATAAAAATTTCAAAACCGATACGGTCCTGAAAAAAGGGCCTGATGGATCACCGGAGATGATCAAGACCGACCTGCCCTACGACTGGTCCTGACTCAAAAGAGTGGGAAATTTCAAACTGCTGGATGGAAAGCTAATCTTTATTATCAACGCTACTCAAATCTCCCACACTATCGAATCAGATTTCCCAGATCGCTTGTGAGGTCACGAAGATGCAAGGAATCGTCCGCAGTCGTGGATTCACCACGTCGAGGACAGATTCCGCAGCATCGACACAGAGATCGCAAGCGAGGTGGGAAATC
>JALVPF010000608.1 GCA_027031935.1 Myxococcales bacterium | reverse complement strand
CGCTGGGCAAGGAGCAGATCCGTGCCATTGCTGCAATCCAGGTGGAACAGCTACGCAGGCGGTTGCGCGATCAGCAGATGGATCTGGAGATCACCGATGCCGCGCTGGACAAGCTGGGCGAGGCCGGGTTCGATCCGGTGTATGGTGCGCGGCCGCTGAAACGGGCCCTGCAGCACTCCATCGAGAACCAGCTTGCCCAGGAGATTCTGGCAGGCAAGTTCAGCGTCGGTGATGTGATCGAGGTGGACGTGGAGGGGGACCGGTTCGTGTTCCGCAAGGCTGGGCGGCGGGCAGAGGTGGCCTGATGACAAGGGCGGTGCGCCATTGCTCCGGGAGCGGAGCAATATTTCCCTGCTACGGCCGTTGGGTGCGGGATTTTTTCTGCATGAAAAAGCGTATCGTATAGTAGAGAATGGCGCCCGCCAGCCCACTGTATAGGCACAACTTGTAGAGTGTGGGAACCGTGATCAGGCCAAGCAGCGCATTCGTAACTGAGAACGGGTAGAAAGGTTCCATATCAGGATGCATAATGCTGTCCAGAATCACATGACTGAAGGTGCCGGTAAATGCACTGAGGAATGCCACCCACCACGCCACTTTTACCGGATACGCTTCGGTGGAAATATCCAGGATGATCAATCCAAAATCAGATAGATATTTTCCGGTCAGGGCAGCAAAAATCGCAAGCAGGGAGGCGCCAACGTAGGTGTGGGAAAAGCCGTGCAGGTGGCCCTCGCCGGTAATCAATACCACCAGCGGCTGGATATCCATGACAATTTGTGCCCAGCCGAATACCATTAGACTGAAGCTTCCCTGAAGCAGTGCCTTGATGACGACTCCCGGACCCATGTGAAAAGGGGTGAATGGCATAATTTGCTGTCCGATTCTCACCGTCTCCCATAGAGAGCTACAGGTTGAAATTTTTTCCCTTGTTTTTTCTCAGCTAGTAAGTAACGGCCTCCGAGCGGCATTTCTGAAATTTCCTGAAGGGGGACAATCTATAACTGTCCCCCTCCGGGTTTTCCCCTCAGGGTAGCATGCTTGGGTAAATGTCAATTTGGGTTTTCCACTCCGGTCTCCAGGGGTTTACTATGAAAATCAGGGTATATCCCAACCATCCTTCCTCAGCTACTCGGCCTCCTTCCGCCATTACTTCTTCCGGTCCAATCGCGTAAGCCGGAATAAGTCCGCTGTTGATAGGTGAATTTGGTTCACGTGAACGTGAATAGACCGTACTTGGTCCAAGCAGTTCTCTGATTCTATCGAGTGTCAGTTCGGAAAGGTCATATTGTTGAAAAAATGACCATATCATCCGCCCCCGCTCCTCCTGTCCTGCTTTCGCCCAAGCATCCGGGGTGAATTCATCAGTGCCGAGTTTTTTGAGATTTTCAATGGGGTCGAAAGGGTTGGCAGCTTTCTCCTCCGGTTCTGTCCCTGCAAAGACCATTTGATTGCTCAAGAGTAATAAAGCCAAAATAAGCGTATTGAAAATATTTCTGTATTTCATCGTAACTGTTCCTCAAAGGTAATTTTGTAAGGTCGATTCTATAGTTCAGTTTCAGCGTCTGCTCCAAGACCAAGAACTCCACCAAGGCCATATCTCCCACCAGTTGAGACACCCAGCCTCTTCCTGCTGCTTGTCTTTGGCTTCCATAAGGTTTCTTATCAATTCGCCATTGTGCAATTTTGCCACGCACATCGACTTAAATTGTTCATCGGACCATTCAAAACCATAGGGCGGAAAATCCTGGGCGATCTTCACTCCTATGTCGTTGTTATGGGAATCCATTATTTTTTCCAGTGATGGATTGTCTGGTCTGGCTTCATGGAGATCCAGAAACTCTTTTGCTGTCGCCACTCCATCCGGAAACGGGCCAAGATCTCGGGTCAACAGCGCAGCGCCGTAACAGTGGCGAAATGCGTCTGCTTCATTGTTGTGATGTATGCCATATCCAAAAATATCGTTGGTTGCTCTTGATGCTTTATCGTTGACTGTCCATATATGGATGCCTATCCCTCGGTTTCGTCCCAGAAACGCGATTTCATCGGAGGATATGTTCAAACCAAACAATCCGTCCAGGTAAGTCAGTGGTTGATAGGGGTTTATGCAGTAATCCAGTATGGACGACTGGGATATTTCAGAGGCCGATGAATAGAGCCAGGGATTGCAAGGATCATTAAAGGGGTCGTGATGAGCTCTCGCCTGACTTATGCTGAGCAGATAAGCAGATAAGCAGATAAATTTATGGCAATTGACTGTATTTTCATTTGAACTCCTTGTTTATCAGGTGGTTCGGTTTCCATCCAGGAAGCCGCCCATACCTTCTATCAGGAACTGGAAGTCTATGTCAAGTGTGATGCGGTTATATGGGAGTTATCCGCCAAATCTGATGGGCAGCGCCAGCTTGGGTTATTCTGGATAACTCGCGAAGGTGGTATAAGTGGTACACAGATATTTTCCATTACGGTTTTGTGTATCGACAGAAATGCCGTAAACAACATGCGTGGCATCGTGGCCGCTTGCGGCAGTACTGTTTCGCGTGATGAACGATTAAGGCGTGGTACTCGTTGAACAACCGGGTGTGATGATCTCCGACGGTTTTCAGCGCGTT
This sequence comes from Myxococcales bacterium, assembly GCA_027031935.1. Classification (GTDB taxonomy): domain Bacteria; phylum Myxococcota; class B64-G9; order B64-G9; family B64-G9; genus JALVPF01. Next base: position 29 of record JALVPF010000608.1, on the reverse strand, counting down.
TTCAAACCGGATCCGCAGGGATTCGTAGT
>JALVPF010000607.1:15608-22133 GCA_027031935.1 Myxococcales bacterium | reverse complement strand
GTTTGTAGGTATCCTCGTACAGGGCTCTTTCCGAGATATGAATGGAGCCATCCACAAAGTTTTTGGCCACCAGGTAGGTCTCTTCCACTGCAGAAAGTCCCATGGTAACTGCCCCGAGGTACTTTTCACGGGGAACCAATCGCGCGTTCATTTTTTTCAGTTGATGTACAATCTCGGCAGGAATCTTGTCTATCACACTCACAGCAAGCTCTCCCGTCACCCCCGACTCTTCCACAGACCACTTTATCCCCTCCGCCAAGCTGCACTGCGTCATCATCTCATGATAAAGGAATTTTTTCAATGAGTTTTGACGTGTTTTGACGTGTTTTGACATCCCACTTCTTTTGCCAGTGGTGCAATCATCAGAGGGGATCGCCCTGCCCAGGATCTTCCTTGTCCTTCATTTGACGCGCCCACCTGATTGTCAAAACGGTTCTCAGCACCAGGGCAACACCAGAACCTATGGCAAGCCCCCAAAAAGCAGGAATCATGGGATCTGTGGCGGTTTCTTTCCCTATGAAATACCCAAGGACCAACCCAGCCACACCAATAATCGTCATCCAGGGAACGTGTCTAGGATTGAAGCCCATGAAATACCTCCTTTGATATTCACTTCAGCCTCGGACATGAACCATTAACACATCCTTTGTCGCACCACCATTGATTTGTCGTTGGTGCACATTTGTGCTTACAATTGCAGAGCATGCTAGAACACGCAAACATTCCATGGCAGAGCATCTTCGCCGTTGTGACCACGGTGGGGGGATATCTTCTGGCGCTGGTGTTAATACCGCGCATCATACTGGACCGTCGCGAATCAGGAGCGACGTTGGCATGGATTCTCTTTATAGCCATTGTTCCATACCTTGGTGTTGCCCTCTTTTTCCTGGTGGGTCAAAGCAGGGTTCGCAGAAAGAGCAGGAAGCATAAAGAAAGCCACGATATTTTCCTCAGGAACATGAATGCCCTGGATATCAAGCACCCGGCATGCAACTTCGAAAAACCACCAGAGGTATTGAGTGAGCAGGCGCGAGAGATAGCCCGCCTGGCGGCATCGGTAACTGGTACACCGGTGATAACCGGTAACAGCCTCGAGATATTCATAGATGCGAACAAGGCCTACGACAGAATGCAACAGGCCATAGAGCAGGCTCAGCATCACGTTTTCATGCAAAGCTACATTTACCGCAAAGATTCAGCAGGCAAGAGGTTCAGGGACCTTCTGATTGAAAAAGCAAAAGAGGGGGTAGAGGTCAAACTGCTTGTAGATGGGGTCGGTGGCCAGGAAATTTCAAAAAAATTCATAAAGCCTCTGCTGGATGCGGGGGGACAATTTGGAATTTTCATGCCCGTATTTGGCTTTCGTCCCTACTGGAACCCCAATCTGCGCAATCACAGAAAGATCCTGATCGTAGATGACAAGGTAGGCTTTGCAGGTGGCTTGAACATTGGAGAAGAATACCAGGGTAGAAAAAAAAAATACGCACCATGGCGAGATACCCACATTCGACTGGATGGTCCAGCAGTGGGACGGCTACAAGAAATTTTTGCAGAGGACTGGCTGTTTGCCACCGACGAAGATCTCGCTGACACGGATTTTTTTACAGGGATTTCATCCTGTGGAGAAGAACTCGTACAGATAGTGGACTCCGGACCAGACAAAGGGCATGAGACCATACATGCGGTTTTTTTCACCGCCGTGAACGAAGCATCCGAAAAGGTGTTCATAACCACACCATACTTTATTCCCGACTCGGCCATGCTGCTTGCGCTCAAAACCGCATCCTGGCGCGGGGTGGACGTGCGAATCCTTCTTCCGGGAAAAAGTGATCTCAGGCTGGTACAGTGGGCAGGCAGATCATACTACAAGGAATTGCTGCAAGCAGGGGTCAGGATCTTTGAGCACCACCCTGGGATGCTCCACGCCAAGACCATGGTTGTGGACAAGACCTGGTCAACGGTGGGCTCCGCAAACATGGATCGACGCTCGTTCAGGTTGAATTTTGAAGTCAATGTTCTCATCTCCGGCAGTCGCATGGCGGAGCGAATGGAGAAAATCTTTTACACGGACATGGACAAAGCCAAGGAAATCACCTTGGAGGACCTTGAGCACAAGGGACTCAAGGCAAGAATGGTCGAAGCTTTCGCCAGAATACTCTCGCCGGTTCTTTAGGCTGCCTGAGACTCTTCAAACAAAACGCCACCCAAACCCTTCCAGGTATCCGCAACGAAGTCAAAAGCAATGAGTTCATCAGAGCCAGGGTCCAAATCCTCCTCGTGTCCACAATTGCCACAGGTGTTCTGCCCGATCAAAAGAGCGCCACACTCGGAGCAACGATTGTCTCGCATCATCATTTTTTTTATATCCTTCATTTTGTCCTCCAGTAAATCAATCAAAGTTATCCCATTACTAGCATGCAGCCCTGACATAATAGGTTTGACCGCCACCCCGATATAAGCTAACATCTTGAAAATAAAAGAATTCAATTTCCCAATATTCCTTGTTCCGGAGGAAAGAATCATGAAAAAGACTCTTCTTGTTGGTCTCGCAATTTCTTTCTGTGTTGGTCTTCTCATGCTTGGCTGTGGCAATTCTGACGACGGGAAAGGCAAAGCAGGAGAACCTTGCAATGATGATGGCACCTGCGACACAGGACTGCTCTGCATGACAACCGGTGTATGCCAAGGCGAGGTCACCCTCACCGAGTTTGCAAGTGAGGCAGCCTCACTGAACTGTCATTGGCTTTTTACCTGTTGTAGCCAGGACGAACTTGGGCAGATCGCAGATTCCATGGGTCTTTCAGACCAACTCAAGGACGAAGCGTCTTGCACCAGCTTTTTCAAATCTGCAATGGAAGCTGGCTATAGCACTCCGGCACAAAACGCCATTGATGCAGGACGCGGAGAATTCTTCCCTGACAAGGCTGCGGCATGTCTGGCAGTAGGGGCTCAAGCAGAATGCTCTGGAAATGGTGCAGATGCACTAAAATCACTTCTGAAAACCTGTGACGATTCATACAATGGTTTACAGGGAAATGATGAAGAATGCTCCAGCCAGGTAGAATGCAGTGCGGGTCTCATCTGCGTAAACAGCAAATGCCTAACTCCAAAAGCCGCGGGAGATGACTGCATAGATGGAGATCCTCACCTGTGCGGCGAAGGGATGTTCTGCAATGATCCTGAGGGTACAGGTGGCCAATGCGAGACAAGAAAGCCCCAGGATGCGGATTGTAGCGGTATCAGGCTGGAATGTGACAGCGGGCTGAAATGCGATAGTGAGACTTCAAAGTGCGTGCAGGTTCAACCTATGTGTACAGGTGGGCACTAGGCTGACCAATGACTTGCTCTGGAAGAGACCGGGGAATTACAGCCTGAACAGCATGCCAATTCTCCAGACATCCGAGGAATGACCCACATACTGAAAACCCGTCTCGGCCCTCAGGGACATGAAGTCATTTATGTCCCATAAAACACCCACCGTAACCTGGGTATAGAAGTACACCCCATAGTCCAGATTTTCTTCAGCTGTTGGGATGCTTGCACCAAACTTTACCGTTGCAAAGGGTGCCAGGTTGTCCAGGACGTACACGGTGTAACGGACGCCACCCATGGGGTTGAGAAACAGCACGTGATAATTTGACCAGGTGAAATAGAATGTGTCCATTCCAAATTCCACATGAAGTGCATCGCGGAACTTGGGGTTGGGTATGAAGCCATTGGGGACTACGGGAATCCCAAACTGTGCGCCGCCTCCCACACCAAAATTCCATCCTAATCCGAATGCACCATAAGCCGAGATATCCATTCCAAAACCATCAGAGCTGTAATCGGAGGGATCAGGAGCAGGCGCTGGTGCGGGTGTTGGTGCTGGTGCTGGTTCGTCCTGAGCCAGAGCCAAGGGGGCAGACAGGTACAAATAAGAAGCCAAGATCGTCACTATTTTAAACATAAAACACCTCCACGTTGTTCTTTTCAGGACTGGGAATATAACGCAACAAACACCATTCGTCCAGATTCCCTCCACATCAAACAAAAAATTCTACAACTGCCTCGAAAATTTATAAAGTTGCAGCATCTTCGTAGGCCCGCGGCAGGCGTAGTTGATGGGCCTGTCTTCTTCAAATGCCCGCTCATGGCAACTGGCATGGTAACTGGAGGTGAGCGACAAAAAAATCCAGTGGCAACTATTTGAGAATTGACAAAGCTTCAAACCGATGCTAACAAACGAGCCCCATCCTGATGGATGGGCGTTACGTGTATGATACCTGTGGCGAACGTAGCTCAGTTGGTAGAGCCCCGGATTGTGGATCCGGTTGTCGTGGGTTCGAGCCCCATCGTTCGCCCTTGTTTCGGGTCGTTAGCTCAGTTGGTAGAGCAGCGGACTCTTAATCCGCGGGCCAAAGGTTCGAATCCTTTACGACCCATTTTTACGCCCGTAGCTCAGTTGGATAGAGCGGTGGACTTCGAATCCACAGGTCGGGGGTTCGAGCCCCTCCGGGCGTGTTTAAGGCCTCGCAAACCTTGCGGGGTTTTTTTATGGGAATAACAACTCCTGCTTCCAGTTTCTCGGTTCGAGGCTGAACCTTTCTGTTGCCTGGATCTTGATCTTCCTGGAGTCAGCGTGATGCAAGAAAAGAAACAAGACGGGCACTGACGGAGGACAGGGAGATCACTCCACAGATGGAGCTGTCACGCGGCCCATGAACAGGATGGAACCAGTCTGTATATCCCTGATGAAATACACAAAAGGCCTGTCTGCATTGAAGGTCTCCGGAGCAGGTGGGGCCAGATTTCCATCTATGACAACTGCAGTGGCGGCCGCAGCCTCCGTGCCGGCTTCATTTACCGAAATGAAGGCCTTGTGTACGACGTTGCTTATGTGCAGATGGATCCTTCCATCCATGCCCGAAAAATCAGCATGGTCGGAAAAAGCCAAGGGCATTCCCATATTAAAAAGTATCTCCCTGAGCTTGATGCTCTCGGAAGTAAACTTCCACTTAGGCAAGGAGAGGTCAACTTCGGCTGATACCATGGAAGACGAAATGCCATCGATGAGATCCGGAGTCAATGCCTGCTCCACCTCGGAAAAACGACCCTGGTCTGGAAGCACGATCAGCATGGCGAGTTCAGCGCCATCGTAAGGGATGGCCAAGGCCTTGAACCCATCACCCTGCAGATAACTCATGTCTTGTACCTGATGCATCATGTCTACCTGTAAGATATCACCAGACAGGGTGTGGAACTGTGCTTTCGAGGTGTATTCTTCCTCGAAGGCATTTGCCCATGCAGCGTTGAAATAGATGGCGTTGACCAGCACCAGCCTGGTCAAACGATTGAGCGTTCCAGGTGGTATCAGGTCTTTAATCCTCTCTTCCGTATAGTCTTCCACCCACTTGTTTATCACCTCGGCGCATGCATCGGGATCAGCCTCAAAATCCAGCAGGCGCAGCCCGGCACCATAGTTTTCAGCCAGAACATCCAGGAAGGATTCGAGAAACTCGTATCCCTCCTGTCCCCAGATGGAGTTGACCACGTTGAGCCTGAAGCCCTCGCCATCCTGGCCCTGTGCCCCCTCTCCCCTGCTCATCAGCGCAAGGTCCACAAAGTTGAAGGCAGGGTGCAATCGACTCTGGTCCAGGCTGAAATGCAGCGTCTGTGCCATCTGGCTCTCGGTCTCGTTGCGTGCACCAGCCCAGGTCATGGCAAGGGCAAGAGAAATACTGTACGGCGAAAAAAAGACTTCATCATTCCCAGCTTTCGCCACCAGCGCGTGATACATGTCCAGGGCAAAGGCCGTGTTGCCGGAGACCAGTTGCTCCACGTCGCCCGGAGGCACATCAGGGGCCATTATACGTTGCTTGTCTGATTTAACCTCGTGACCTGGATCGACGATATTACTTCCCGTATCGCCACATGCCTGACTTAGCAAGAGCAAAGATCCAAAAAATGAACAAACTGTAAAAGCCCTGAATCTTGATAAAAACATGCTACACCCTCCTCCTCGGAAAAGTTTTAGCTCGCCCTAAGCCTCAAGCAAGTTCAATGCCAAGGCCTGGAGGAAAATATTCGATGCTTTTTCCGCTGGTTACAAGCCCAGCCAAAAGCTCACCATCACAGAAAAAACCGACAAATTTCAGAAATCTGTGACTGCAGTCTTGCCTAAACTGTATCCACAAGTATTCACCTGTGACGATAATGTCACAATCTGTACGGAAACAGAACCAAGACGAAACAGCTATCTTCTTATTATAATAGACAATTATGCTATGGCATGGGTGTTGCAGAAAGGCAAAATGCTAATAAATGCTGGCATACCAAAGAAAATTGCGTTTAGCCTGCTGACAAACGGAGGAGATGATCAGATGAAAACGTACAAGACATTTATAGTAGCCCTGTTGGCACCTGTCGTTTTTTTCAGTTTTATGGCATGCGACCCGGCCCCCAAGCTGACCGCGGAAGAGTTGGCAGCCAGAACAACGGCTCTTTCTTCTGACGTGGCCCGGCAGGTGGCCGAAGCAGTTGCAA
>JALVPF010000607.1:0-15598 GCA_027031935.1 Myxococcales bacterium | reverse complement strand
CATTGGCATGGATGACCTTTTCGGAACTTTTCTTCCAAGCAGTGAAGAGGTTCAAGTGGACGGCCCGGGATTTGCGCCCATGAGGCCAAGAGATCCCGAAGGTGAAGACGGCCCCGATGCAGATGAGATCGCCCAGGAGCTAGAAGATGCTTTGAACACTTGTATCCTTGTAGCTGCGAACATCGAGTCGGAAGAGCCCGACCAAGTTGTATACCTTATTCCAGGGCAACTGCTCTGCTCTGACCAGTGTATGGACGCAGGTGCTGTGTACTGTGACTATGGATGTGACCCCAGCGATCAGCAGTGCCAACAAGAGCAGAATGATTGCATACAGCAGGCAGCCGACAATGAAGCAAAATGCGTAAGCACTATAGATGAACTCCAACTGCGCCTCATGGTGACCGCAAGTGGGGATGGAGTAGAACTGTCATTGTTGGTGGGTCCGGACAAGTACCCCACCATAGCCTTGAATCTTCAGGACACCTCGGTTGCTTTGTCGTCAGACTTGGCAGAACTCAAAAACGCAGTTTGGTATATAGTTGGAACCCTTGGTGACGAAGAGATCTCCCTGCCTGAAATCATGGAAGGAAAGGTGGAGTTGTCTCTTACTGAAAACGGCGAAAAGGATTTTTCCCTCAACTACAAGATCCTCTCTGCAATACACGTAAAGATGGACGTGCCGGACGTAGGCATGGTGGAACTTTCCACAGACATGGCTGAAGATGCAGCCATGTTGCACATAGACGGACAGTCTAAAATCTTACAAGTAGCCCTTGATTTCAACCCTGCCACCCTCTCTTTACCTTTTGCCTCTGTATTCGAAGACGCTCAGAACGCAAGCGGTGACCTCATAGTGGAGCTAGGTGGTCTGGAAGGCGGCTTCCAGGTAGGCGCCAATGACCAGGATTTCACTATCACAGGGCTTGGCCTCGGTGACACCACAAGCCGCTTCAGGCACGATGACACGCAGCTATTGACCTTGGACATAAACCCTGACAATGCACGACACGTAAATGTCAATGTTTCGGCGGCAGGTGAAATGCCAACCATTTCACTGGACCCGGGTGCTGAAATTCGTCTCTACACAAACCTTGGTCACATGGACCAGTATCTGCCAGAAGATAAAGAACCAGCACCAGCAGAGCTCTGTGACCAGACCTATACCCTGACCTTCTTTGCCCAGAATGGCCCTGCGACTCTCATGCCGGTGGAGGGAAGCGAGGGACAAGACGGGGCAGTGAAGATCGTGGATGGGACCCTCAGCTTGTGCACCACCGCCATGGGAGAGTGTTTTGTGGTAGACGAAGGTCAGTGCTTTGCGCCCATGGACGACTGCGAACCTCAAACAAATGGAGTCGTAGAGTGCATGGCAGCATTTGATTGCCAATAGCAGATAATATTCAATCGTGCTATACTCCCCTGGAACTCAATCGCTCCAGGGGATTTTTTTGCCCATTGAAAACACATGCACTCAGACTCCCGAGAGGAACAAGGAGAGGAACAAGAGTCAACTATGTATAAACTGTGACAACAGGCATGGTTGCGCATATTCTGAACCACTCTGCCTAGTATTGAGGCGCACAGATGATGAAATGCTTCTCGGCGGCCATGACTTCATGATAACAAGGAAGCTGCTGGCTCAATGTCGGGATTGTGATTTGTTCAGACGTTGCTGGGACATGAGAGACTATGAGATGGCAAAGAAAAAGAAGGCTAAGTAGTCACTGAAAAGTGTCGATATGTTCCAAAGGACGCTAGCTCAAAAAAATCATGGAGAAAACCCAATTGCCCAAAGCCATAGTCAATAGTGGTCTTATCCGCTTGATAAAAGCATTGGGCCCTCATGTTGCAGAAGGACACCTTTCGGACGAAGATTATCGAAAATTCATATTGATTCATGTTTTCAGCATGACTGGAATTATTGCAGCCTCCATTTTTGGATTATGGAGATTGAATGCCGGGCGCGCGGGTTTGGCTTTAATGGATTTTTCCTATGCCGCGGCTTTGGCCCTGGCATATATAATTGCAGTCAAGACACACAAGGTCACAGTAGTCTGCTGGCTGGGCATTCTCGAGTATTTCACGTTCCTCGTTGTCTTGCTTGTAGTAGATAGTGGTTCCGGGTTTGTGTGGATGTTTCTTTTTCCGCCGATATCCGTATACCTTTTGGGGTATAAACATGGAACAATAATCACCGGGGTATTTCTATGCATCGTTTCAGTGATGTTGCTATTTCCCGGACTGCTCCAAATCACAATCTTCAATTCATCCTTTCCTCTGAAAATCATTCTCGCCATGGTCTCCATCTCCATTGTATCATTCTCTTTTGAGTATTCTCGGACAAAAGCAAATAAAAAAATGCAAAAGGCTCGCATGGCTGCTGAAGAAGCATCTCGTCTGAAAAACGAATTCCTTTCCAACATAAGTCATGAAGTAAGAACACCCATGAACGGAATCATCGGTTTGCTGGAGATTTTCTCTAAAACTGGCTTGAACGAGGAACAGATAGAACATCTGAACATCCTAAAGGAGACAGCAGGCCAATCCCTGGTTATTCTCAATGAGCTCCTGGACTTGTCAAAGGCGGAGGCAGGCAAGCTGGATTTGGATCCTGAGCGCACGGATCTTGTGGAAATTGCAAACGAGATCATTGCGACCTATCAACCAAAAGCGCGAGCCAATGGAATATTATTGCAAATGTCGACGCCGGAAAACTTGCCCCATGTGATGGCAGATTCCAAACGAATCAAGCAGATTCTACACAATTTTCTCAACAACGCGTTGAAGTTTACAGAAAAAGGCTATGTCAAATTAACTATAGAACAGTTGGTAAAAAGTACACATGGCACGATCCGCCTGAAGTTTTCAGTTGAAGACACCGGGACTGGAGTTCCCAGAGAACAGGCCCAAGACATCTTCGAAGCTTTTGTTCAAGCCGATGGATCCTACTCCAGAAAACATGCGGGAACAGGGCTCGGTCTTGCCATAAGCCGAAAAATTACACAACTGATGGGAGGGCTCATAGGTTACACACCAAGAACCGGGGGAGGCTCGATCTTTTGGTTTGAGATCGAGTTACCGGTGGTTTCCGATGACCGGTATCCGGTTCGGAATTTGACCACCAAAACTTATACATCATCAAACGGGCAAAAAACTTTTGACGGAACTCTGTCAGGAAAAGTTCTCCTCGTGGAGGATAACCCTGTCAATCGTCTGGTTGCAGACGCCATGATTTCCAGGTTGGGAATTTCGGTTGTACAGGCTGAAGATGGGATGAAAGCTTTGGATATTCTCTCCGAACAAGAAGTTGACGCGATACTGATGGATGTACAGATGCCCGGCATGGATGGATTTCAAACCACTGGGGAAATCAGGAAAAAAGAAAAAACTCAACATATTCCAATTATTGCCATGACCGCTCACGCCATGAAAGAAGACAGGGACTTGTGTCTGCAAAAAGGCATGGATGACTATATCTCCAAACCATTCTCCGAGGAGTCGCTGGTTCAAGTACTGACCAAATACATGCCTCAACAAGTTTGATTCTGATTGTGCTCATGCCGTATGAGATGGCAACTGAGTTGACAAAAAGCTCTGCAGCATAGCCACAGAGATCGCAAGCGAGGTGGGAAATCCACCCTCTTGACACCGAAGACCAGCAGGTGTACTTCAACAAACAAACCTTTTTAGCTTCAGGGCGTTGGCCCTGCAAGCTTTGTGTCAATATTCTCTGGAAAAGGAAGGCATCAAGTGAACGAACTCTTACCATCTGGTTCCATCGAGCAAGTTGACCCCGAGATCCACGAGCTGATCAAACGCGAGACAGAGAGACAAGATCGAAAACTGATAATGATCGCTTCTGAGAGCATATGTCCACCGGCGGTAAGACAGGCATTGTCCAGTGAGTTTGGACACATCTACGCCGAAGGTTACCCATCGCCACGGACACTGCTGGAACCAGCTGAACTTCTCAAATCCTACCCCTGGCAGCTTGCTGCATATCGACGTCTTGGAGACAGACGCTACTACAAGGGTTGTGAATATGTCGATTTTCTTGAACAACTCTTGCGACGCAGAACTGCGGAAGTCTTTGCCAACGACCTGGAACCAGCCGAAAATATTTTTGTCAATGCCCAACCCCTCAGCGGGGCTGCTGCAAACAACGCCGTCTACAACGCCTTCGTGAGACCGGGAGATGTGGTCATGGGCCCGGCCCTGACCAACGGAGGGCACCTCACACACGGTTCTCAGGTTAATCGGTCTGGTATGAACCACGAGGTGGTGTCGTACGAAATAGCACGCAGCGGAGAGTTGGACTACGATGCCATTGAAAAATTGGCGGTGGAACACTCCCCAAAATTGATAATCGGTGGTTTTTCTGCCTACCCATGGGATGTGAACTGGGCGCGTATGCGTTCCATCGCAGACCGGGTTGGAGCCATCCTCCTGGCCGACATAGCGCACCTTGCAGGGCTCGTGGCGGCCAAGCTTTTGAACAACCCGGTCGGTCATGCTCACGTGGTAAGCTTTACCACACACAAGACCCTTTGTGGCCCTCGCGGAGCCATGCTCCTTAGTACAGATCCAGAAATTGCAGCCAAGGTGGACATGGGGGTATTCCCTGGCGAGCAGGGTGGGCCTCATATTCATGCGCTGGCAGCAAAAGCTGTCGCCATGAAAATCGCCGCAAGTGAGGATTTCCGCAAGCTGCAACTTGGGGTTCAGAAAAATGCCAAGGCTCTTGCTGATGGCTTTACCGAAAACGGTCTCGAACTGGCCTATGGTGGCACGAACACCCACATGTGCTTGATAGATCTCCGAAAGGTTTCTTGTTCATCCAACATGTCCCTGACAGGGGAGACTGCATCCAGGCTCCTGGACCTGGTTGGGATAGTGTGTAATAAAAATACAATCTTTGGTGATAAAAACGCCACTCATCCATCTGGTCTAAGGTTTGGAACAACCTGGGCCACCCAACGCGGTCTTGGCGAACAACACATGAAGCGTCTTGCTGCCATCGTGGCCAAGGTCGTCAGGAGTTGCTACCCGTTTTCCTATATCAGTGGACAGCTGGATTTGGACCTGGGCCGCGGGAAAAAGAACCGAGATTTGTTGCGTGAGGTCTCGAAGGAAGTGGCTGAGCTAATGCAGGATGCCACATCTGAACCGGGCAAGGATTCCACAACAGGGCCCACCGGATATCCCCATTTCAAGACCGCTCAGTCATCTGAGCCCAGATTGACGGCTCTTGCTCCCTTGCACCAGAGCCAAGCGGTGACACTAGTTGAAAAAGACGGATTCAAAGTTCCGGCAAACTACGGAGATCCGGACAGGGAGCGCGCAGCGCTTACCAGCGGTGTAGCCCTTGTGGACTCGGGAGGAGAGATGCTCGTGGAAGTCAGCAAGGGCCGAGCAGGTCAGCTTCTCGAGTGCGCCTGTACGTCACAGGTCCTGACCCTAGAGCCCATGGAAAGTACCCCGAGTCTCATGCTGGACCCTGGAGGCAAGGTACAGGCAAGGGCCCTTGTGCTTCGCTTGCCCAGCGATGAACTGGGAGATCGCTTTCTCGTCAAAATTCGTACATCATCGCCAAACTCGGCAATCCAATGGTTGCGGGATCTGAGTGATGGCTATGTACTGCAGGACGAAGACCTTCTTTTGAAAAGCGAAGGCCCGGCAGTGGTCGAAGACATGTCTCAGCCTTCGGATGGAAGAAAGCCGATGACATGCATTGGATTGAGGGGGCCGCGAGCTGACGATGTGATCAAACCTGTGTTCGGAGTAGAAGTACCCCCATGGGGCAAGGCCATCGAATCCCAAGGGACTATCATTCTCAACAGGCCTCAGGGCACAATCCCCGGGTTCGAACTTTTCATCCCAAGGGATGCCGCTACACGCATTTGGTCAAAGCTGGTGGAGTCAGGTGCTCAACCTGCAGGATATGATACTACCTCCGAAGTCTTCCCGGAAAAAGACTCTTCTTCGAAAGACAAGGGCGAAGACAGGCGTGTAGACCTGACCAAGGCATTTTTCATCGGTGAGAAGAAGCTCCTGGAAACAGCACCTTCAGTAGAAAAAATCCCTGAATTCAAATACGAACCACCCAAGGATGCAGACTTGCGACGCACTTGCCTTTTTGGTGAGCACGAACGGCTCTGCAGACCAAAACACCTGGTTCCCTTTGCCGGCTGGCAAATGCCTGTGATGTACACCGGGATACTGGACGAACACGCAGCGGTGCGCAACGACGCAGGCCTTTTCGACGTCAGCCACATGGGATTGCTGGAATTTACCGGACCTTATGCCGAACGTTTTCTAGATCTGCTCACCACGAATTACGTTCCTATTCTCGTTCCGGGCCAGGCTCACTACTCCTATCTACTGGCCCATGATGGAAGGTGTATTGACGACATAATCGTATATCGCCTCGAGCGGGAACGATTCATGGTAGTGGTGAACGCGGCCAACGCCGACGAAGATCAGGCATGGTTGCAGTCGGTCTTGGACGCTGAGGTGCTTATAGACCCAGCCAACCCCAGAGTGCGTATAGGTGGGAACGTAAGCATGCGCAACTTGAAAGATCCCGACATCTGTGGTGAAAAAGCCAGGGTCGATATGGCCATACAGGGTCCAAAGACCCGCGCCATATTGACAAAGCTGGCCCAGGAGCGCAGGTTCATTCTTGCAATAGAAAGACTGCGCAAGTTCGAATTGGCATCAGGCAAGCTAGACGGGACAGATGTCACCATCGCCCGCACTGGATACACCGGAGAGGAGCAGGGATTCGAAATCTTCGTGCATCCTGAAAAGGCTGTCGGCATGTGGAATACCCTTCTCGAAGCCGGCGAGCCTTATGGACTCAAGCCGTGTGGACTGGGGGCCCGGGATTCCCTCAGGACAGAGGCAGGTTTTCCCCTTCACGGTCACGAACTGGCCGGACCTCATGCCATCACTCCCATAGAATCTGGATACGGAAAATACGTAAAACTGCATAAACCCTTCTTTACTGGCAGAGCAGCCATGAGGCAGGGACACGAAAAGAGAGTCAGGACGGTTATTCGCTTCGAGGTAAACAACAGGGGTGGAAAGGTTCTCAGGCCGGGCAACCCTGTATTGGCCGGCAGAAAAAATGAATATGCAGGAGTGGTGACATCGGCCGTTTCCACTGGAACAAGGCAAGTGGGCCTGGCTCTGGTAGAACGAAAATTCGCAAAACAGGGTGCTACCATAAATGTTCTCCCCATAAGCGAAGGAGACAAGGTGCCGCCAGCCAGAACTCCCCTCGATCTTCAAAAGGGTGACTGGATGTCTATTCCGCGCGAAGCAACAATTCTGACTCGATTCATGGCTCCAGGGGAGAATCCTCTGGATTCATGAATTAAGTCATGGCGATGGACGAGTTGGAAAACATCTACGACCGGGATTTTTTTCGCGAATGGGGACGGCTCAACAGGTCATACGTGGAGTCTGCCAAGCACATTGCCAAAGAACTCCACAAAAGATTTCAACCAAGAAAAATCATCGATGTCGGCTGTGGCTGTGGTGTATATGGATATCATTTTCAGCAGATGGGGGTAGAAGCAACTTGCATCGATGGAGTGCTTGCACCAGAAGAATACTCCTTCCCTGTGCATGTTCATGTGCGCGACCTCACAGAGCCATTCAGCAACATTTGGGGTGATTTCGACTTTGCCCTCTGCCTGGACGTTGGAGAACACATCCCGGAACATCTCTCTGAAACATTTTTGACAAACCTTGCAAATCTCTCCAATACGGTTCTCCTGGCCTGCGCACCACCTGGGCAGGGGGGGCTGCATCATGTCAACGAACAGCCAAAACGATATTGGATAAAACGCATGTCAGAACACGGCTTTGCTTACGACCGGCCGAGTACGGGCCAATTATGTGAGACTTTCAAGATCACAAGGCCACCGCTCATGTGGATGTGGGAACATATCTCTGTATATCGACGAAAAAACGACCATGAAAAGCAAGGGGGAAGACCCGATGGAAAATAATTCTGCCGACAGGAAACAAAAGGATGAGGAACATGAAGTCATTGTAGAAAACGATCGTCTTGGCATGGACCCTGCGACACTGGAACGAGCGGTACTCGATCATCTTTACTACACCATGTCAAAGGACGAAAACACCGCCACCAGGCTGGATATTTACAAAGCCATGGCCTTGGCGACCAGAGACCGCCTGGTCCACAGGTGGATTCGCACTCAGCAGACTTACTACAAGAACGATGCGAAAAGGGTTTATTACCTGTCTGCAGAATTTCTCCTGGGTCGTTCCCTGGGGCTAAACCTTATCAATCTTGGTCAATACGATGTTGCAAGAAGAATATTGAAAAAATACGGAGTGGATCTCTCCAGGCTCCTTGAAGAAGAGATGGACCCGGGACTGGGAAACGGCGGTCTTGGAAGGCTGGCCGCTTGTTTCATGGATTCCATGGCTACCCTCTCTCTGCCCGGATACGGTTATGGCATAAGATACGAATTCGGCATTTTCCGGCAGGAGATAAGGGATGGGTACCAAGTGGAAAAGCCTGACGCTTGGGCAAGATTTGGCAACGTCTGGGAGATTCCGAGGCATGAGTACACGGTTCCAGTGCACTTCTATGGTAGAACAGTTCAAGACAGGGACAACAAAGGTAGACTCAGGGTAAAATGGGTGGATACACAAAGTGTTCTCGCAGTACCCTTTGACATGCCAATTGCAGGATACAACAACGACACGGTAAACAATCTCAGGCTGTGGTCTGCACGTGCATCTCATGAGTTCGACCTGAGCGTTTTCAATGATGGTGATTACCGCAAGGCAGTGGAGCAAAAGGCATTGGGGGAAAGCATATCAAAGGTTTTATACCCTAAGGATGATACACCGGAAGGAAGAGAACTTCGTCTCAAACAACAGTATTTTTTTGTAAGGGCCTCCCTGCACGATATCATTCGAAGGTATAAAAAAGCCCATGATGGTTTTGGCAAATTTCCTGACAAGGTGGCCATACAACTCAACGATACCCACCCCTCCCTCACCGTTGCAGAGTTGATGCGGATTTTGGTGGATGAACAATACATGGACTGGGATCGAGCATGGGAGATAACGACAAAATCAGTGGCATACACCAATCACACTCTTCTGCCGGAAGCCCTAGAAAAATGGCCCGTTTCTCTTTTTTCAAAACTTCTTCCCCGCCACATGGAAATCGTCTACGAGATAAACAGGAGATTTTTAAACCAGGTTCATGTCATTTATGATGGCGACAATGGAAAAAAGCGTCGCATGTCCATCATTGAAGAGGGCTCCGAGAAAAAGGTCCGCATGGCTCACCTTGCAGTGATCGGCTCTCACAGCGTTAACGGCGTTGCCAAACTGCATACTGAATTGATCAAGTCGAACCTGCTTCCTGATTTTGCCCGGATGTGGCCTGAAAAGTTCAATAACAAGACCAATGGGGTTACACCAAGGAGGTGGCTGCTGTCATGTAACCAGCGCCTATCTGCGGCCATTTCCGAACGAATAGGACGTAACTGGATCACCGATCTGGACGAGCTTGAAAAGCTCAAGCCTCTGGCAAAAGATGATGAATTTTGCAAAGAAATCATGGCCATCAAGAGAGCAAACAAACAAGGTCTTGCCAATATCATCGAAAAACGACATGGTTGGCTTCCAGACGTAGATTCGATTTTCGATGTTCAGGTAAAGCGCCTTCATGAGTACAAGCGCCAACTGCTCAACTGCCTTCACATCATCTCGCTATACCGCTCACTGCGCAAAGACCCGGACCAGGATTTCATCCCAAGGACATTCATCTTTGGAGGAAAGGCTGCACCAGGGTATGCTATGGCCAAACTCCACATCAAGCTCATCAATGATGTGGCATCCATAATAAACAATGATCCACAGGTCAGAAATCGTATAAAAGTAGTGTTCCTGGCAAACTATGACGTAAGCCTGGCCGAAAAAATCATGCCGGCAGCAGACGTGTCCGAACAGATCTCCATGGCGGGAATGGAGGCTTCAGGCACAGGCAACATGAAATTTACTATGAACGGAGCTCTTACACTGGGAACTCTTGACGGAGCAAACATTGAAATCCGCGAAGCGGTTGGTGAAGAAAACTTCTTCCTTTTCGGGCTCACGGCAGAGCAAGTCCGGGAGCGCAAGGCTTCCGGATATGTGCCCATGGAGTATATCGAACGAAGCCCTGTTCTCAAGGACGTGATCCAGACGCTGGAGTCAGGTCTGTTCAACCCTGACGACCCCAAGCGATTCATGCCCATCGTGGATCATCTGCGCTACGACGATACCTACATGTTATGTGCTGATTTTGACGATTACAGAGAGACTCAACTGCGTCTGGCAAACACATATGAGGACCGGCAAAAATGGTCCAGCATGGTGGCCAACAACATCGCAAACGTGGGAAAATTCTCATCGGATCGTACAATTCGTCAATACGCTGATGAAATATGGAACGCAAAACCTGTCCCCATAGACCTGGGAGACGGGCCAACCTTTGATGCTCCTGCTGTAAAAAACAAATAGGTCCTGTCGCTCTAATCCGAAAAGAATTTTCAGGCCATCTCGTAATAAAAAGAGAAGAGAGGCATGAAAAGCCGCAACACCCGGTTTTCACACCGGATGCTGCGGTCATGTGATTGGTTCTGTTCTATTTTGAAAGGAAGAAGAAGATATCTTCAGCCTTGTTCTGGTCATCCCTTGTGAGATTGGAAGCCCTGGAGGAAAACACCACCAGGCTTCCATCCCTGGAGACGCAAGGAGACATGGACAGGGCATCTGCCTCATCGCCACTGTTCGCTACGCTGATTCGCTCTGTGATTCCAGTCCGGACATCGTGCAAGAAAACATCCACCTGTCCATTACTGTCACCTTCTGTCAAATTTGTTGAATCTGACGCGAATGCGACCCTGCTTCCGTCAGCAGAAAACGAGGCAGACAGACAGGACCCATCACCCTCTACCCCGAAGGAATCCACACTGACCCTCTGAGTCATGCCGGTCTTTCGATCTCGCAGGAACACATCGACCTGATCGTTGGAATCATCCGGCACCAGGTTGTTGGCACCAGAGAGGAACAACACATAGCGTCCGTCCGGCGATAGACTTGCACCAAAGCAATAGGCATCTGCCTCAACGCCGGTATCGCCAAGGCTCACTCTGAGCGTTGTCTGCGAGAACATGTCTCTGACAAACACATCCTGTGCATCATTGGTGTCATCGGCAACGAGGTTTGATGCCGATGAAGCAA
Source organism: Myxococcales bacterium (assembly GCA_027031935.1). Lineage (GTDB taxonomy): Bacteria > Myxococcota > B64-G9 > B64-G9 > B64-G9 > JALVPF01. The sequence continues at coordinate 4,318 of JALVPF010000607.1, read as the reverse complement.
AGGCGACCTGCTGTCCGTCCGCTGACAGCGATGGCTCAGTACTCCTGCCGTTGGCCTGCTGTCCCAGGTCACCCACGCTTACCAGCCGCGTACTGCCTGATTCCATGTCAAAGACAAAGACGTCAGTAAAACCGTTGGAATCCATTGCTACGAGGTTGTCAGCATCCGACTGGAATGCGACAAACCTGCCGGTTTCGGATATCGATGCATAGGAACTCTCGCCGTTTGCTTCAGTCCCCTTGACTCCGCGACTTACCCTGATGGTAATGGCGTTTTGAACGTCCCTGACAAAGATATCCTGCATTCCATTGGTGTCACCTTCCACCAGATTGTCAGCCGTCGACTGGAACGCCACAAAACGACCATCTGCAGATATGACAGGGTAAAAACTGTCGCCATTCGAAGCCTCACCATGCAAAGCGGAACTGATGACAGTCACGTCGCCCGTACGACGATCGAGCATGAAGACATCTGATGAAGGCTCGTCCTTGCCATACACATGTAAACCAGCCGCGCGGGATGCAAAGACTACATAACGACTATCAGCGCTCATGCTGTAGTGGTCAATGGTGTCAGCCACTGGCTCTCTGGTCAGCCTGACGTACCTGTTGACTCCGGCGATATCCTCGACATCCAGGCCTGAGAACACGGGATCATCACTGACCGTAGCTGAAGTCATGATGACAAATTCACTATCACCATCATCGACTCCATCATCAACGCCTGTAACGGTTATAAGGTGGGGTTTGTTCCAGTTGTTAGAGTCAAAAACAAGCTCTGAAGGTTCAATCACACCCTCGCGTTCGTTGCTGCTGTTGAGAGAGATACGAACAGGAGCGGAAGGTCTAGCTCCCAAAACCACTGACACAGTCTGTGTGCTCCCGGATTCATCAACAGTTACACTTGCCGGGGACAACAACACGTGTCTGGATTCGTCATCCATGTTCGTAACGGTTACGTCTGCCGGATTCAATCCATTGTACCCAGAGTCATTGCTAACAGCTGCTGCTGTGACGATTGAATATGGCTGATTGCCATCAACGATTGCATCGTCCACACCAGTGACCGTAACAGTCTGGGCAGTATCCCAATTGGCAGAAGTAAAGGTCACACTGGCCACAGAAAGCGTTCCTTCCGTAAGATCGTTGCTTGAAAGGGCGATTGTAACGTCATCGGTTGGCTGAGAATTCAACACGATGGTAAACGTGTCCGTGCCACCAGCCTCGGTAGTTTGCAAGCCGGAGGTCGGATTAACTGTTATTCCAGGACTGTCATTGTCATAGTTTCTGGCTGAGACATCCGCAGGATCCAAACCGTCATAACCGGCGTCAGCACTGCTTGCCGGACCGGTAGTGATGCTGTAGACCTGTGCACCATCTGCTATTGCGTCATCCACACCCGTGAGGGTTACGGTTTGTGCCGTATCCCAGTTGCTCGCTGTAAAGGTAACGCTTGTGGGACTGACCGTACCTTCCGAAGTGTCAGTGCTCGAAAGAGCAATGGTCACATCAGCAGTAGGCTGAGAATTCAAGACGATGGTAAAGAAGTCTGTACCGCCGGCTTCACTGGTATGCAAACCGGATGTAGGATTCACCGTAATACCAGGGCTGTCGTCATCGGTATTGGAGGCAGAGACATCCGCTGCATCCATCCCGTTGTAATTCGAATCAGAGCTGGTAGCAGCACCAGTGACAATACTGTAAACCTGGTTTCCATCGGCAACAGCATCGTCTACACCTGTCAAGGTAACCACTTGGGGTGCATTCCAGTTGACGGTCGTAAAGGTCAAGCTGGAAGGACTCACGGTTCCCTCGCCGGTGTCTGAACTGGACACGCCAATGGTCACCGTATCGGTAGGCTGAGAGTTAAGGACGATGGTAAAAGTGTCGGTCCCACCAGCCTCTGTGGTCACAAGACCAGCGGTGGGGGTGACCGTAATGCCGGCGCTGTCATCATCCGTGTTGGTAACGGACACGTCTGAAGCGTCCATGCCGCTGTAATTGCTATCTGCACTGGTAGCAGCCGCAGTCATGATACTGTAAACCTGACTTCCGTCAGCCACGGCATCATCCACACCAGTGATTACCACATCCTGGGGTGCGGCCCAGTTCGTCGAGGTAAAAGTAACACTTGCAGGGCTCATAGTCCCCTCACCAGGATCCGAACTGGACAGGGCAATGGTAACATCCGCAGTAGGTTCAGAATTCAGCACGATGGTAAATGTCGCCTGTCCTCCTGCCTCTGTGGTGGTCAGGCCGGAGACGGGATCCACCGTAATGCCGGCGCTGTCGTTATCAGTGTTCGATACGGTTACATCAACGGGATCCATGCCATCATAATTTCCATCTGAACTCACCGCTGTCGAAGTAACGACACTGTATACCTGGTTTCCATCCTCCACCGCATCATCCACACCGGTAACGGTCACAGTCTGTGGTGCATTCCAGTTGACATTTGTGAATGTAACGCTGACAGGACTCACGGTACCCTCAGAGGTATCCGAGCTGGAAAGATCGATCCTGACATCCGCTGTTGGCTCCGAGTTCAACACGATTGTAAACGTCGCCTGTCCTCCTGCCTCCGTCGTGGTCAAACCGGAGACGGGATCCACCGTAATGCCGGCGCTGTCGTCATCCGTGTTGGACACGGACACATTGGATGCGTCAAGACCGTTGTAATTGCCATCTGCGCTAACCGCTGCATCGGTCACTATGGTATAAACCTGGTTTCCATCTGCGATGGCATCATCCACACCAGTTATAGTCACGGTCTGGGGTGCGTTCCAGTTGGTGGTTGTAAAGGCCACGCTGGCAGGACTTACGGTACCCTCCGAGGTGTCCGAGCTGCTCAGAGCTATTGTAACTCCACTCGTAGGCTCCGAATTCAGCACGATCGTAAACGTCGCCTGTCCTCCCGCCTCCGTGGTGGTCAAGCCGGAGATGGGATCTACGGTTATTCCGGCGCTGTCGTCGTCCGTGTTGGATACCGACACGTTGGATGCATCAAGACCGTTGTAATTTCCGTCTGTACTAACCGCCGCTTCGGTCACTATGGTATAGACCTGGTTACCATCTGCTACAGCATCATCTACACCAGTGATGGTCACGGTCTGGGGTGCGTTCCAGTTGGTGGTTGTAAAGGCCACGCTGGCAGGACTTACAGTACCCTCCGAGGTGTCCGAGCTGCTCAGAGCTATTGTAACTCCACTCGTAGGTTCAGAGTTCAGCACGATTGTAAATGTCGCCTGTCCTCCTGCCTCTGTGGTGGTCAGGCCAGATACAGGATCTACCGTGATTCCAGCGCTGTCATCATCCGTATTGGTCACGGAGACATCAGATGGATCCATTCCGTCATAGTTACTATCGCCACTAACCGCATTTGCAGTAGAAATCGTGTAGACAGCATTTCCATCTTCAACCAAATCGTCAACACCGGTCACAGTCACTGTCTGAGGAGCAGCCCAGTTTGACGGGGTAAACGTTACAGTTGCAGGACTTACCGTACCCTCGCCAGGATCGGAGCTTACCAGGCCGATAGAAACATTATCAGTCGGCTGGGAGTTCAACACGATGGTAAAAGTTGCCTGACCACCGGCTTCGGTGGTGGTCAAACCAGAAATGGGATCCACCGTAATGCCTGCGCTGTCATCATCGGTGTTTGTAACAGATACATCGTCCACCGGCATTGCGTCATAGTTTGCATCAGCGCTGCTGGCAGCAGAGGTGATGATCGTATAAGGCTGGTTGCCATCCTGTACGTTGTCATCCTCTCCTGTGACAGTAACAAACTGCGGGGCACTCCAGTTGGTGGGGGTAAAAGTCAAGCTGGAAACATTCAAGGTGCCCTCTGAAGTATCGCTGCTGCTCAGGCCGATGGTAACATCTGCAGTGGGCTGTGAATTGAGTACGATGGAGAAAGAATCCTGTCCACCGGCTTCCGTGGTGGTCAAGCCGCTGGTTGGGCTCACAGTAATTCCCGCACTGTCATCATCCACATTAATCACCGAGACATTGGCGGGATCCATGCCATCATAGCCAGCATCCGTACTGCTGGCCGGATCGGTAACTATTGTATAGGGCTGGTCACCGTCTTGTACATTGTCATCCACCCCTGTGATTGTAACAATCTGAGCAGATGCCCAGTTCGTCGCAGTAAACGTCAGGCTTGTCTTATCGATGGTTCCCTCAGAAGTATCACTGCTGGTCAAGGCTATAACCACATTAGCTGTCGGCTGTGAGTTGAGCCTGATGCCAAAGGTAGCCTGACCACCTGCTTCGGTAGTTGACAAGCCCGAAACCGGGTCGACCGTGATGCCGGC
>JALVPF010000606.1:16454-22137 GCA_027031935.1 Myxococcales bacterium | reverse complement strand
ACTAAACACCCACTGGTAATCGCGAGGCACCAGGCAATCTGCCTCGAAATTCTCGGCTCCTCCCGTGTAAGCCTCATCAGCAGAGCCGCTGGGTCTGCATTCTGACATGGTCTGAGGAACGCGGTAGACATACACTTGCGCGTGGGTAACAGGCGCCTGACTTACCGAGTCCAGGACCTGTCCCGAGACAGTCCCCAGCACCTGGCCACGAGCCTCCAGAATGGACGAAGCGGCAGATGCAACATCGCCATCACCCACGGCAAACAGGCGTTCGAAGACGAAGCCCATTACATGGCTGCAGTCCACCACGTTGGCACATTGCTCGGCGGTTCCCTCGCAAGGTCCTGTATGGCAGTGGGCCCCGTGGGTAAAACCGGCGGTGACCGCACCGCTCAGAATGGGCAGGAGATATTTTCCATCTGGATCCGCCGACGCTATGGCATAGGAGACTCCATGTCCAACGGCTGCCAGATAAGGTGCTGCGATAGGATTGTTCAACGCATCTTCGCCTATGGCGAACTTGTTGCGAATCTCCCTGTAGACGTCAAAACCTATACCTGGAGCAAACAACTTAAGACGATCGCCGAAAAACAGAAAATCACCACCGGCAACACCAGTATCCATGTCCGGCAGCTCGGTGTGGAAGTAGTCGCTTCCCAGCAAGAGGGCGAACAATGCCCGTGGTTTTGTCAATGAAGGAAGCTGCTGAATTTCACCGTCGGGCCTCAAAAGGCTCCCATCCCTGCCCGCTTCCATTATGAGGGTGCGAATGCGCACCACCTTTGAGCCCGGCTCCAGGATGAAGTCGTTCCTCATGCGAAAATTCATCTTGACCTTTGCGATGGACACGAGACCCAGTGCTTCGAGGTAATTGCCGCTCATGCCCTCGACCCTGATTACGGCAGCATGCTGGCTCGGCACATCAGGCCCGGCCTGGGTCGGATCGTCTGCGCTGGCGTAATCCCTGTTTAGTTCCTTGGAGAGATCGATCTGTGCGCCCTTCTGCAGACAATCTTCCTTTCCGTAACAGCTCAGGCATGGCTTGCTCCCGTCACACAGCACGCGCACCCTGGGTGCCAGCGCCTTGCTTGGAAATGAACAAAAACCATCGACCTTTTTACTGTCCGGCTTGCAAACGGCCGGTATGGCCAGGTTGCCTATGGGGAAAAGCTCCGAGAACTGGTCAAGGCCCCTTCCCTGTCTGTGTTGAGCATCGTTTCGCTGCAGGTCGGCATCTATGAGGCTGCCTCCGAACACTCCCGGCCCCACCGAGTTGCCGGCCTCGGGAAAGGCCAGGCGAATCCTGTCGTTTTCCAGAATATAGTCACCAAGGTCCGCAAGAGCGCTCGTGCCGCCGATTACCTGAGCCCTGTTGGAAATTCTGTAAGCTCGAGAAAAGCCCTCTCCGTTATTGCAGCTCGGTATGGCAAATCCAACCAGAGCAAGCACAGTGAAGGTTCTCATTAGATTCTTTTTCATGCTGCACCCACCGGTCCTGTTCGCTGGTCGTCACACTAGAACTTGAGCTGGAGCATGGCACCGAGCATGTCGTTGGACATGTTGGCCCCGTGTATCTCCTCGCGCATGGAGTAGTGGATCATCAGCTTTAGCAGGTCGTCGAAGAAATAGGTATTGACGCCTGCTGTCATCTCCCAGAGATCACCTTCGTCATCCACGTGCACCTGATCATCCATCATGGCGAACCTGGCCACCAGTTCCAGGGTCATCATGTCTATGGGCAGCACGTACCCGGCCTGGGCATACATTCCCCATTTTTCCATCTCGTCCAGCAGGCTTACCACGTCCTCTGATGCCGAATTGGGAATACCCTTGGCCCAGAGTGCTTCGGCATAAAAGCTCAGACCGAGCCATTTCAACGACAGGTCCGTGCCAGCGCCCCGGTATTCCGCTGCTGCGTCCTGGTTCAGGTAGCCGTTGAGAGCAAAGCGCCACCTGAATTCATGGGATCGCTCCAGGTCTGCTTCTTCCTTTCCCATTTCACCCATGCCCACGCCGAAACGAAGCACATACATCAATCCGTTGTTGAGATCTCCCTTGGAAAAACCCGGTGAACCATTGAACACGCCCACCTCGTAGAAAAACATGCTGGCCTGTCCACCTGCGCTCAGGCCCACCTCCCGATCCAAGTCCAGGACATGGGCACCGGTGGCGTGCTCCAGATTCACCCAGATGGGTCGCTCCATGAACTGCATGGATCCCGATGAATTCAAAAGGGTACGCGAAAATGGCGGTTTGAAAGCTCCCGCCTTTACCCAGCCCCAGGGAGCAGGCTTGTACTGTATGCTTGCGTCTATGAGCGCATTTCCGCCATTGTCCTCGTCCACCAGGTCCAGTTCCATGCTGTACAACCAGCGCTCGGAAATTTTCCCATAGAGCCCCAGCCTCGCACGACGAATACTGAAGCCGTCACGGCTCAACACATCACCGTTTGCCACGTTTGCATCCTCGCCCACTATGCCGAAAAGGACCTGCACTCTGCCATGCACATTCAGTTCGAACTGTCCCATGGAGATCATGGGGTTTGGCACAAAAAATTTCCTCTCCCGGCTTCCGGCCGTAGGTGCTGGGGGAGTCACCATGCCACCGTGATGCCAGTTTTTCACCGGGGGCACAGGATTTTCATCCGCGGCAACATCCGTGTCCTTTTTCTCCTCTGAAGGCTGCGTTGTCGTCCCGGTCTTCGATTCGGACTCGGACTTTACCTCGTGCTTTTTTTCGGTTTTTGCCCCGGTTTTTTTCTCGTCTTCTGTACCCTGGGCAAAAGCAACCATGGGCAGGGAACACAAACACAGCACGAGCAGGGATATGAGCGAGTTGCGCAGCTTCATCTAAGAGTCCTCCTGAAAAACGATTCCTTGGTAATCATATATGTAAATTTGCATTCAAGGCTTGGATCCAAGGGCCATCAACCACCAAACTCCAGGCCCAGTCCAATGTACATGAACGGGTTGATGGTTACTGAAGTTGGAACATCAGGTTCCCAGTTAAGCTTGTCATCAGGCCAGTCCATTTTGCCACCACCAACCGGCTGACCAATGATTCCAATATCCGCCAGCAGCGCCATGGAATCCCAAAGGTAATAAGCAAACTCCAGCGACAATTCCAGGCTCAGGCCCATGGTTCCGTCAAAACTCATCATAGCTTCTCTTTTTTCTCGGATATCAAACTCGTCAGTAGAAGGAATGTAACCAAATCCCAATGACAAAGATGGCCTTATCTCCAGCCTGTCTCCAACGGCGAACCTGCCTTTGAACCTGCCTCCCAATGAAAGGTATGACCAAAATCCTCCATTTCCTTCCTCGTCCTGACCTTGAGCAGCCACCACAGAGACATAGGGCCCCATGGAAAAATATCCTCCAAGTTTGAAATCGGCACCAAGGTCCAGAATTCCACCAAAGATGTTGCGAATGCCTTCCTCGTCGATATTATTGATAGCGCGTCCATCATCAATGCTTATCCAGATGGTGTCATCTGCGGAAAAACTCGGCAGGAGGCCGCTAAATTTGATGGTAATGTTCCAAGACAGATCCTGGACATGAAAGTTCTTGGGGGAAGATAAGTCGGCCTGTTGGGCTGCTTTGCGCGCCTGCTCAGCATTTTTTTCTTTGCGAGCCTTTTCGGCCGCTGCTCTCTTGGCTTGCTCAGCCTTGCGGGCCTTTTCTTGCTCGCGTGCTTTTTCTTCCGCCTTCCTCGCCTGCTCTGCCTTGCGGGCTTGCTCTGCCGCTTTTCTTGCTTCTTCAGCCTTGCGGGCCTTTTCTTGCTCGCGTGCTTTTTCTTCCGCCTTCCTCGCCTGCTCTGCCTTGCGGGCTTGCTCCGCCGCTTTTCTTGCTTCTTCAGCTTTGCGGGCCTTTTCGGCCTTTGCCGCTGCATCCACCTTTCCGCCGGACCCAATGGCCATTTTCTTCGCTATCTGCTCCACCGCTGCCAGAAGCTCTTTTTCTTCGCAGGAACCTCCGGCCGATGCAGCCTTTTCGGTTGCTGCCTTTCGAAGATCGAACAAGGAGGCCGTGACCCTGCAGACCCCGCCAATCTTGAAAATCTGCGTGGCCAGGGATTTCTGCGCGGCCAGTTCCCTGCCCAGCTCCACCTGGCAGGACTGATCGTAACACTCTTTCTTGCTCTCCAACTGCTGCTGCTTGATCCTGTCTCTGACCTGGCTCCTGGGCACCACCTGGTAGCCGCCCTCAGCCATGAGCACAGCCAGATAATCCGAGAGGTTCGTCAAGACCTGGGTATCCAGTCCAGAGCCCCTGTCCTCCATGTTAAACACGATCAAAATCGGACCCTGACCAGCCCGGGCCGGGAAAGAGCCGTATAATGCGCCGAAAAAAGTGATGAAAAAAACAAAGGTGAACATTCCCAAAAATTTGCGCATATTCTTCCTCCAAAATGCCATGAATTAACAGGGAGAAACAAAGCACGAATCCCCTTGCAGGTCAAGGCGCTATCCCTTAGCATGGGCGCCCTGGAGGAGCCTATCAAAGATCCCTTTGGAAATATCAACGGTCTGAAGCCCAACCAGATTAAAAAGCTCCGGAAACTCCATGACAGGAGGGTGCGTCCTTGGCAGCTTATCAGCCCTGAGCTGGCCCGCTCCATTTGCGAGCTATCGGTGGAAATAGGCCGACAAGTGGGCCTCTTGCTGGACCGCAGGGGTTATGTACGGTGGGTGGTGGTGGGTAGCGCGCACAGACTATATCTGCCGGACATAGGTCGAATACGTGGCGCAAAAGCCCGCCTGAGGGGATTACGCCTGGTGCATGTGCACCTGCAGGACGAAGCGCTGAGTCGTGATGACCTTGGCGATCTTGGGCTATTGCGACTGGATTACGTGGCTGCCATAGCGGCAGGAGAAGACGGATTGCCCGGCAGGGTCATGGGTGCCTACCTTCTGCCTGGAAACCTGACACGCGAACCATGGCAACTGGAGCAGTGGCAGGATCCCCACGAGATGGACACGGATTTTTTGTCCTTTATCTCGGACCTGGAAGAGGAGTGGGCAGCCAAGGCACAGCTGGCAGACTCGGCCGACGACACCAGGGAGAGGGCCTTGCTCGTGGATGTCTGTGACAAGGCGAGCGATGGTGAAGACAATCTGGCGGAGCTGGCAGAGCTTGCCAGGACCGCAGACGTTCAAGTACTCGGCTCAGTGCTTCAGGTAAGGCCCAAACCGGATCGAAAGTTTCTCCTGGGACGAGGAAAGCTCGAGGAGGTGGTCCTGGAGACCATGCAGAAAAACGCCGACATGATCATTTTCGGACGCGATCTGAGTCCAGCCCAGGCCAGGGCAATCGCCGATTTTACAGAACTTCGCGTACTCGATCGCACCCAGCTGATACTCGATATCTTTGCCAAACGAGCCCTGACCAGGGACGGAAAGCTGCAGGTGGAGCTGGCCCAGCTTCGCTACAGCCTGCCCAGGCTAACTGCCCAGGACTCGGGACTCAGCCGCCTGGTGGGCAGGATAGGAGGTCGGGGACCTGGAGAGACAAAGCTTGAGATAGACAGGCGTCGTGCAAGAGAGCGCATTACCAAGCTGGAGAACGAAATCCGGAAACTATCCAAACGCCGCGCCGTGCAAAGGGCACAGAGACGGCGCAGGCACTTGCCCATCGCTGCCCTTGTGGGATACACCAACGCGGGAAAATCCACCCTCTTGAAC
>JALVPF010000606.1:0-16444 GCA_027031935.1 Myxococcales bacterium | reverse complement strand
GCGCACCGTCACGAGACGCGTTTTGGGATCGATGATTAGATCATCGAATCGGAGTGGCTGCTGATGCGGAGCATGGATCTCCCCGCGCGTGCGACGCAGCACAGCCTTGACCCGACTCACCAACTCGGACGTCTTCGTGGAGGACAAGCTCCTTGCCACCCTTGATCCCACCTCGCGAAGGCTTCGCTTTCCCAGGGACAGGCAGGTGATCCTCATCGACACAGTGGGCTTCATCCGGGATCTTCCTGCAGACCTTGCGAGGGCCTTTCGCGCCACCCTCGAGGAGCTGGAACACGCGGATCTTCTCCTGCACGTGGTGGACGCAGCTGACCCTCAGATGGAAGACAAGATCACTGCGGTCAATCGAATCATCTCCGAACTGGGGCTTTCATCTGTACCCCAACTGCTGCTACTGAACAAGGCGGACAAGATCCCAGAAGGCCAACTCAGGATCCTCTGCAAGAGACTTGGCGGCATTGGAGTCTCAGCGCTCAAGAAACAGGGACTGAAAAAAGTTCTCAGAGCGGTAGAAGACATAATGTGGCGCCAGGGAGTAGCACCCAAGGGCATGATCTTCAAATACGATTAGACCTCCCGACTGGTTCATGGAAGCTCCACACGGGCTACATGCCCGGGTGAAGCGGCAAGACGAGTATCGCAGGTCAACAAAGGAGCTTGAAGTGTCTCGGCCAATGCCACATAACAGGCATCATATACCGTATGGTTGCTTCGTAGTTCCCAAATACGAAAAAGAAAGGGATCATGTGGGTACCTACTGATGTCCAAACCTGAAAAATCCACCAAAGCCTGCTTGGCCTCATCCGGAGACAAGGTTCCCATCGACTCGTAACGACGCAATACCTGCGCAACTTCCAAATCGAGAAGCTGTGGTGCATGAAGAGATTCACCCAACGCACCGATTCGCAAGGCGACCCGAGCGCCAGTGCCTGTCCGAAGCAAAAGCTCTAAAACTGCTGAGGCATCCAGGACTATCAACCGGCTTCACGCTCCTGTCTCAATAAATCTGCAGGTGAAGGATCCAGAGATTTGCGTACGGGATGTCCAAGCCTTTCCAGCAGTTCGCGACGGCTTGGACGGTCCGCAACCTTGCGGATTTCCATCAAGAGAAATTCGGACAGTGACATGCCCTCCATCGCAGCACGCGCCTTGAGAGTACGGTGCAACAGATCAGGTACATTACGAATCTGAATCATTTTTGACATGCTCACTCCTTCAAAAACCATCACATGTTATCAGCTTACTTTCATGTAATCTACATGTCAAGCAATTGATTTTCCTGATTTTGCCCTTTGTGGTGTCTAATACCTGAAATGTATCCAGCTCTTTTTGTACTTGACGCCCAGAGCCTAAACAGGGTTGAAATGGGTATTGGCAAGGTTCAAAAGATCTCGGGTAGGCATATGAAAGGGAGGCCCACATGAAAATTTTCAATGCTTTGACACTATTGGCATCAGCGCTGTTTTTGGCGACAGCTTGCGGAGGATCCAACAGTGCACCTCCGGCATGGCAGGGTGAGCTTAGCGCAGGACAGGTCCTGTATGTGGATGGAGCCCTTCAATCGGAACTGACCATTACAATCACAGACGACGCGGGCACACCAGGTGAGGCGCTCTCTGTATCTTTAGACACCGATGCGTCCGATGTGGCCATAGAACCCGCCCTTGCCCAGACAGACGCCCAGGGCAAGGCCACTTTCACTGCACGTACCCATGTGGGTGGCACCTTTACCTTCAAGGCAAAGCTGCTCGATCAGGAACTCGATGCATCCAAAGACGTGACCTTTGGACTTGAACTCACCCTGACAGCTGACGACCTGGTATATACTCATCCAGGTGGCTCACTGTCTTTGCATGCGTCCGTGGCAGACGCAGCCGGTCCAGTGTCGGGCGCCACCCTGCTTCTTGGCTCCAGCCGAAGCCAGGACGCCATCGATCCGACATCCGAGGATTCCGATGACCAGGGCAAGGCTGATTTCACCATCACCACCGAGGAGTCCGGTCAGGCGGATCTCAGCCTGCAAGTCCAGGGATTGACTCTTCCAGATGCACCAGTGTTGCAAGCGAATTTCATGGGTCCCACCCTGAGCGGCAGCTGGGGATTTCCACAACCTGGGGGGCTTGTGAGCAATCCACGCATTGGAGCCATTTGGATAGATTTCGAAACCATCAACAGCGAAAATCCGCCATACAGGGAGCTGATGTCCATTCCCATGGACTCCGTACCGTCTTTGGGGGACGAAGGGACCTATGAGTTACCCATTCCCATGGACGCCCCTGCAGATGATCTCAAGCATCCAGGTGGTGACCAGAGCATCCTGATGGCAGCATATGCCCTTACCATATACGATGACAATGACGACACAGGTGATTTCTCTGAAGGCGACAGCATTTTAGCCATGTCTGATGAGCAGGTTCTGCTAACCTATGGAACAGGAGATGGTCTATCCGGGCTGGGGCTGGAGCCTGGTTGGGTGTTCATGGAAGCGCCTGACGAAGAAAGTCAAGATCCCTCATTTGTCGATCTCTCCGATCTGATAGACCAAAACGATCTCTACATCAAGTCCGCCCCCTGTCCCCAAGCAACAGTCTCGGGCACCCTGACATTTTCCGATGAAGAACCGGCATCCGGACAGGTCAGAGTCGCCTTCATGATGGTAGATGCACACGAGGCTTTCAGTGATAACTGGGACAATCTATGGGACAATGGTAACTTCTATGAACTCGCCTCAGAGGCTGTTGAATACAATGCGGGAGGGCAATCGGACTGGTCCCTGGACATGCCGAACCCATCTGAGATTTTTGCCGAATACCAGGATTTTCTGGTCAGTCCATTCGAAAGCATGCCCGCCATAGGTCTGGCCTTGCCCATAGTGTACCTGGATGAAGATCCTGGCAACGGTGTTTTTACAAACGACGATAACGACCTGCAGACGGGCGACAGGATCATCGGCACCTGGGATCTTCCCTTTGGTTATGGACCAGCCCTTGCTGAATGGATCGACGGGCCATTGGAATACAGGTTCCCGCTGATGGTTCCCGGCCTGAACCAGGGTTACAACCTTGTGCAAACAGCCTGGAAATCTCACGTGGTCGCGGTGGTCAACGACACCACGCTGCAGTTGGATGACTCCCTTGAGGCAGGGCACGATAACCTGTGTTTCAAGATAGAGAGAAAGCAAGGCGCTATTACTGCAGCGGTCATCTCAGGTGACGATCTCTCCACAGGTCAAACCGACTCCAATGTGGTAACTTCGGCCTCGGGGGGCTTTGCTGTCTCCGTACAGGTTGGCGACGAGCTAAGTCTATGCAACGAGATTGACAAGGATAAGGTTCTGGACTTCGATACAGCTTACGACCTGAAAATATTCCATTAACAAGATATATCAGAGGGCATCAGGCGGTGACAGCATTGGCGATGGCAAAAATTGGAGCATAGAGACCCAGGCTGTAGAGACCGGCAAAAGCCAGGCCAATAAAAAAAGCGCCCACAATAAGAAATCTTCTCAGATACAGGTGGCGTTTTCCTGAAAGCGCCACGACCAACAAGCCCAAGGGGAACAAGGCAGACACCATTGGAAACCACGTACTCATCACAAAGATGGTGACAGATGGCAACTGGTCAAGCTTGGTCACAAACTCTTCATACATGGACCGGTAGTATGGAGTAACCACTGCAGGAGCAACGAGCATCCCCGCCGCCATCAGGCCCACCAATCCTACGGCAATCCAATCGAAAGAAGCCAACTCCCCCCTCGAGTACACGTCCCTGGATTTCTTTTCCACAGCATGGTCTTGCCCGCCCTTTTCTTCCTCAGCCACAACGCACCTCCCATCAAAACTAAAAGCCGCACTTCATAGTCTTACAGGAACCTTCCTCTGGACCTCAATACCGGAAAGGTCCAGCCTGGTTTTGTATGCAAGGATCTCCACACCACCAGCCACGACTTTTCTCAGAAGCTTGCCGTACTCTGGATCCACGTCATCAGCAACCGACATGGACGAGCAATCTCCTCTGTTGACCAGAAAAAAAATTACCGCCCGGTGCCCCGATTTAACCATGCGGGCAAGCTCTCTCAAGTGTTTTGCACCCCTCGCGGTAACCGCGTCAGGAAACAAGGCCGCCTTTCCCCTTTTCAATGTGCAATTTTTGATTTCCACGTAACACAGGCCATGAGCATTCCTAAGCAAAAGATCGACTCTGGATTTTTCGCCGTATGCGACCTCTCTCCTCAAGTGGGAATAGCCCATCAAAGAGCGTATTTTTCCGTTCTCGATGGCCTCTTGGACAATTGCGTTGGACCGCATGGTATTGATACCGATCCAACCACTGCCGGCATCCACCATCTCCCAGGTCCAGTCCAGCTTACGTTTTGGACCGGGACTGTATCTTAGGGCCACCCTCATCCCAGGTTCTTTATATCCTGTCATGGCACCGGAGTTTGGTACATGAGCTGTCACTTGGCGCCCATCATCCAACGCTATATCTGCAAGAAACCTCTTATAACGCCTGATCAAATATCCCAACTCGAGTTGTGTTTCGAACTCCACAGGTCAAACTTGCTTTGTGACCAGGTACTGCACTTGCACCCGGCCTATCTTGAATACCATGCCATCCCTGAGAACCAGAGAGTGAATTCTCTTCTGGCGAAAATGAATGCCGTTGGTGCTGGCCAGATCGGTTATGACGTGTCTGCCATTTTGCAGATAAATATGGGCGTGACGCCTGGATATGGTGGGATGGGACAAGACGATATCAGCCAAGGTCGGCTCACGTCCCACGACCTTGTCCGTCCCCCTCAGCCTGAACTCCACACCAAGAGATTCACAGAGCAAAAGCCCTTCACGCACCATTACAGCAGGTTCTTTCCTCGGACGTGGAGGAAATGGGCTTCGGCCTATGACCGTGGGGGCGTCGAACAACTGCAGATGCTCTATCAGCTTATCCTTTGATTTTTCCGTCAGATCCACAAACTTTACCCTGGTGCCACGGCCTGTCTCATCCGTGCCGACCACGACACCCTTTACGGTAATCTGCCCATCTCTGCCCGCCAGCTTCAATCTCAGACGAACCTCCGAGCCCTTCTTGAAAGGTATGGGCGCATGAAAACCAAGTCCACCTATACTGATATTTCCGGTCCTTCTGTATGTCCTCTTGCCGGATGTCTCCACCTCCACCATTATCTCGGCAGCCACCCGTTCATGCCTTCTCCTCTCCCCCCTGCGGCGCTCTTGTTGCCTGTTGTCTTCAGGGGTCCGCTCATTGCGCTTCCTCCGCTGCACCCTTCTGCGGTCTGCCATCTCTTCCTCCAAATCGCCATACGTCAAACTTCAATGCCTGGATGTACATCGTCTGTCACATCACAAGCAACAAGCCTTGGCTGCCAGGCAACACTATACATAAACCTCCGGTTTCAAACTTCGGCTCATCAACTCCACCAGTGCATCCTGGGCAGGTTTATTCTCATACAATATTCTATAGACCATCTCTGAAATGGGCATCTCAACGCCCTGCTTTGCAGCCAGGTTATGAACAGACTTTGCGGTCTTGACGCCTTCTGCGACCTGTTTCATGTCATGTATTATGTCATCGAGTTTCATGCCCTTGCCAAGCTTTTCACCAACCGTACGGTTCCTGCTCAGAGGTCCCGTGCAAGTCAACACCAGGTCTCCCATCCCGCTGAGCCCGGACAGGGTAAGAGGGTTTGCCCCCCTCTTTACCGCGAGCCTCGTGATCTCGGCAAGGCCTCTGGTGATCAGGGCAGCGCTCGTGTTGGTACCGAGACCCAGGCCTGCTGCAGCGCCTGAAGCTATGGCAATTACATTTTTCAGAGCCCCACCCAACTCGACTCCAGCCACGTCGTTCGAGGAATAGACACGAAAATATATGCTTGACATCATCTGTTGCACAGCCTGCGCCACCTTCTCAAAACGGGAGGCCACACTCACCGCTGTAGGTTGCATTTTGACCACCTCACGAGCAAAGGAAGGCCCGGACAAAAATGCCAACATGGGGTGGTAGACCATGGGTAAAACGTCTTCCAAGACCTCTGACATGGTCATGAGGGTATCGTTTTCAATCCCCTTGGATGCACTCACTATTGGAACCCCATGAGGCAGGTACTTTGCAGCCTGTGTCAATACAGGTCGAACCACGTGTGACGGGACCACGCTGAGGATGAGTTCTTTTCCCTCCAGGGCCTTTTGCAACTCGCTGGTTCCATGCAAGTTCTCGGGAAGCTCGGCATCGGGAAGATAGATCCTGTTTTCGTGGACATTGTTGATATCATCAGCCACTTCCTGTTCGTAGGCCCAGATGGTAACATCTTCTCCCTTGGTGGCCATCAGGTGAGCCAGTGCAGTTCCCCATGCCCCTGCTCCAATCACTCCAACTTTTATTGACATCACGGCTCCTTTCAAAAACCTGCGAATCACTCCGAGTCGAACAAGTCAACCAGGGACTTGTCCTCGCTGGCTTTTCTCGCTCTGTCCTTTGCCCACTCCCTAAGCCCCTTGATCTTCTCCTCATAGGTGGCATAGAGGGGCACGATCTCATCCAGTTCCTTCATCACATCCGAAGTCTCCAACTCGCGTCCCTGCTCAAAAGCCCGATACAAACCAGCTACTACTCCCTGCTCCAGTTCAGCTCCTGAGTAGTGTTCCGTTTGTTCCGCCAGGGCGTCGAGATCAAAATCGTCAGGATCGCGATTTCGCTGCCTGAGGTGAATGGAGATGATGGAGCGGCGCTCATGCACGTCGGGCAAATCCACAAAAAAGGTCTCGTCGAACCTACCCTTGCGTAGAAGCTCAGGCGGCATCATGTCGACCTCATTGGCAGTAGCCACTACGAAAACAGGAGCCGTCTTCTCCTGCAACCATGTGATGAAGGTTCCAAACACCCTGGCTGTACCCAGGCCTCCCTGGCCTGAAGCGCCTGCAAATCCCTTCTCTATTTCATCTACCCAAAGCACCACTGGCGACAGGGACTCTATGACCAGCAGGGCACGCCGCAAGGCAGACTCTGCCGAGGATGTTCCAAACACGGCCCCCAAGTCCAACCTTATCAAGGGCAGGTGCCAGGAGCCTGCCACAGCTTTTGCGGTCAGACTCTTGCCGCAGCCCTGTACACCGATCAGCAACAAGCCCTTTGGTGGCGGCAGACCGAACTTGGCGGCTTCATCGTCGAAAGACCTGGCCCTTGACCGGACCCATTTCTTGACCTGGTCCAATCCTCCAACCGTCTCCAGTGACTCGTCCAGATCATAAAAATCCAGAACCTCGCTCTTGCGAATGGATTTCTTCTTCTCCTCTATCACCAAGGAAATATCGTCCAGCTTGAAGCCCCCTCCCTTCCTCAGGGCCTTGGTAAAGACCCTCTTGGCCTCATTTTCAGTAAGCCCCCGGGCAGCCCTGATCATGCTCTCCGTAAACTCCTCGGGGAAAATGACCTTCTCATCGACACAAACCTGCCCGAAAAGCCTGGCCAGATCGTCATGAGACGGCAAGGGCAGCTCCAGCACAGAGACATCCTTCTCCAGCTCATCCGGCAGCACCAGCACCGGTGAGACTATAACCAGCATGTGGTGATTTTTTACAAGGGTGGGTACCAGATCCCTTATTCTCCTGACCACCTGTGCATCGCCCAGAAACACGTGAAAATCCAAGAGCAAGGTCATGCCGGCCGGCGCTTTTGCGAGCGCCTTCAAAATCGGGGTCGGATCGTTTCTGTCTTCCTTTGTCGTGCTCTTGCCGGTCGAACTCCAGACCGCCATCTTTCTATCAAGCTCCCTGGCCGATTCAGCTACAATCCGCCTTGCCCTTTGTTCTTCCCAGGTAAGCAGGTAGGCGATGGGATAGCCTGATGTTGCCATAAGCGAAAGCTCTTGAGCTATGGGATGCATTTCAGGACTTCCTTTCGCATCTCGGTGTTTACTCTACTGTAACTCGAAGGACCTCTTCAAAGGAGGTGACACCTTTTGCCAATTTTTTGATCGCTGATTCACGCAAGGTCATCATGCCATCCAGGCGAGCCACTTTCATGATCTCCTTGGAATCAGCGCGTTCGTTGATCAGTCTGGCTATCTTGTGGCTTATGGGCATGACCTCGTAGAGCGCAGACCTGCCATAGTAACCGGTACCTCGACAGGATGCGCAGCCTTCTCCATAATAAACCGGTAACTTTTTCTTGGAATCTTCAGGCATCTTCATGTGCAGGAGGCTTATCTGGTCGGGCGTAAGAAAGGTCTTTGTCCGACAGTGCTGACAGATGACACGAACCAGGCGCTGAGCCACTATTCCGACCAGGGTCGAAGACAACAGGAATGGCTCCACCCCCAGGTCGAGCATTCTCCCGATGGCAGAAGCAGAATCATTGGTATGAAGGGTGGCAAACACCAGGTGGCCAGTCAGGGCGGCCTGAACAGCATTGGCAGCCGTCTCTGCGTCCCTCACCTCTCCAACCATGATAATATCCGGGTCCTGCCTGAGGATAGTACGAAGTGCAGCGGCAAAGCTGATGCCTATGTGGGGATTGACCGCAACCTGGTTAAACTCCTCTACCACCATCTCGATGGGATCCTCGATGGATACTATGTTTACATCAGGACTTGCGAGGAACTTCAGGGATGAATAGAGGGTAGTGGTCTTTCCACTGCCAGTGGGGCCCGTCACCAGGACCATTCCGTTGGGACGATCTATAAACGACTCGTAGAGATTATATTCACGTTTGTTGAAACCGAGTGCGCTTAGATCCTGCAACAGCAAGGTAGGGTCGAAAATGCGAATGACGACCTTCTCTCCAAAAGCCACCGGAAGGGTTGAGACTCTGAGTTCAGTCTCCACCTCACCCTTGCCTGTCTTTATCCTTCCATCCTGGGGCCTTCGTTTTTCAGCTATATCAAGTCTGGCGAGCATCTTGATCCTCGAGACCACGGCCGCATGGACCACGCTGGGCAAGGAAGTAACATTGTGAAGCACTCCGTCGATGCGCATTCGTACCAGGCTCTGTTCTCGTTTTGGCTCTATGTGTATATCCGATGCCCTCTGATCAAAAGCATAGTGCAGCATGTACTCTACTGCGTTGACCACATGTTTATCGGTGGCCTCGAGATCGTCCACGTGCTTGAGCTCTACAAGCTGTTCCAGGTTCCCTAGGTCCACACCCGCGCTGATATCCTGCGCTGCCGCCTTGACGCTGGAGCGAAATCCGTAGACCTCGGTTATGATCCGCTGAATGTCACTCTTGGCTGAAATCACAGGAGCTATGTGGTGACCGGTGATGCGCCTGAGATTTTCCAGGAGTTCTGCGTTATATGGATCAGCGATTGCGACAGTCAGATCTCCTCCGTCTTGTCTCAAGGCCAGCACGCTGTGACGCCTGGCATAAGGCCTGGAGAAAATCGAGGTGACCAGCTTCATGTCCAGCTTGAGGGGATCGATCTTTTCGTACGGTAGCCCAGACTCCTCTGCCAGGATCTTGGCGATCGTGTCTTCATCCAATACGGTGTTTTTCTTTCCCTGAACTGGAAGCATGAAAGAGGCGAGCACCTCTGCAGGTGTTACCTCTATTCGGTGTCGCCCTGGCTTGGAGCCGTTTATCTCGCGGTCCATCAGCTTCTGTTTGGAGCTGTATTTGACTGACACCTGGCTGACCTGCTCTTTGGTGAGCAAGCCCTTGTCCAGCAGCAGGTCGCACAACTCCTTGAAGCTCAATGGTTGTCTGGCATTATAATTCATGTTGTTTTTCCATGTAACATGGGCACATATGGCTGTCAACGCACCAGGTTGCTGTAATATAAAGCTTGTTGCACCAACGACATGAGTATAACATCCGGACAGATTTTGATTACAGTGCAGCAACCCAAAGGAGCCAGCCATGTTATGTACCAATATGTCCTCACACGTGTTCGGCGCATATGTGCTCGTGGCTGTTTTTTCATTGGCGAGCACGAGTTGCGACAACAAGAACGATGCCAACGAGACCCAGGCACAGGACACGACACCTGAAGCGGGCTTTCAGGAGACAGATTTCGATTTTGGTAAAGTTACGAGGGGTGACGATGTAAGTCACACGTTCATCATAAAAAATATCGGTCATGGGCAGTTGAAACTTCTCGGAACACGCTCATCATGCCCCTGCGTCATGCCGCACTTGAGCGGAACGGATATCGCACCGGGGCAGGAAGGAAAGCTCACCTTGCGGCTGAACACCTCCAGGCAAAAGGGCAAGCTTTTACAAACCGTAACATTGAAGACAAACGATCCCAAACACCAGAGCATATCTTTTCGCATTCACGGGGAAGTGGAGGTACTGGCAGCCTTCGAACCGGACCTTTTATCCTTTGGCAAGGTCCTTAAATCGAGCACCAAGTCCACAACGATAAAGATTATCGGTAAAAAATCACAGGAGATGAAACCTGGCCAGGCCCTGTCCTCCAACCCGGATCACATTACAGCAGAGCTTGCACGGCAGGGCCAGGAGTGGACGATGAAAGTTACCATCAAGACTCCGGAAAAAGAGGGTAGACTCGCAGGGATCATTCGCCTCCAAACCGGTCTGGATAATCCTAAAGAAATCAAGCTGAGGGTCATTGCACAAGTGAGTTCTGATCTGGTCACCGATCGCACTTATGCGATGTTTTCAAAACGACAAGCGCTGGCGGAAAACAAGACATCAGAATCCAAGGACCAGCCAGTGTACATAATCCATGTAAGGTCTCTTTCGAACAAGCCCTTCAAGATTACCGGCATCAGGGATCCTCAGGGTATCGTTATCGGACAGGCCAAGCTCACAAAGGGAGGATGGAAAGTCGAGCTGAAACTCGCCAAGGACTCTGCAAAGAAAAGGGGTGAGGTTCTCATTGATACGGACAGAAAAGATCAGCCTACTCTGCCGGTAAAATATATCATACGCTCGGCAACAGAGACCGAAAGGTCTCTTCGCCCCATGCTGAGAACCAGTAGAGAAATCAAAAAGCCTCTGATGAGAGTCGATCCCAAAGACATCCCAGGTCTCAAAAACAAGGGCAAGATCAAACTGGATCAGACAGTCAGGCGCCAGCCCGGAAAAATCAAGAGGCTCAACACAGGCGGCCCGAAAAAATATCCGCCACCTCCGGCATCATCCAGTTTGAAGTCTGGAACCAATTCGGACTAGAATCCTTTTTCATAAAGGGATCGCCTGAAAAAAGGCGAACAAATTTTTGTCAACCACGGAGGAATAAAATGCGAGTGAAATTGTATTTGACAACTCTGGGCTACAGCCTGCTGCTTGTTGCGCTAATGGCCACGAGTTGTTCCAAGGTCAGAGAACCGAAACCAGAGCCCACCACCAAGGTAATAGACGCTTCCGGCAAGGCTCACCAGTTGAACGGTCCGCCTCCTGTCATCACATGCGAAAAAGCCGAGTACGATTTTGGGACAGTTACCCAGGGCGAAGACGCAACCCACGTCTTCGTGATAAAGAACACTGGCAAGGGGGTGCTGAAAATCGAACGCGCCCGAGGTGGGTGAGGCTGTACGGCGGCCGTCGTCTCGGCGTCCGAAATTCCCCCGGGTGGGGAAGGAAAAATCAGTGTAAAGGTCAGCACACATGGTCGTAAGGGAAAACTCTCCAAGAGCGTAACCGTGTATTCCAACGACCCTAAAAATCCTCGCTTTACCCTTAGAATGAAGGGCGAGGTAAAGATATTGGCTGCTTTTCAACCGGATCGTCTGTTCTTCAAAAACGCCATCAAGGGCTCCACCAAGGTACAGACGGTAAGCCTCGTTGGAGAAAAGGCAAAGGAGATAAAACTCTCCGATATCAAGTCCACAAAGCCGGAGGTAACAGCAGAGTTGGTAGACAAGGACGGAGAAAGCGGACTGAAAGTTACTTTGAAGGCTCCTGAGAAGGAAGGTAGATTCAGTGCCCTTGTCACCGCCAAGACGGGTTTGAAAAAACCGGACGAGCTGAGACTATTCGTTTCGGCACAGGTCACAGGCGACCTGGTTCCTGACAGAAATTATGTTCTGTTTTCACCCTTCAACAAAGATCACCATCCCCAGTTCACACTCAAGATACGCTCTCTGTCCGCAAAGCCGTTTAAAATTACAAAGATCACGGATCCACAAGGAGTCGTAACAGGCAAACCGACACCAAAGGGCAAGGACTGGGAAGTAGTGCTGACTTTGTCCAAGGAGGCAAAGGTTCCCAGGGGCAAACTGCAGATAGCGACAAACCGTTCCGATCAACCGGTACTGAACATAAACTACAGCATACGCGCATCTCATCCCCGCACCCCTATCAAGATGGGCCGCACTGGAGCTGCAAGTGGCAAAAAACCCGTGCTCATCCCAAATCGCAGAGGTATCCCGGCATCCTCAAAGATAAAAAGCTTACAGCTGAAACCCGGTCGCCTTCATGTCAACCAGCGAAACTTGCCCAAGAACATTAAAGCGACAGCCCCGGCAAAGCCATAGAGCACCATCTGCGCATCAATAGCTTTCATTAACTTTCCGCATTTCAACTAGTCCCAATTCTCCCTCGAAAATTTATGAAGTTGCAGCATCTTCGTATGCCCGCGGCAGGCGTAGCTGCCCGTAATTCCGATTTCGCGACTCACTATCAACCGACAATGAGGAGAGTAATGCGAGCCTGTCGAGCTTGCCGAGAAGCCAAGGGTAGCCAGCCGTAGACAGGGCCGTACCATACGCTACAGGGTGATTTTCATCATCTGCGGGTGATGCTAAAGGCATCATGACGACTCCCACCCTTTTGAATCAGATTTGACAAGCAAGATGCTGTTCCGTACTCTATGCGACGGAAGTGCCTAGGTCACTGGTGGGCCTCCCGGGCTTCAAACCCGGTGTGACGTGTTAATAGCACGCCAGGTGGGTTCGATTCCCATGCACTTCCGCCATGAAAACAAACCCCAACCCTTTTGGTTTGGGGTTTTTCCTCTCTTCTCAAAGTGGGGTCGACCTGAATGAAACCAAAAGACAAAGAAAGAGTATTGGTAGAAGTAACCCAACGTGTGCTCGACAAATGGAGCGCAGACCCGGAGACAAGTGAACAGGCCCTGTTTGATACACTCTACTTCGAGCGACAACGCTTAGAGACTGAAAAGGATCGAAGGCTCGCTCGTAAACAGAGCGCTTTTTATGATGAAATACAGTCCAAGGCTCTTCACTCGGGGCCTACCCAACATCGGGATCTCCTACGTAGGGTCATCAGGTTTTTTGCAGATGAAGTAGTGGGACATTTCGATGAGAGGGTATACAAGTTATCCACCAAGGCAGTACCCGTCGGACTCGATCTCCTGCTCAACGCCATGAGTCCCATGAAGCTGTTTCGCCGTGGGTTCGCAAGCCTTGGATCCCTAGATCAGCAGCTGGTCATCGAGGGCCACACCGAATCTTTGCAGAAGGTGGCCAAGCTGGGAACGACGATCCTTGTACCGACCCACTCGTCCAACCTGGATTCCATATTGGTCGGCTACATGCTGTATCGGTTGGGGCTGCCACCGTATACATACGGTGCCGGCCTGAACCTGTTTTCCAACAAGCTCATCGGCTTTTTCATGCACAACCTGGGTGCATACAAGGTGGACAGGAGGAAAAAGGCCCCCATATACAAAGACGTTCTCAAATCCTATGCTGGTTGTTCCATAGAGCTGGGTTATCACAACCTGTTCTTCCCCGGGGGTACGAGATCCAGGTCTGGAAAAGTGGAACAGAAATTGAAGATGGGCTTGATGGGCGAAGGTCTGAACGCCTACATCCACAACCTCCGCGCCGGCAAGGATAAACCGGATGTATTTGTCGTCCCCTGTACCATCAACTACCAATTGGTCCTGGAGGCAGAGACTCTCATAGATGATCATCTTAAAGAGGTCGGCAAGAGCCGTTACATAATCGAAGATGACGAGTTCAGCAAGCCAAAGCGAATCCTGGAATTCGTGTCTCAGTTGTTCACACTGGAGTCACGCATTCATCTGGTGATTTCCCAGCCAATGGACGTGTTTGGCAATCCGGTGGATGACGATGGAACCAGCAGAGATTCCAGGAACAGACCCGTTGACAGAAGGCGATACGTGGAAATAAACGGGGAACCGGCTTTTGATGCTCAAAGGGACCGTGAATACACAAGGGAGCTTGCGAACTCCATAGCCCATTCGTTCAAGAAAGACACCGTGGTCAAACCCATCCATCTGATCTCGAGGACAGTCCTGGATTGGCTCCTGGAGAGCAACCAGGATCTGGATTTATACAGGCTGTTGCGCACGGGTGGTGCGGAGCTTAGCATGCCCATGACCGAGTTATACCGAAGGGTGGAGAGAAACCTCATCAAGCTCCATGAGATGGAACAAGCCAAGCAGCTGAGGCTGTCTCGCAGTATGCGCACGCGAGATACGGCAAAAGTCACAAGCCAGGCATTGGCTCACCTGAAAAGCTACCATAGGCGACCGGCATTGGAACGTAAAGGAGACAGGTTGTTCCACATAGACAGAAACCTTCTTCTGTTCTACTCGAACCGAATGGCTCATTTTGATTTGACGCAGCAGGAGGTATAGCCATGAGTGTACGCAACGCAATGGATGTGTTGGTAGTGGGTGGCGGAACATTTGGTACAGCCTTGGCGTCCTTGCTGGCTGACAACAAGCGAAGGGTCAAAATATGGGTCAGGAGACAAGAACAGGCACAGGAGATAAACACCGAACACAGAAACTCCAGGTACCTTCCCGATTTCGAGTTACCCCAAAACCTCGAAGCTGTAATCGATATGGAGCAGGCAATAAAATCAACACCTATCGTCCTCATGGCCATCCCGTCAAAATCTTTCAGGAATGTGGCACGGCAGGTAGGAGAGCATATTGAAGGCGATCAGATTTTGGTGCATGCCACCAAAGGAATCGAAATCGAGACATTCAAGAGAATGAGTCAGATTCTCAAAGAAGAAACCTGTGCGCTGAAGATCGGCGCCATATCAGGCCCCAATCTTTCGAAGGAATTGATGGCAGGTCATCCGGCTGGTGCCTTGATTGCGTCTCGCTACGAAGAGGTAATAAGATCGACCCAGGCTCTGTTTAGAGGTTCCCGCATGAGGCTGTATGGAGGACGGGATGTCATCGGCACTGAGATCGGCGGAGCATTCAAGAACATCATCGCCTTGTCGGCAGGCATGGCTGCAGGCCTTGGCATGGGTGACAACACGAAAGCCCTTCTTATCACACGTGGCCTCAGCGAAATGGCTCGCCTTGGAGTCGCCATGGGTGCAGATGTCTTCACCTTTGGAGGTCTGGCTGGCATAGGAGACCTGATGGCTACCTGTGCCTCACCTCTCAGCCGGAATCATCAGGTTGGAGCCAGGTTGGCAAAAGGCGAAAATTTGGAGGATATCCTCGCATCAACAAACCAAGTGGCCGAAGGTGTACCGACCACAGAGGCTGTTCACAGGCGTATCTCAGCCATGAAACTGGACTTGCCCATAGCAAACGCAGTATACGCACGTCTTTACGGTGGCTGGACCAACGAAAAAGTCATCGAGTACCTGCTTGGGCTGTCAGTAGGAACAGAACTGGCGCGGCTTCGCTTCTGACAGCATGCGGGTGAAATCATGGCACCGAAATACCCCCTGAGCATAGATGATCAACGTCAACTGGCCCAAAACTACAGTGGCCCGGTCTTCATCTGGGATATTGACAAGACCTATCTGTCCACCAGGTTTTCATCCATGAAAGGCATGGCCAGTATTCCCATAGAGTTCGCCGTGGACAAGCACGCCATACCAGGTATGCCGGAAGTGCTTCGTGGCCTGCGCCGTGGTCCAGGACCTGATTTCGAGTGCCTTCCTCTGTATTTCATCTCTGCGAGCCCTCCACAACTGCGCAGGGTCGTGGAGAACAAGATGCTCATCGATGGAGTGGAGCACGACGGGATAACCTTCAAAGACTGGTGGGGTACCTTGAAACAATTGAGACCAGGGCGGCTAAAGGAGCAACTTGGGTTCAAGCTTAACGCCCTGCTGGAAGGAAGAACCCGCAGGCCCATGAGCAGGGAGTATCTATTTGGTGACGATGTGGAAAGCGATGCTGAGGCTTTCTACCTCTATGCCTCTGCCATCAACGC
This sequence comes from Myxococcales bacterium, assembly GCA_027031935.1. GTDB lineage: Bacteria > Myxococcota > B64-G9 > B64-G9 > B64-G9 > JALVPF01. The sequence goes on along the minus strand of JALVPF010000606.1, from coordinate 320 downwards.
TGAGATCTCCTCTGGAGAAATGGAAAGCCGGCTTGAACGCTCGGGAGTGCAAAAAGACGACAGGCAACTTATTCACGAAATGCTCACCAGGCTCCCGGCCAAACATGGCAGCGTGGAAAAATGTTTCATACATCTGGAGCTGAATTCTTCACCGGAACAATTTTCAGCCTTTGGGTCCAGAATAGTACCGGTCAAGGGTGGATTTCAGTTGTCACTGGCTCTGTTCAACCTCGGACTGGTAGACCGGGACTCGGTAACAGGGGCTGCGGAGGCGGTGGAGTCATCACCAAAGAGCATTTCCAAGTATGGTACGGTGGAAC
>JALVPF010000605.1 GCA_027031935.1 Myxococcales bacterium | reverse complement strand
CGACTATTCTCATGGCCTCGCTTTCTTGCCTTTGGACTTTTGCCTGTCTGTCAGCTTTTTGTATCCTGGCGCGCTGCTCATGGGGAAGCAAGGATGCCAGGACTATGGCTAAAAACAGAGCGTAGGCTTTTGTCCTTTTGGGCCATGCCAAGGGGAGGTGGGCATCCGGGTGCTTTCGAACAAACTCGTTGGTCTCCTCAATGTGAGCCAACATGAATTCGTTTGCATTGTGGCTTTTGTCAAATGCCAAGGCGCTAGAAAGTCTGTCCTTGAATCCCAGCTGTTCGTCCAGCGCTTCGGCTACATCTTCCAGGGATGTGCCTTTCCGGGCTTCAAACACCAACATGATGATCAAAATCGTCAGCAGAGAGATTGAGAAAAAATACCAGGTAGTAGCGCCAAGACCCGCACTCTGGGACCATGTGGCAAAGGCCACCATGGACAGGAACGAAAGAACCAGGGCGTCGAAGAACCATGAGATGATTCGCCCCGCAAGTACGTTTCGTCTCGATCGTACTATGACCTGGTGGAAGTATTGCTTCACGTACAGAGCTTCTCCTGATCTCATTGATTAGTCTGCCTAGTCTACGCCACCACACTGTATGGATGTCAGCTCTGCAGTGTTGTTGTCCTCACCGCCGTTTTCACATTCGTTGTGTTCGCCCGTTCCGTCTCCAATGTCGTCAGCTGTGACCTTCACGTCAAAATTTTCCCTGCGCAATTCCTCCGGCAGTTCCCACTGAAACACGAAGTGCTCCAGTTGACCCGGCAACAGCGACATGCTTGTGGCTAGGGTTTTTATGGGATCGGAGTTTACGTATATGGTGGCATGGGTGCCTTCAGGGACCATCCTGCTGCCCTGGTTCATGAGATCGAAGCTGATGTAGATGGACAGGTCGAGTTCGCAGACCACGTCCAGATTGATAATCAACAGGTCTGGTGCCCAGAACAGACCCTCGCCCTGCACGTTCTGCCTGAAGTTGTTCAGGTGTCCCTGGGACCAGTTGGGCTCTTCATAGGTGGGAACCTGGCCCGTCTCACTTACGTTGGACACATGGTAGGAGTGCTGGTTCCATATACGGCGGGTAAACACCCAATTGTCGTCCTTGTCTCCCCATACGTCCACCCCGGGATTGCCATCGTTATAGCTGTTTTCAGCGATGATCACCTCCGCATTTCCGTCGTTGTCCACGTCCGCGATCACGGGCATCTCAAGCCGAGTGTGAGAGCCGTGGGTGGGATCATCGAAAAGGATTGTCCCGTCCAGTCCATCGAAGATCCTGAAGTTCCGCTCATCGGCGTAGATTACCTCTGCCTTGCCGTCGCCCTCGAAGTCGAAAACGCTCGAAGCGGTAACCCTGGAAGAGCAGTCGTTGTTTGGTACAGCCCAAAGTACCCCACGCTGGCGGCATTTGGCGGGCAAGGGATCCGTGTCACATTCCAGATCCACAACCACGTAAAAATCAGCGGCCGCTGTTCCGATCTCGGGCTGCCCGTCACCGTCGAAGTCGGCTATGGTGGGCGGCCCGCTCTCGTTGTTGTCACAGTCGTCGGTGGGGATGGGAATGCGGGCTTTTAGATCTCCGTTGTCCTCCAGCACGAACACCTCTCCCCGCCTTACTATGACCACCTCTCCCTGAGGATCGGAGTCGAAGTTTCCGGTGGCTGTATAACCATCACAAGGTAGTTTGCCTCCACAGGGTGAGTTGTTGGTGGTGTAGTTGAAAGTCCACTCCACCGTGCCATCGGGACCATAGCATGTGTTTCCCGCAAGCACCTCCATATCGCCATCCAGGTCGATATCAGCCGCTGTGCTCACAGGGCCTAAAAACGCGTTGTTGCCTATTCCGCCGGTCCCACCGCTGGTCACAAGCCCATCCCAGAGCAGGTGGCCATCTATTCCATTGAGCACGACGTTGCCTACAATTACGTCAGGGTGACCATCTGCGTTGATATCCGCCAGTGCAGGCTGGGTTCCGCCACGAGTGTGTACGTTCCAGGTGGGGTAGGTGTCGTTCCTCCACATTACCTCCCAGGAACTGCCGTCGTCAGCGGTTCTCCTGAAGGCCACCGTGCCCTGCGGGTTGCCGCTGTTGTTCAGCATTCCCACGATCTCCGGTACTCCATCTGCATCCAGATCTCCTATGGCCAGGCCTCCCGAGTTGTCCAGATGGGGAGTCTTTAGGGAAAAGATGGTATTCATCGAGCCATCCTGCCTGCACTTGCCCGAGACGATTCTCAAGGTGCCATTTACGTTGCAGCATCCATCTCCCTCGTAGTCGTAAGTGATGAATGCTATGTCCGGAGTATCGAATGTGTCGGTCTTGTCGTCGCCGTTGTCATCGGTAAGGTTGGCGACAACCGGGGCCATGACAACGTCGTTTCTCACGGGGGAGAATCCGTTTGGATCAGGAGTCCAGCGGCACTCCATTACGGGATTGAACTGGCCCACCGGAGGGTGATACAGGCAATCGCCCAGCACGGATTCTTCGATGCAGATTCCCAGTTCTCTTTCGCAGATGTAGCTATCAGGACAATCTGTCTGGAGGCTGCATTGACCCTGGGGAGTGGTACACTGAGAGCCGTAACAGATCTGACCCGCTGAACAGCACTGGTCGAACGCCACTCCGCAGCGCTGTTCTGTGC
>JALVPF010000604.1 GCA_027031935.1 Myxococcales bacterium | reverse complement strand
GATCACCAAGGAGCAGGGTTCCTCGAGATCCTGTTGGAAAACATGGCTCATTTTGAACCTGACAAATGGTGGAGGCACGTGGTGGCGATTTTCATCAGCCTGCTGGTGTTTCGATTTTTCACTCCATGGACAATGGCTCTGTCTGCCGAAGCATGGTTTGCCGCAGACACAAAGACACAGCAAAGTCTCGCCGACTACCTGGTGGACTTCGAATCCAGTGACGACGAATCCAGGGCCAAAAAGTCCGGCAATCGTTTCTCTGGCGAATGGGCCCTTGTCACTCACCAGATGGTGGTCCTGGGCTTGGGCCAGGTGGTGCTTGCGCACCCTGAGCTGAAAAAGCGATACCTACCCACCATCTCTCGGGCAGCGCAAAAGTGTTTTTTGCCCGAGATGCGCTCCTTTGGAAGCAGGGCATGGCATGGAGAGGACGCCATGGAATCCCTGGCCGGTGACCATGGGCATGCCTACATGGGCTATGCGGCACTGGCTGTAGGAATGGCACGCTACGTGGGAGCGCCCCTGCCTCAAAAGCTCACAGAATCTCACGATCGACTCATACGGGCTTTTATACGCAGGCTGGCCAAGGCACCTTATGGTCTCATTGAGACATATCCCCATGAGGCTTATCCCACCGATGTTGCGGCCTGTGCAGGGGCCATAGCCCTGCACGCACGGGTCACGGCAAAAGACCACTCAGCGGTCCTGGCTCACTGGAAAAAAGCCGTACGAAGATATCAAATCCACCAGCCCAGCGGCTATGTATACCAGCGCATGGACGCTAGAACCGGAAAGCCAAAGGACGCGCCCCGTGGTTCGGGCACGGCGCTGGGTGCGTATTTTGCTGGTTTTGCAGACAGGGGCATCAGGGAGCAACTGGCAAAGAGTGTCATGGACCACGTGGTGACATTTTCCGGTTTTGGTGCTGTGCGCGAGTATGCAAAAGGCTTCAGTGGCAAGGGGGATGTGGACAGCGGGCCTGTGTTGTTTGGAGTCTCGGTGGCTGCCACTGGTTTTGCGCTGGCCCTGGCACGCGATCCTGCTCACAGGGAATCTTTCGACGCTCTTTTGACAACGGCCATGATGTTTGGTGTGCCTGCGTCCGTAAAAGGGCACATTGTGTTTTCCACGGGTGGGCCCATAGGAAATGCCCTGCTCCTGGCCATGTTGAGCTCAGGACCGGAGCTTGCGCCATGAGCGAACACGCTGATTATGAACATGCTGCATCTTCTGCCAGCTCGGTCTTCAAGCTATTCAAGTGGCAGATTGTGTCAGTTGCCATATATTTCGTGCTCAAATGGGTTTTTGTGGCCACCGCAGGAACACAGGGGCTCATCTCTCCCGATTTGTCCTCCCATGGAATTACCGTCTTCGCATTGGGCATTTTGATGGTGCCCATGAGGGTGATGGTCTATGGCCTCGTCCCTGCGTTTGTGACATATAAGATCGTGATGCTGGCTTTTGCCAAGTTGTACCCAAGAGAAAAGCAGGGCCTGTGACCTCATGCTTGTTGATGCCCATCTCTCGTGATACTCATCTTCTATGGAATGTCCTTTTTGCAATATGAGTGTTAGCAGGGTTATTGAGGAAAACGATTCCGCTTTGGAGCCCCCTCCATCCCTTATTCTCCATTGCCTGGTTTTGGACGGGACTCTATGATTTTATCAAACTCCATGAGTAGTTGCAGCAATCCCTGGGCTTCTTCGATATAATCGTGATAATCGTATTGACGCATGGCCATCATGCCCACCTGGCTCTTTGCAGGATACTCACCCTTTGCTGCAGCAGTCCTCGCGTTTGGAATGAACACGCACTGTAGCCAGAGCTCGAAGGTGGGGGCCTCGGTGTAGTGTGCAACCTGTAGTTCCGAGGGTTCGGCCGACCAGAAATGGATCCTCTTCATCTCTGACTCGATCTCATCGAGCTTGGCAAGAACCAGTTCATCTTTTTTCCCGGAGTCCATGTCCGATCACTACAACAGGGAAAGAGACGTTTCAAGCACCTGCCGCTTGTTTTTAGGACGGTTTTTGGAGACGGGGTTTGGGCACCTATGGAACCTAGGGGTGATGTCGGAAGCGGGAGTTACCAAAAAATACTGTAGTCTCCCACCTCATCGCTCGTAATTCGTAAAAAAAGCGTATCATTAGCGTTTACGAGGCACTGAAAAGGAACTTCTTGGACATTTAGGTAAATATTGCCAGATCTGACAAGCTTTGTGCATGATTCGCGGTTCGAATCGACAGAAAAGTCAGTGTTTACGGAAGCAGTCATGGAATTAGTCAAATAGTCGAACACGATGTTCTCAAAGCTGTCTCTGTTTTCCGGTCTTATGGTCCAGACATGTGTTGTGCCGGGATAAATGTGAACCATATATCGTTCACCATTTATTCCCAACATATTCAACTCACCTTTACACAAAATGCCTGCAGACGTCTGACAATCCGCGCCAGCTTGATCTTCCACACAGGAAAGCCCCTGTGAATGGTAACCTTCCTGGCAATTACACTGCGCATGTCCTCCAACATTTTCACACGTGCCGAACCCGGAGCAGGTCACTCCTTCGCACGGGTATACGTCGGCAATACAGCTCAATCCATCTGCATGGTATCCGTCGTTACATATACACACAGGCGAGCCTTCGGACAC
>JALVPF010000603.1:1038-2651 GCA_027031935.1 Myxococcales bacterium | reverse complement strand
GAATAATTACAATAAAGACCATCAAGCGGTATTTTAAAGAAGGGGATACGAACAAACCTCCTTCACTGTCTCCAGGTGATTATGTTGAAGTCATTTTTTCTGACAATGGAGTCGGCATGTCCAGAGAAGTCCATTCCAGGGCTTTTGAACCCTTCTTCACAACCAAAGCCCAGGGAGAAGGAAGCGGACTTGGTCTTTCAGTCGTGTATGGAATAGCAAGACAGCATGATGGTGAGATAAGAGCTGAATCCAAAGAGGGAATGGGGACCACCATCAGGTTGTTTCTACCTGCGATTCCCGAATGGCCTGGAGCATACATTTGAACGAAGAAATGAAAATAACAAAAGCCATCGAGCTATTTGGCAGGCAACATCATCTGATATTGGCATACTCGAGAATTGCAGTCTCTGTGGTATTGTCATTGGTCGTAATTTTTTTTGCAGACTTTGTTCTTCCATACCTCGTTCCTCTGCTGACATATTTTTTGTTCTCCTCATTCGCCCTGTATAGAGAAAAGAGAGGCATAACCTCAATTGTCACTGGGAATTCATTCTTTGTTTTCGACCTTGCACTCGTGTTTTGGGCTTCGTTTGCAACAGGTCTTCAGACATCAACTCTTTTGTCCTTGTTTGGTACCCTGGTGGTGATTTACACCCTTCATCGTGGTTGGCGAACTGGTCTGATGTCAGTCATTGTAATATCGTCGACTTATGCAGTGCTGCTTATTCTGGAATCAAAAGGCTATATTCCCGTCGCCGTGTTGATCCCGGATACAGTTCCTCCCTATTCCATGCCGGGAGGTCGCCTGGCAGGCTGGTTGATAATTGCAACTTCAGTTGGTGTATCTTACTATTTGACTGCAAAACTCGTGGATTTGATTGAAACGAAACAACAGTTGGCAGTCTCTGCATTAAGAAATGGAAATGATGCGCTCAAAAGAGAACTTGAAATTGAACAGCAGTTACTTACATCCCAGAGACTGGAGGGACTGGGGCGTTTGGCTGGTGGCGTTGCCCATGAGTTCAATAATCTTCTGACCGTCATGCTTGGATATGGCCGCTTGGCCTTAGATAGCATGGATGAAAACTCCGATGATGCATTGGACATGAAAGAAGTTGTCACCGCAGCAAGGCGTGGGAGACGCCTGGTTGAGCAGCTTCTATATTATAGCCGAAATCCTCAATCGGTACCCGAGATTATTTCCCCGTTCGAATTGGTACACAACAGTCTGTCAATGTTGAATCGTTTTTTACGGAACAATGTGAAACTGGAAGAATCTATCGATGACATACATGGAGTGATTCAGGTTGACAGGATGTTGATGGAACAGGTCCTGGTAAACCTGGTCAATAACGCTGTTGATGCCATGAAACAAGGCGGCACTCTGACCTTGTCTGTATATGAAGTGAGTGAAGAAGAGTTTTTGAAGGAGTTTTCCGAACAGGCCGTTGATGGAAAAAATCTGTATGTTTGTATCGAGGTGGCGGATGAAGGCATTGGAATGGACGACCATGAGAAGTCAGCTGCCCTGGAGGCCTTCTACACCACAAAGGAAGATGAAGGAACGGGATTAGGCTTGTTTATGGTCAGGGAGGCGGTGGAGCAGCACGGTG
>JALVPF010000603.1:0-1028 GCA_027031935.1 Myxococcales bacterium | reverse complement strand
GTGGAATGTTCAGGATGGAATCTGCAAAAGGCCTTGGGACAAGGGCCAAGGTATTTCTTCCTCTGAAGAATGCTCCGGATGCTCCAAAGATGGAAAACTCCGAGAGGCAGGTGCATGCAGGCCATGAAAAAATTCTCCTGGTTGAAGACGAAGAAATGGTCAGAGAGTTCGCTTTGCGTGCTTTGACCAGAAAAGGTTATTCCCTGGTCGTTGCCAAGGATGCTGAATCAGCGAAGGAAATTTTCGAATCTGGTAATGATTTCAAAATGTTGCTGACGGATGTTGTCCTGCCTGGACAGTCCGGTTATAAGCTTGCAGAACAGATATGGGAAAAAGACCCTTCATTCAAGGTCCTGTTCATGTCTGGCTACAGTGAAGATACCATGAAGAAGCTTGGGATTGATGTCTCTCAGATAAACCTACTGAACAAGCCCTTTACACTTCAGGCATTGTTCGAACTGGTTAGAAAAACCTTGGACGATTGAGAACACGATAGTACAAGATTGTTTTGCTAGAACCAATTGCCGTGACAAGTGGCTCCCGGGATTCTTATGGCTTGAAAACAGCAGGTAACTCGGTCAGTTCTCCACGCTCATTGATGCATACGAGTTGAATCTCTGCCTGGATCAGGGGACCCTTGGTTCCTTCTCTGACAACTTGCTGGTCAAATGAGAGACGGTAGTCAGATTCTCGTTTGTACGAACTCGAAATTGTTATCCTGTCATCGAGGAGCGCTGGTTTGAGGTACTTTATATTTACCTGGTGTACCACGAATCTTTCATTGCCATCGCCTTGCCTGCCCGGATCAATTCCCAGTTTTCGCAGGATTTCTGTCCTGGCCCTCTCAAAAAAATGAAGATAATTCGCGTGATATACAATCCCCTGGGCATCGGTGTCTTCAAGGTAAATCGTAAAATTCATCTCGTGTTTTTCCATTGTGTCCTCCTGCGAAGCAGAAGCTAACAATCCACTTGTGTCGGGTCAAGAAATGCTTCCATAGTTTGCAATAGTCCCCTTGACTTGTATTC
>JALVPF010000602.1:4286-8155 GCA_027031935.1 Myxococcales bacterium | reverse complement strand
GATATTGTTCAGGTAGTCTTCGGTGGGTTTCGTAAAGCCGTCCACCACCTGCGGGATGATCACCGGGAAGGCGGGCTCGACGGAAGTCGATGCAGCCATGGTCCCTGCAAAGCCCAGCGCCACTCTTAGCGTCAGGCCTCTCCAGAGAGAAAACCCCCAGCCGATCTCTGCATCGATCATGTGAAGAGTGGAGCTGATGTCGTATGTCCTCGTGCGGGTGGGCTCGGTGGACGGAGGGGAAATGCCGGTGGCAAGAGTCAGGATGTCTTCTGAGTTGATGCCTCCTCCCAGAGCCGCGATTCCATAACCCACCTCGAAATACAGTCCCAGACTCTCGAAAGGTCGCCAACCTGCATGGATTCTCCACACCAGGGAGTTTTGCAGGGAGTGCTCCACCAGCTCGGCAGTGGATTCGTCGTAACCTCCCGCGGCCACCACCACCGCGTTGATGAGCCTTACGTACGCGCCCGGGAGCCAGCCCAGGGTAGTACTCAGACGGAACCTTCCGGGGGTCTCTACGATTGCATGAACGCCGCTTTGAATGGGCACATCGGTGAGCGCTTCCAACTCCACGTCCCAGTTGGCACGAGCCGGAGCCGAAGTCATAATCATCATAACAATAAGGAGATACCGTGTCATGGTGATAAACCTAACACGACCGCGATGTCTTTTTCAAAAGCTCGCTTGTGCTCCTTCCCCGCTGGTACGGCGATGCCAAAACACCAGGATTCAAAAAAGCCTTGACGAAATAACGAAGGCTGTGCATGATTCCCCACCACTGACGGGGCTGTAGCTCAGTTGGGAGAGCGCTAGAATCGCACTCTAGAGGTCGCGCGTTCGACTCGCGTCAGCTCCACTGTTTGAAATGACAACCCGTCTCCCGCAGGTCTTTCCCGGGACGACGGGTTGTCTATTTGGGCGTATTAAAAAATAAAATATCCTCTATGGCGGTAGTTCTAATCCTGATAGGCCAGCATACATGTGGGAGCGACAAGATGAAAATAGCCATGTTTTTGAAATATACTACAATTTTGTTTGCTGCATTTTTTAGTATTTCTTTCTCGACGTCTGGTTGCAGCGATGATTCGTCAACCTCAGAATGCGAACCAGGTTCCGAGCAGGACTGTTCATGTGCGGATGGAACCACCGGCCGGCAGCAATGCCTGGATGACAAGGTTTGGGGTAGCTGTCAGTGTGCCGAGGATGGGGGCGTGGACGCAAATGATGGGCAGAGTTCAGATGGTGATGCTGCTTATGATGCTGGAGCGGACCAGGGATCCGACGAGGGTGCTGACAATGGAACCGACGCTGGTGCTGATTCTGCTGCTGACGCCGGTACTGATGCTGGTGCCGACGATTCAGATCCTGGTCATGAGGTGTTCGAAGAAATCGGCTCAACCTCTGATGTGGGATTTATCAGTCTAGGTGAATTCAACGGTAAGCTCTACGCTGGAACATACAATCCCGGAACCGTGCATGTCTATAGCTACCCTCCATGGAAAGAGGAAGCGGCCCTGGATGCAGGGGAATCCGTATATGACTTGGAGGCATTCAGCGGAAAGCTGTACGCGATTACGGAAAATAGAAACAAGCTATTTGCCTCAGCGGATGGATCCAACTTTGCGGTAGTATTTACCGAACCTGAGAACAATCTGGGTTTAGGCGTGTTTACAAAGAACAACGCCCTGTTTGCGACTTTTACTCGCTTTTCAGGTGCAACAAAGGGTCCCAGCCTATGGAAAACAACAGATGGTGCAACCTTTACCGAGTTGAATGCATCGAGCTGGCCTCCAGTGGGAGACCCTGCGCGTATCGTTTATGAGGGCAAGCCCGAGCTTGACGGAAGAGTGTATAAAAACGCCTATACTACGAACTATACCCAGACAAATATCTACTCCAGCCAAACAGGGGATAACTGGTCCCTCGTGCAATCCTACAACGGAATCAAAAGTTACCTCATTTCCTATGATGACAAAATCTATGGGCTCAGGGACGGGAACATCATTGTGGAATATGATGGCAGCGACGAACGTGATGTGGCCACCGGTCCGGTGGCAGGATTCCACGCCATAGGTGCTTACAGGGGATACCTTTATTTATTGACCTCAACCGATTGCTGGAATAACTGCGAGGCAGCAGGTCAGGGAAGTGAACTGTATCGGTATGACTTCGCAGATGGTACTTTTACCAAGATTAGAAAGTTCGACAATCAGGCCGGTGTCAAACTTCGCGTTTTTGATGATGCGCTCATTATTGCCACAAAATCCGGTCGCCTCGATGCAGGCAGAAGAGGAAAGCTTTACCGAATGACCTTTTCAAAATAGGGACGGAGGCGTTTTTTGCCTTTCACCCACTTCACGATGGCGACAATAACAATGGACGGAGTCCAGACCCACAGCAACTCACTTAGCGCCACCATCAGCCCCCAGTGGGAGAAGAATCTTCTAATGCCGATGGGTGAAACCTGTATGGGTCTCCAGGGCATGAAATAGCGGGTGTTATCAAAAGGCGCCAGCAGGGCGACACCCAGACCCCCATTGGTCATGGCGTCCAGGACGCCGTGAGTTGCCGTGATCAGGAAAAAATACAAGCTCAACAGCATGAAACGCTTGGGGCGCAGTCTCTCTTTTCTGAAAAATACGATTGTGACCAAGAGACCCACAATCAGGGCAAAGGTCAAGGAATGGGAAAACCCGCGGTGTCCAAACGGATGTGCATAGGGAATCTTGAAAACGAATGCCAGCACGTCAAGGTCTGGCAACATGGGGCAAACCGCGCTCAGTACCCAGAACCTGGCTGGCATCTTTTGTCCTGATACGGCGGTTCCGGCGGCCAGTCCCACCACTGCATGGGTGACAACAGTCGGCATGTTGCTCCTTTGTTGTTCTTCGTTTAATAAAGCATGGACCGTGTCACTGTATAAATGCACATTCGTCTCATTGGGCGACCATCCTGTGGTGATGTCATCGGCACATGCAAGATTATGAGCTATGGCTTGAATTGACAAGCGCTTGCATATAAATTCCATTTCATAGTCAACCCTCACAAGGATCGGAAACAAGATGAAAACACTCGCAACAATGTTGTCTCTTGGCCTGCTATGCTCTTTGTTGTCGACAAGCTGCGTTACCGGCAACAACAATCCTCCTCCTCCGGAGAAACAACCACTATACAACCCCAAACAGGTTCAGGCTCCTGCATGGGTATTTGGAGGCAGCGGTGCCGTCACGGCAAAGACCGGCAAGATCCTCTACGGAGTAGGCTCTGCACCAAAGATGATGGATATCAGCATGCAGCGAGACAGGGCTGCCAACCGTGCCAGAGCAGCGATTTTGAAAATCTTCAATACCTATATCGCATACATGATGAAGGACTATGCCCGCTCTACCAGTGCCGGAGACATGAGTAAGGAAAGCTACGAAGCAGATGTCTTGCAGGTGCAAAAGACCATCTCCATCGGTGATCTGAACGGCGCTCAGCTCGCCAACACCTGGCGTGATCCAGCCGATGGAACCATCTACATCTTGATGGCCCTCGATCTGGAGTCCATCAAGGATCTGCTGGCGAACAAGAAAGAACTGGACGCCAAGCTGCGTGATTACGTGCGAGCCAATGCTGCCAAGGCCTTTGATGATCTGGAAAAGGAAGAAGCCAAGCGAGGCAAGTAGGCCCTGATTTCCCACCTCGCTTGCGATCTTTTCCGCGATTGGCTGCCCGTTGAGGTCCCAAAGACAAGGAATTACAGGAATCAGGAAGATCGATATGTCACATCTCTTGCTCTCCTTTTCTATGACTCTGGAATTTGCTGCCGGCGTGAACAAGCTGTCCTTTGTCACTTGAGAAGGGATGGAGATTTTGTGTTTGACAAC
>JALVPF010000602.1:0-4276 GCA_027031935.1 Myxococcales bacterium | reverse complement strand
CGCTCATTTGTTTGACTGGCTGTTCACGGATCGAAAGAGGCCACGACTGCAAGACCGACACCGATTGCCCTGGCGGCTATGTTTGCGTTGAGCCTGACTTCACCTGCCAAGCATCCGGAGAACGAACAGATTTCGGGATATTCCCGATGACGAAAACAACCCAAGCTCTGACCTATTCTGCAGAGAGAATAATCGACCTGAATTTGAAGCGTGTGACAAAGTTCGAGATGTGGAACGTGAGACAAGCAACCCGAGATTCTTCATACAAATGGGGTGGTATGGACAATGTGATGGTTGATTTTCTCGATGCTACAGATGCGAAGATGTTCTTGCGGATAACCCCTTGGGGCCTGAACTCCGACGGATCGGTTGCTTGGTACTGCGACACTACGCAAGCCGACAAAGTACCCGATGAATTCTCATGCGTGATCAAGCCGGAGTATACCGATGACTTCAAGGCCTACCTGGACGCCATCACCAAAAGGTACTCTGATAGATTGACGGAGATTGCTTTTGGCAATGAGTGGACTGGCAGTCACTTCGTGGGCGACGAGTACGATTACGTCGAGTACGCAAATTGGCTCTACGAGATAACCAAGGCCAATTCGCCTGACACGACGGTTGTTCTGGGGGCAATCACCTCCAATCCCATGAAATATGCTGCCAGCTGCAAATTATCGGCCTCAGATCCAAATTATCTGGAAAAAGTCTACTTCAAGGGGCAGTACCTGGATGACGAGGAGAAGCAACAATTTTGCCAGGCCATGGAGGGTCCGTACAACAAGCTGATATACGCGCTGAACAATGCGAAATACGACGCTGTAGACATTCATCTGTACGACGATTACGACAATTGGGACGAATATGTGAACATATTAAGGACGCTTACAGACAAGCCCTTATATGTTTCGGAGTTTGGGGGGCCTAGTCCCAACGACCCCAAAAGAGCAGATCTGGAATACCAGGCAAGCGAACTCAGGCATTACCTGGACACCATACTTGGCTTGCAAATACCAAAGGCATACTACTTTCAGTTGATCGAGACAGGCGCGTATCATGCCAATAGCGCACTTATCTACCTGGATGAAAACTCAGAGCCGGTCTTGAAACCGACTTACGAGGTGTTCAAGAACCGCTATAACACCCAATGACGCATGTACCTCGTCTCCCCGGAGGTGGTCTCCATAGAGCAACCAGCCTTCTTGTCTCGTAATCTGTAACAAGCCCCTCGCCCTCAATGCCCACTGTTTTCTATCGGGGTGAATGTCCCACTATTGTTGGCAGAGAGGGGCCTCGCCATTACCACAATGATGTCACAATGCCCGGTAAAGGTGCTGTACGGGCAGGACCTCTATGTCTTGGATGCGGCCTGGCTCGGTGCCCGTGTAAAGAAGGATGCCCCTTCGTTTTTCTGCGGCATGAACGAATTTTTGCAGGTGTCGAACATCTCTTGCCACCGGTTTTTTGGTCTGCTTGATTTCTATGGCCAGGGTCTGTGCAGGAGTCTCCATGATTAGGTCGATTTCGGCACCGCCTGCGGATTTATAGTAGTAGAGCCGATCGCACTTTATGGCGCCAAGTTTGCGGCGTTTCTCGATCTCCGAGATGACGAAATTTTCCAGGATTTGTCCTTCTGAGACATGGATGTTCAGGGCCTTCAGTATACCCGAGTCGGAAAAGTAGGTCTTGGCCGCCCGAGTAAATCTTTTTGCTGGACCGTACTGGTAACCATAGAGCTTGAAAGCCAGCCGGGACGAATAAAGTACATTGAGGTATTTTTTTGTAGTTGGCTGGCTTAGCCCGCATTCGTGGGAAGCGTTGGAGATCTCAATGTGGGAGCCAAGGGATATGGCCAGATAGGCCAGGATGGCCATCAGTCCGTCAGCGTTTTGAATATTCGAAAGCAGTAGCAAATCCTTTGTGAAATAGGTGTCCCTGTAGTTGCGGAGGATTTCTTTTTTTGTCTCTTCATCCTGGGCGACGATGACCTCGGGAAAGCCCCCGAAGATCATCGCTTGTCGCATGGCGCGATCCGCCTCTTTTATTTCCAGCGGATCGGCTGGCATCTCAAAGCTTCGATGAGTTGGAGGCCCCTTTTCCTCTCCCCAGCAGAAGGTGGGGCATTCCAGCAGGCGAACTCTTCCCGCCAGGGTCTCGGCACCGCTGGACTCAAGACCCAGCGAACTGCACCCTATCATGAGCACTACCTTTTTTTCTTCGTCGATGGCGTACTTGACCGCGATGAGGAGTTGCGGCACACGCTGTATCTCGTCGATGATGAGTTTTTCCTTTGCAAAGCTGCAAAAGCCCTTGGGATCCCGTCTGGCCAGGTTCAAAAGATCGTAGTCATCAAGGGTCCGGTAGGGGATTTGAGGAAAGAGCATTTTCAAAAGACTGGTCTTGCCTGCCCGTCTGGGTCCCAACAACAAAGAACTCCGGTCATCCGGGATTTTCAGCCATCTTCTAATCATGTTTACAAAATAACATGGATATTTTGAAAGTCAAGTTGGAGAATTGGCACCAAGGCTGGATCAAGTCCCTTCCAAACGATTTCAGGGGCCAAGTGCAAAGGGTGCCCCGTCCGCATACTTGAAGAAAAACACATCCCCGGCATCCAGGGTGACATCCAGGTAGCCGGTGTCCCCATCGTTGCTCGTAAGCTGTATGTTCTCCACCTGTCCTGTAACCTTGTTCAGGCTGAGCACTGACCCTTTATCCAGGCCCGGGGGAGCTGTGCTGAAATCAAAGGAGATCCTGATAGTACCAGGGTCGGAGCGGTTGATAGGGAAGTCTCCGTGTTCGTGCCGTACGTTTTGGACCATTACGTATATCTCACCAGTGTCGTCGGTGAAAAAACCCACCAGCATTTCCAGTGCAATTTGTCCAGGAGCCTTCTCTATACCGGTGATGTAAACATCTCCTCCAGCGCCTGGTTCCCACTTGGTCATTCCGGCAGGCAGGTACCAGTCCAGGGTCGGTACATACCTGACGTCTGTGCTTGTCAACTGTGTAATCGAACGTCCCAGGTTGGCAAGCTCCAGGTTTATCTGTGCATGAACCGCCCAATTTTCAGTCTTGGGCGCGTCAAAAGAGTCGTTATATTCGAAGAGAACAGGGTTGAGATCATGACTTTCCCGGATCTGGTAAATGAACCATGTATGACCCGTATAGCCAAAGACCAGGCCTGAAAACGCATCCCATCGCTGGTCGGATTCTGAGTGCCTGAACTCCAGGTCAGCTCCCATGTAAGAGTTCATGTATCGCCAGTATGGGCGATTTTGCGCCAGGCCCGCCTGTCTGAATTTTTGAAGGGTGCCATAACTTTTATTTGAACGGGTGTACCTGTCATAGCAGATGACATCACCGTCCATGTGCTCACCATAATAGTCCAGCATCTCATCCAGTTGGTCCGAGCTGATTGAGAAGTTGACGATGATCAAAGCGTCAGGATCGTGCTGCCGAAGAGCCTCGCACCCGGACTGAATGGCATAAAGATCATCCATGTCCAGGGGCTCGTCGCTGACCTGGTATCCTATGCGTCCAGGCGGATTGGAGCCGTAACCTCCTGCCAACTGGTGCCCATCTCCACTCGTGCCGTCAGGTAAGGTCCACGACACCCACCTGAAGGCAGGATTTGCGGCTGCCTGCCATCCGTTCATCTCCGTTGGCAGGCCGTTTTGCCAGAGATGTACCGCGTTGGCATGAAATCCATCGAAGTAGTCGTTTACGAAGTCTGCAGGTGGCTGACCCATGGACACGGTCAGGCCACTTATGAACATGGCATGGGTTCTGACCCACTGCAGACCGTGGGGCAGTTGCTGCCCTCCATCGTCCCCAGCCGTATCAGAACCGCCATCGTATTGTGCGTTGTCGCCTCCACTGTCTCCTGACTCGTCAGCACCATCTTCGTACTCTGCATCGCCCTGGTCGTCAGCCTGGTCAGCACCTGCATCAGAATCCGGATCTGCTCCAGCGTCGTGAGCATCACCAAGGCCGGGATCTGCACCTGGATCTGCACCCGGATCTGAACCGGGATCTGAGCCGTGGTCGGAACCTGCATCTGCTCCACTATCTGTACCCCCTGTTCCATCCGCGTCTGTCAGCGTATTTGCATCGTCATTCTGGTTTGATGATGTGTCTGAACAGGAAATGGCCAGCAGGCATACTGCAAGTAAAACCAGGCTGACACCTGAAACCAAGATTTCCCACCTCGCTTGCGATCTCTGTGTCGATGCTGCGGAATCTTTTTCGGTAAGGTGAGGCCTCGACGTGGTAC
>JALVPF010000601.1 GCA_027031935.1 Myxococcales bacterium | reverse complement strand
GGGTTGCAACAGCCAAGGTTTTAGGTGTTCACAAGTCAACGTTTTTCAGGAAGATAAAGAGGCTTGGAATCTCCTTGCCCGACGTGGATGGCAGAAGCACGACAAGCATCTATGAAAAAGAGTAGCGCTTTTGCCACTGTCTGGGCGTATGTGGGTCGCATTTCTGAGACCCCAGGCATGTCTGGTAGCCATCAGATTTGGAAAAAGCCCCGTATTTGAAGGAGTTCCAAACATTGGCATGCAGCCTGCATCTTGTGTTCAGTGTGTTTGAATAGAAACCTTTTCCGAAAGGAGATTGACATGAGTGACGACAAGAGACAGGAAGCTTCCACCGAGACCCACAAGCCTGCGAGACCGATGAGGTTCTTCAAGGACATGGAAGGCAACGGCTGGTTGTGTGACAAGGACGTGGACCCGGACAAGGATTTGCGTGAGCAGGGCTGCTGGCGTTGCGACGAAATCGCTTTTCCCTTTGGCGGAAGGTAGGATCGCAAGCGAGGTGGGGATTCAGGCTTGTGTAGACTGCTTTGACCGTGTTATCCTCCTGCAATATCCAAGTGTTATAAAAACAACAAGCTTGAAAAGGAGAGAAACACGATGAAAAACCTGTTAATGGCGCTTTTCGTATTTTCCGGTATCTTTGCATATGCTGCTTGCGGTAGCACGGTATGTGATACACAGGCTGCAACAGAATGTGGCGCTACTTTCAATACTTGTCTTCAGGGATGTCTGGATGACGAGGCGTGTAAGGAAGATTGCAAGACTGATTACTGCAAGTGTCTCGATGATACAAATTGTGCCGATACGACCGGTGACTGTAATTAGTCTTTTTGTCGTATAGAACTTTTCATTCTGAAAATTCCCGCCAGGTCATCTAGCAGAGAGTATACGACCGGGACCACCACCAGGGTCAGAAGTGTAGACAGGATGAGTCCACCAATGACCGCAACAGCCATGGGCGAGCGCATCTCAGAGCCTTGGCCCTTGCTCAGGGCTATGGGCAGCATGCCAAAAACCATGGCAGCAGTGGTCATGAGTATGGGCCTGAGGCGGGTGGGGCCTGCTTTCAAGAGCGCCTCGCGGCGAGCCATACCGTCCCTGTGCCTGAGGGTGTTGGTATAGTCGATGAGCAAGATTGCGTTTTTGGTCACCAGACCCATGAGCATGATGATTCCGATCATGGCCATCATGGACAGAAACTCGTTTGCCAGCAGCAAGGCTCCCAGAGCGCCCGCCACGGAAAGGGGCAGGGACATCATGATGGTAAAGGGGTGTATGAATGATTCGAACTGGCTAGCAAGAACCATGTAGATCATTATCACAGCGAGCATGAGGCTGAACATCATATAGCCCATGCTCTCTTCGGCAATGCGTGCCTGACCTTCGAAATCGGTTTGAAACTTCGCAGGAACGATTTTGGAGGCAACTTGGCGAATCCTGTCCATGATGGGGCCGAGGGCTACACCCTTTTCAAGGTTCCCAAGGATCGTTATCTGACGCTGTCTAGCCTGTCTGTCTATCTGTGTTGGACCTGTACCTGGTTCTATTTGAACAAGGTTTGCAAGGGAGACGGTCTTTTTTGACATGGCGGATCTGACCTTGAGCTGGGCGATCTGCTCAGCCCTTTGCCTGGCTGATGCTTTCAATCTCACCCTTATGGGAATATCGTCTCCCTGGGCATCGTGGTACTTGGATATCTCTATGCCTCCCACCATGGCGTTTACCACCTGACCGATCATGGCTGTCACTACCCCCATGGTAGCTGCCCTGTCCTTGTCCACTCTGACGTACACCTCTGGTTTGCCTGCCTCGTAAGTGGTATCCAAATCCACCAGGCCAGGGATATTTTTCAGCGCGGCAAGCAACTTCCTGGAAGTCCTGTCCAGCTCATCGAGGTCTCCACCCCTTATATTGAACTGGATTTTCGCAGCCCTCATCCCCGTGTCACCACCGAAAAGGGGGACCTGCTCCACGGCAACATCTGCTCCCTTGGTGTCAGAGAGTTCTTTTCTGATCTGGTCCATGAAAGCCATCTGGCTTATGGAACGTTTTTCCTTGGGAAACATCTTGACGTAAATCTTTGCCAGGTTCTGCTTTTTTTGCGGATCAGCTCCTATGGTCATCACTGTGCCTGAGACCACCCTTTTATGCCGCCTGATGCGGGCTGCGATCTGACTGGCAATCTTGTCGGTCATGGAGAGGTTTGTACCCGTGGGCGTGGTCACCACAACATTTAGCTGAGACATGTCCGATGATGGAATGAATGAACCAGGTATCATCCCCGCAAGGTACAGGCTGCCTGCGAAAACGGCGATGGCAATGGCAACCGTGGAAAACCTGTGGCGTAGCGCCCAACTGATGACGGATCGGTAGCCGTGATCCAGCCAGTCGAGCGCTTTTTCTATGCCGCGGTAGAAGAAGTTGTTTCCGGAGGGAAGCAGAAAACGCGAGGAGAGCATGGGGGTCAGGGTAAAGGAGACGAACAGGGATATGAGCACAGCCATGGCAACTGTCAGCCCGAACTCGTAAAACATCCGTCCGATTATTCCTTGGGTGAAGGCCACAGGAATGAACACTGCTACTATGGACATGGTGGTGGCAAGCACGGCCAGTCCTATCTCTGCTGCTCCGGATCTGGCAGCATCGACAGGAGAGGCGCCCTGCTCCATGTGACGGTAGATATTTTCTATGACAACGATG
>JALVPF010000600.1 GCA_027031935.1 Myxococcales bacterium | reverse complement strand
ACCAGCACACCGTCACGGTCAAGAAATACAGCAGGTCTCGACAACTCAGCCTCCGTTTTGCCCAAGGGCCCTTCCCCTGATAGCCTTGTCCACAGGCATACGGCCCATGATCAGCCTTATGCTCTCAAGCATTTGACTTTTCTTTATGGACGCACGATTTCCTATAACGGCCACGGCCTGGGCACCTGCAAGGTTTCCAAGGAGATTGATAACGTCCGGTGGCAATCTTGCTGCTGCTGCCAGAGAAGACAGACAAAGCACTGCATCTCCCGCCCCCACTCTCTCGAGCACCTTGTTCGCCAAAGATGGGCATGAGAAAAACCCCGCCTTTTGTTTGAACAAGATGGTTCCCCTGTTTCCAAGCGTGACCATCATGGCTTCGAGCCCCATCTTTCGCGCCTTGGATACCATCAAGGGTCGAAGGTCTCCATGTACTTCCCTGGCATCGAGGCGCAGCTCTCCTTCGTGGACGCAAACAAAATCTGCATGTGGGTACTTGGACAAGGTGTGATATCCAGTGTTGGCTGCATTGAGTTGAGTATTTACAGAAAGAAACGGCGACATGGTGATAAGCAAATCCCTTGCCTTCTGGGTTATGAGTCCGTGTCCATAGTCCGCAACCACCACCAGGTCACATCGAGAAATGGCCGATTTCAGTACCGCTACAAACTCGTTCTCGTCCTCGCCCTGAAGCTCTTCTTCTGACATCTGGTAGACCCCGAACATCTTTGCCAGTGAGTACGAATCGATATACCTTCTCTTGACTATGGTTGGAGCGTTACGCTGTGAGACGAAAGTCGCCTTGATTCCAGGCTTGAGACACGAGTCCACAAAGTCCCTGCGCGAATCCACCTCTCCCAGAGAACTTACCAATTCCACGTGATCGGAAAACTCTGCCAGGTTGTTGGCTATAGCCAATACGCCTCCACCTTGCTGGTCGCAGGACACAAATCTTGTAACCAACATGGGTTCCTTGCCTGACTTGCCCATGGCATTACAATATGCGTACTCATCGATGATGGTCTCTCCTACCACGCAGACCCGCATGTTTTTCAGGCGATCCAATCCATCTAAGATCTCCTCCAGGCCATGCCTGGACCTGATGGATTTCATGAAGTCGGCTCTCTGCGATACGTCTATCATATGCTCACCTGCCCATGGCTGTGCTTGTGTTGCGGACCTGCATGATCACCAAGGTATTCGAACCACGGCCTGGTGGCCTTTGCGATTGACTCTGGTGTCCAGACCGGAGCATCATTGAAGTCGTTGATATTCTTCAGAAGCATCCCTATTCCTGTGCCTATATCCACCTTTGGACTCCAAGCGAGAAGTTCATTGATCCGACTGATGTCTGCATGTGTACAGTCCGGCTCTCCTGGACGCTTTGGGATGTTTACACAAGGACCTTCGAGCAGCTTTGCGATGGTATTTACGGAGACCGGATTAGAGGTTCCAACATTCATTATACGACCATCAAGATCACTTTTTGCCGCCATTATGAACGCTTCTACGACGTCAGATACAAAAGTGAAATCTCTCGTTTGCGTTCCGTCACCGACGATTGTAAATGGCCTGTTGGCCAACTTTTGCGCAAGAAACACTCCGAACACCGCACCGTATGTCCCATTGGTTCGTGCCCTGGGACCGTATACGTTGAAAAGGCGCAAAGACACGGTTCCAATGCCATAGACCTTACCCCAGTGCATCACGATCTGTTCCGCCAGGTACTTGGTCAAGGCGTATGGGTACTGTGGGCGACAAGGAGCGGACTCCGGGGTGGGGTACTTGTCCGGAATACCATAGCAACTGGAAGATGCCGCATAAATGACTCTTTCGACACCACCTAGGCGCGCTGCTTCCATGACGCCAAAGGAACCGTCCACATTGGAGTGAGCATATTCAGCAGGACGCTGAATGGATGGCACGATGTCAGCCAGAGCCGCAAGATGAAAAATCCACTTGGCGCGTTTTGCGAAGGGAACCAGGGCTTGGGCATCTGCCACGTCCAGATTGCAAAACTCGAATTCCGGATGGTCCATGGACATGGAAAGGTTCTGGAGCTTTCCTGCCGAAAGGTTGTCTATACCTATAACCCGAAAGCCCCGGCGAAGCAGTTCATCCACCAGGTGAGAACCTATGAAACCAGCTGCTCCGGTCACAAGACAGGTATGTATTGCGCTCATGCTGCCCTCGCTTTCCTTTTCGACAGTCTGGCACCCACGTCGTCCAAAATGGCGCGTGCTCTCGCTATATAAGTGTGCTTTTGAAGGACCTTGTCCTGTCCTGCCGCGATGATCTCAGAGCGCCATTTTGAATCCTGCAATACCCTGTGAAGCTTTTCCGAAAGCTCTTTTGCACTTCCAAACAGCTCTATCTCTCGCCCTGGTTCCAGACAGGAGTGAATCTCCCCATCCAATTCATCGTAGGGAGTGCGCCTGGCCAGCACAAATCCCCCCGAACTGATGCACTCGAACACACGCTGGTGGGTATTGATGAGGGTGTTTACATGCAAGACAGCCTTGGAGCTTCTGTATAGCTTTGCAAGTTCGTCGCCCTGCTTGACCCAGCCGCGAGCCATGGATCTGAACTCAGGGTCCTTTTCCCAGCCCAGTCCATACAAACCCACTGGCACCTTGGCGTCCAGCAGCCACCTCAGAACCCTGCGTCGATCATACCAACGCTCCAGGCGCCAGGTGGCGACATTGACCAAAGCCGCTAAAGATTCCTCACCAGGGTGGCTGCCAAGTGCGTCGAGAATCAGGCGGGACATCTTTGTTGTATCGGCATATGTGATATCGCGTTCATCGAACATCCTCACCAGCTTGGTCTGGAGCCCTGGGTAAGCTGGGAAAAAATCCTCGATTGACTCCATGTTGGTAATGAAGGCAACCTCATCATTCTGACAGGTGTTTTCCGGTTCTGCGTGATATGTCCTGGTGTTGGCTGCAAATGGCAAGATCTCCATGTGAGGATAGCCAAGGGACGCAAACTGCTTCGACCAAAGGCTTGATACGGTGTAGCTGAAATCACAAGGGCCGAGCCTGGAGATATTCGACCTGTCAAACAAAGCAGCAAGAGGATCCTGGTTCCAGGCTATCCATGGAAGGTTTTCGGGAAGCAGCCCCTGATACTCCGGACGAATGTGATCTAAAATCATCACCAAATGGGGTCTATATTCGTAGATGTCTTTAGCCACTTCTCTGGCATCGCACCTTTCGTTCCCATTTCGTTCCATGGTGATCCGGGTGTCAGCTCCCAGGGAAGTAAAGGCCTCGGCCATGTCGGCAGTCACATATTGCACCACGGTTGAAAACAGAGAGGTAACCAGGAGAATTTTCAATTCGTCAATCTGTCCATTTTGCAAGATGTCACAGACCCTGTCAGAAAAGTCCTCTGGGTACAGCTCTTGCCACTTTGAACGGTAGCCATCTAAAGCAGCTATTCGTTGGTCTGCAATGGAAGAGATAGATTGCGAGATATCACGGTCCACCGAGACCGTCATGGCGGGAAGCAACAGGCGTGAGTTTGTCTGGAAGATTCTGGTGAATTTCTCCACAGCATCAGCCCCAAAGAAACACATTACCCGGTCTTGCTCAAGAATAGACGTTAGATCCACCGTTCCGAGTATCAACCTGGCCAGGCTTGGATCCCTTTCGACTATGTAAAGTGGTTGGTCCATATTGACCATGTTTGGTTCGAGCTTGTTCATGCCAATATTGATCAAGGAATCGAAAGATCGCAATGAACCGAAAATCACACCTGGAGCCTGGCTCTTATATTTGGGCAGGTATTGACGGGAAATGAGGCCCCGGGGATCGGCAGGAGAATTCACAATGGGAAGCAGGCCATCAGAACGCTGAAACAACAATGGATATGGCGCCCTATCGATGATGCCAGTTTCTATGTCTATGAGCCAAGGTGCCTGTGGCAAACTTGCGCTACAGATGTTTTCCATTGGAGTGCTTTTTAGAATCTCCTCTGCCATGTCTTCATGGTGTTTACCCAATGACTCGAGATTGGCCTCGAGCAAAGACTTCCCTCGGGCTTTTGCCTGGACCATGGCTTTTTGGACGTCACGCGCCATCCTTTTCCTGATACTCTTTTCTACGGGCATGAAGTTTATCCATCCAAGTGTCAAATCATCGGCGCAGTCCATTTCAAGCAGGGCAGCAAGGGCGAGCCTGGCAACCTTATCCCGGCCCTGCCTGATAGACATGAGATGTACGAACTCGAGCGCCTGCATGGGCTCATGGCTTTTGAGCAACAGCCCGGTCCAGTCCATAAAGGTCATGGGTCTGAAGTTCTGCGTTTTTTCCAACAGCCTGGTGATCATGCGTGACTGAAACCAGCGGAGATCCTGCAAGGCCCTGACTATGGCCTGATCTGCGTTTGGTGCAAAAAATAGCGTGTGATCGAGTGAGACATGACTGCTGAGAAGAAACTGCATTACGGCAAGGTAAGCTGCTGCGGAGTATCCCAAAGATTCACCGCCTGCCTTGACCACTGTCGCTCCGCCCTGGCCCAGAGGACCCTTATATGGAGCACAAGAAGGCCCCTGTATGACCAGCACGCTTTGAACTTCGGGCAACAGTTGGTAGAGCCTGAGGACGAAGTCAGCGTTTGTCTCGCTTGTCACCACAGCCTGGTACCATGATGCAGGTCTGCCCAAGCTGAAAATTTCCTGTTCGATTCCTGTCAAGCTCAATGATCCTCCCCGCGGAACACAGCCCGCCGGGCAACTAACTAGCATGTTCCATGCCACACACGAGCTGGTTTCAAGATTTCAACAAAATCAGTTCGTTATGTCTTTGTAGAATGAGGGACGGAGGTACATAGTCCAAAAAATCGAAGCCATCTGTCATGACATTGACATGCGTATGTCATCCCATTGGCATTGCTTTTCAATGTGTTGGAGCTTCATCCATGTTTTTTAACAGCGTGTCCTTTGGATAGCCAAAGTTGCGTACTTCTCACTAAGCAGCTATAAAAAAAGGATCTTCCCTGCCAGAGACTTCGTCCAAGGGAAGAAGGGAATCGGCCATTGAGCGAAAAGTTTGGAAAATACGTACTGGAACGAAAGCTCGCGGTGGGGGGGATGGCTGAGATTTTTCTTGCAAGCCATTCCGGCCCCGAGGGATTCAAGAAACACCTTGCCATCAAGCGCATACTTCCATACCTGAACGATGACTCTGATTTCGTTACCATGTTTCTGGACGAAGCCAGACTCGTGGCACGTTTCAGCCATCCGAACATCGTCCAAATCTTCGAATTGGGAAGGGTGGAAGGAAGTTATTTCCTGGCCATGGAGTTTGTAAACGGAGTCTCACTTTCCAAACTGATGAAAGCCTGTCGCAAGAAAAACATCACCATGCCCCTGGAGTATGCTGTAAAAGTGATCAGCTATGCATGTGAGGGCCTGGAGTATGCACACAGCTTCACCGATTCCGATGGAACTCCCTTGAACCTGATTCACCGGGATGTAAGTCCACAGAACCTCATGCTGAGCTACGATGGGGTGGTAAAGGTTCTGGACTTCGGAATAGCCAAGGCGGCAAGCAACTCGTACCAGACTCGCACCTCCTCCCTGAAGGGCAAGGCAGCATACATGTCACCTGAGCAGATCATACAAAAGGGGGGGCTGGACAGAAGGTCGGATATTTTTTCCCTGGGCATAGTCCTGTTCGAGCTTGTCACCGGTCACAGGCCTTTCAGGGGTGACACAGAGCTGGAACTGATGATGTCCATCGTCAAAAAGCCAGCTCCAGATCCCAGGACTTTCAACGAAACCATTCCCACAGATATTGTAAGAATACTCTCCAGAGCCCTGGAGAAAAATCGCCAAAAGCGCTACCAGAGTTCACTTCAAATGCGCCAGGCGCTGGAGGAGTTTTTGCTCAACAGGCGTATCCTCGTGGATAATCATACCCTTGGTTCATTTGCCAGGGATGTTCTACCACCTGGAACCATGGGCGTTGGTTCATCAAACCTGACTCCCTCCGGACCCTCTTTCGTGGAGGCAGCACCAGGAGCACAGGGTGGTTCTGTCATTCCCGCCAGGACACCCACAGCGCAAAGACTGAAAGCAAACGTTCATGACCATGCGCAAGACCTGCCTACCCAACATACTCCATCGTCCCAGCTGAAACCTATGCTTGAATCATCCTCGATCCCCATCGAAGTCGACGACAGCATTTTGGACACTGTCCACGACGGGGAGATACTCAAGACACCAGAACAAAAAAATGCTTCTGCATGGAAAAAGACCATGGTGATCATTTCCCTGGTCCTGATCACCGCCGTGGGTATTGCATTCCTTGTGTTGAGCAATAAAAATCCAGATCAGGATGAGCAGGACAGTCAAAGCCCACCAAAGATCGTCACCAAGGCTCAAAGGGACAAAAACCAGATTGCAAAAGATCTTCATCAAAATGCCAAGCCTATATCAAAACATGTGGTAGCCAAGGAGCCCCCACAAAAAACAGAACTTGCTACCCATACGGGATCCGACACTGGGCAAGACACGGCCTCAACTCAAACCCCAAAACAAGAAACGTCGCAAAAATCAAAAGAAAAACCATCCGAAAAACGAACCGAGAGACCCAAGAGAAAAGTCCATAAAAGAAAAAGACCGAAACCGCAAAAATCGACGACCACAGGCCATGGCTCTGGCAAGACCAAGGTGGCAGTTACACAGGGGTTTGGCAATCTCAAGGTGGACACCAGGCCATGGACCAGCGTCAGCATAGATGGCACCTCCTATGGCACCACTCCCCTTGGACCAGTCAAGCTCAAGGCCGGGATACACAAGTTGCTGCTGGTCAACAAGTCCAAGGGCATATCCCTGAAAAAAACCATCAATATTTTACCGGGACAAGCCCAGACTATAAGAGAAAAATTTGGACAAGGCACAGTGCTTCCCTTTGTAAAGCCCTTTGGGGAAGTTTTCGTGGATGGTGCATCAATGGGCATTACCCCGCTGGACAAGCCCATAAAACTCTATGAAGGGATTCACAAGATCAGGGTCGTGTGCTCCAGGACCGGCAGAACTGCAAGCAAGACCGTTCGCATAAACGCCGGTGATGCCCTGACCATAAAATTCGATCTTCGGTAAGGTGCCTGTTTTTCAGTTACCGCCTGGCAAACGAAAAGATGGAAGTGGAAGGCTACATCATCTCGGAGCTTTTGGTTTATCGAACAAAACAAGACTGGCTGCACCGGGAAAAACCCTGACAGGCCTGGACCACAGGGAAATTAACGCTCCATCAATACTCACCAATGCTGAGGCGATTCCCTGAATCGGGACTATATTTGTGGCGATGAAGAATCCGCTGGATCCGGTTGCTGCCATGGTATCGTCAGGGATGTAACCCCTCAGGTAGTATAGAAGCTCATTGGAAATGCTCAAGCCCCCGGTAGCCCCGAGTATCTTGTGACCGTTACAATCTCTCACCTGGCCAAATACCAGGCCCTTGTCCTGCTTGGCTTCCACAGACAATGCATTCGCATATCCCTCGTAATTGACACTGTACAATGCCGGGGCGGCAAAATCCACGACATTGCCCCCAGCCACACAGTCGTCGGCTCTGATGTATATGCTGAAGGTGTACAAAGTGGAATATTCCCCATCTGCAGTGCCCTCAACTTCCAGCACAAGCATTTCATTGGTGGGAACTTCCTCAAACGAATAGACGGAGATATTGTCATCATCCAAAGATGAGGTACTTGTAATAGGTTCCACATTCAACCCTTTCTGTATATCCTCCAAGAGGTAAAGATTCAAAAGCATATTGACGCCGGAAGGAATGGGGTCTGCATTGAGGAAATTCACTATACTCCCCTGCATGCGGCATGTATTGGGCTCTGAGGGGGGCGTGGATGGCTCGCCAATGTAACACTGCAAATCTATCTCGCCACCACCAGCGATGGTAGCAATTTCGGATGGTGTTTCTACGCATGCGCCTGGAGTACCTATGCATTGGCCTGATGGAGAACATGAAGATTGTTCCAGGCACACCCCCATGCTGAGACATTTTCGACTGACGGGTTCACAAGATGAGTATTCCAACATTGCACAATCGTCGTCAGAGGAGCAGTATGGCAAACACGCCACAGCAAAGGGATCGCAATACTCCTCTTTCATCCCACAATCGCTTACCAAGACCATGTTACCGGATTCTTCGTCGCATACTACAATGGATTTCAGCGAGGGATCACATCGTTTGACACCAGGGTCGTTGCAGTTGCCTTTTGGGATACAGGTATCATCGGGACCACACCATTGCCCATCACCACAGTCCTCATTGCTAACACACGAAATCGTTTTGCACTCACCCTGTACACAAAAATCAGGTGAACAGTCATATTCAACCCAATGCCCGTCTTCGCACACCTGCCTTTTTACCCCATCAACCAAACACATGACCTCACCCGTCACACAATCTGTTCCGCCGTCATTGTCATCTCTGATGCAATGTCCCGGTTGAGCCACGCAGGTGTATCCGGAAGGGCACGGATGGCTGGTGTCACAAGCCTTGCCTTCCAGGCTCAGGTCATAGGAACAGCCCAAAAACACAAAGGCCATATAGACTGACCATGCCAAAAATAAAACACTTTTCATTACAGAACCCTCAGAATCTAATCCTTGCCGATATCCCGGAAAAGCCCACATCCAATCGCACCGCAGATTGTTCCTGGTATGATTCTCCCTCTCCATCCTCTACGAAAAACAGGATCAACGCACCCACCATGGCTGCTCCACCGACTCCGAAAAGGACATTGGCCGTCAGAGAGCGCTGTTCGACCTCGTCTCGTTTCTCCACCGCATCAGACGCCCACTGGGCATCGTCGAACTCTCCTTTTGACTTTGCCGCGAGACCCGCAAAAACCCCACCACCCACAAGGACGGCTGAGCCGATGCCGGTCAACACCCAGGTCCAGAGTCTTCCCCCGGATTTTTTCACAGGTTTTGGCCTGGTTGTACCAAGGTCGATGTCGGTGTGCTTGTTGTCCTTGATTGATGAATCGTTGGATTTGTCAATCTCTTCTGGAGGAGAAAGAGTATTTTTGACTTTTATAAAAACAGAAACAATTTTTGGAGAGGTGTCATCCGGCGGATAAACGGAATAATCGAGTTCCAGGGCTTTTTTAAATTCTCCTGCAGCCTGCTCCCGTTGGCCCAGCGTAAACCTCACCAGCCCCGTGTAGAGATGGACTTTTGCCATGTATTTCTTTTTTGCCGGGCCACTGTAATTGGAAGCTTTTAATAGTAATGTCAGAGCTTGGTGGTATTCGAAATTTTCGTATGCGGATATGGCCTGCTTTAGGTACGAATCACCAGCCTTGCTTGTTCCGGACGAAAAATAGGCGAAAGAAGCAACAGTCAGGCAGAAGAACGCGAACCGGCACCTCAGGCCTGTATTTGTATAAGTATTCATACTAATATGATTACCACATGAAAAGCATGAATGACAACATCACACACAGCCCCTGATTTCCCGCATCGCGTGCGCTCTTGGTGTCTATGCTGCAAAATCTTTTTTTGTAAAGTGGGGCCTAGACCCGGTGAATCCAGAGGGTGGGAGAATTGAGAAGGCATTGAGTTAAATCCTGTTCTGGTAAATACTGACACCCTTGGTGCCATTGACAAAGGAGAGATGAAATGGATCGTTTGCGATACGCAATAATTAGCACAATTCTTCTTGCCATGACATGTAACAGCGCCTTGGCTCAGGATGGCGGCATGGATATAGAAAGGTTCAAACCATCCATGGACAGCCAGGGGATGGTTCTGACAGAAGGTGGTCAAGGTGAAAAAAGCGGAGATCTCAACCTCGGCCTCTATGTCCATTATTCCTATAGACCTCTCGTGATCAGAAATGGTGACGGGGAAATAATCAAGTCCCTTGTAGGGGACAGACTTGGGGCATCTTTCATCATGTCCATGGGGCTTTTCGACTGGCTCACAGTAGGGGTGGAGGTACCGACCACATTCTGGCAGGACGGTGCATACATAGGAAATGATGGCTCTGATCTGGGGCTCGCTTCTGCCGGACTGGGGGACATCCGGGTAGGACTGAAGTTTACGGTTTTGCGCCAGGAGAGCCACGGCATATCCATGGCCCTGAGCCTTCCCGTCACTCTTCCCTCAGGTGACGAGGGGGCCTTCATGGGTAGCGAATCTATTACCTTCATGCCTGCCTTGACCTTCTCCCGCAGCCTGATGGATAACTTCCTGGTCCTGGCACTGAACCTGGGATCGTGGATTCAGGGTGAGGTAAAATACGGAGACCTGGATGCTGGCCACGAATTTTTCTACAAAGCCGGCGCCATGATGAACTTCTCCAAAAGTTGGGCGGTGAGTGCTGAAGGATCAGGCGGTGCAAAGATCGAAACCCTTGGAAAGAACAAGCCCAAGGAAACGCCCCTGGAGTGGATATTTGCCCTGCACTATCACGCACCTGCCGATATAAATCTCACCATTGGCGGAGCGGTGGGATCCTTGCCCGGATGGGGGACGCCTACGGCCAGAGCATTTGTGGGGCTCATGTGGTCTCCCAGAAAACATGATCGGGACAAAGACGGAGTATCCGACGATGAGGACAGGTGTCCTGACAACGCAGGTCCTGCGGAAAACGATGGTTGCCCATGGCAGGATTCAGACTCCGATGGACTGACCGACGACAAGGACAAATGCCCCCATGAGGCCGGAGCCCTGGAAAACAAGGGATGCCCGTGGCCCGATACGGACAAGGATGGACTAAAGGACAACGTGGACAAGTGCCCCAAAAAGGCAGGTCCTGCCGACAACAAGGGATGCCCGTGGCCTGACACGGACAAGGATGGACTAAAGGACAACGTGGACAAATGCCCCAAAAAGGCAGGTCCTGCCAAGAACAAGGGATGCCCATGGAAGGACAGTGATTCTGACGGTGTAGCCGATCCGCAGGATAAGTGTCCAAAGATTCCGGGCCCGGTTGAAAACAAGGGATGCCCGTGGCCCGATACGGATGGAGATGGACTGAAAGACAACGTGGACAAGTGCCCCAAGCAGAAAGAGGACATGGACAAGTTTGAGGATGAAGACGGTTGTCCGGATCCTGACAATGACAAGGACGGAGTCCCGGACATAAAGGACAAGTGTCCAAACAAGCCCGAAACCATAAATGGTTACAGGGACGAAGACGGCTGCCCTGACAAGGGCAAGGTAGTCGTAATCGTGAAAAAGGAAAAAATAGAGATCCTCCAAAAAGTCTACTTTGCCACGGGCAAGGCCATAATAAAGAGAAAGTCCTATAACTTGCTCAACCAGGTGGCACAGACCATAAGGGCTCACGACGAAATCAAAAAAATCAGAGTGGAGGGCCATACCGACTCACAGGGCAGCGACAAGTATAACCTGAGACTGAGCCAAAAACGGGCCGACGCAGTCAAAGCCTATCTCATCAAAAAAGGAGTCAATCCTGAAAGACTCGAATCCGTAGGTTATGGCGAATCAAAACCCATAGCATCCAACTCTACAAGACGAGGGCGAGAACAAAACCGCAGAGTGGAGTTCGTCATAGCTCAGTAGAACCGAGCCATGCAGCTCTGGGTGCTTTTGCTAGGGATCCAAAAAGGGACTAACCGATGCCACACCCAAGCTCGCGGATACCGAACGGCTGAGCAGATCCACCGAGACTATAATTTTTTCGCCTCGGGGAGTTTTTTCCACCACACCCACTACCCCCTTCAGGGGCCCATCGATGACCAGGACCTTTTGACCTGGCCCGGGCTTTTTCTCGGGTCTGGCGTCTTCGGTGGAGTTGACCAGAAGCCTGACAGACTCGATCTGCCCATCGGGTATGGGCAGGGGTCTGTTGTTGACCCCTACCAGGCGAACCACCGAAGGAGTCTGTAAAATCGCAATCCGTTCGTCAGGTCCAAGAGCTGTACGAACAAAAAGGTATCCTGGAAAAAGCGGTCTCGAGATCATCTTTACCCGGTCTTTTCGCTTGGACCGGGACTGATATTCAGGAAGGAAAACCTCCAGGTCGCGCCTTCGAAGTTTTTCTGCAACCTTTCTCTCGTGTCGTGACATTACATGAACGGCATACCATTTCACACGTATGGCCGAAGGTGGGGCTTTCTCTATCTCCAAACCTGCACCTCACGAGCTGTAAAAACGCGCAACTTCTTCCACCACCATCATCTGAGCAGACTCATTGATTCCTGCGTAGCAAGCAAGAGCCAGGACCTGTGAAGACGCAGCTTCCGCCACAGGAAAATCCCCCTGCCCATGGCCAAGGTGCGAAAAGCATCCCTGCAGATGTAGTGGCAGATCATAATACTTTCCACAAGCTATGGAGGCGGCACTCAGGTGATCGGCAAGGGCATCCCTATCCCTTGCCCTGACCACATACAAGCCAAAACTGTGTTCTCCCTGCCCGTCCTCTGCAGGCAATACCAAGGGCGAAGATTCATGGCCGCAAAGGCCTGCGTTTTCAAAAAGCTCATTGTATCGTCGTGCAGCCAACTGTCGTTGGCGTTTCCAGTCATTGGTATAGTTCAGTTTTTTATGCAGGACGGCAGCCTGTATGGAGTCCAGGCGAAAGTTACCGCCCAAAATTTCATATCGCCCCCTTGTTCTGGCTCCATGGTCCCGAATCGCTTTCGCATCCAAGGCCAAGTCATCCGAAGAGCAAAGGAGCATTCCTCCGTCTCCCCATCCTCCAAGGTTCTTCGTGGGGAAAAAGGAAAAGGCTCCGAAATCGCCAAAGGTGCCTATGGGTTGACCATGGAACCTGGTCCCCATGGCTTGTGCACAGTCTTCTATGACGCTGATTCCGGCCTCATTGGCCAGGTCCATTACAAGATCCATGGAGCAGGCTCTTCCAAAAAGATGCACTGGAATGATCGCCTTGGTATTTGAGCTGATCTTTGGTGCTATCTCGTTTGCATCAATACAAAAAGTCTCAGGCTCGATATCCACGAAAACCGGGATTGCTCCCACTCGTAGTATCACCTCGGCAGTAGATACAAACGTAAAAGGTGTGGTTATCACCTCATCGCCGGGCCCGACACCCAAGGCCATGAGCGCCACGAGCAATGCATCTGTCCCCGAAGACATGGCTATGGCATGAGCGGACGAATGATACCGCCCAAAGGCCGACTCGAAATCCGTGACCGCCTTGCCATTGATGAAATCGGTGTCTCTCGCCACTTTTTCCACTGCGGAAATGAGTTCGGAAAAAATAGCTTCGTGTGAAAGGCCAAGATCGAACAGCGGAATGCTTGTTGGATTACGACCCTTGGACATCTCTTTCCTTCTCGCTGTAATAAGAGCCGTACTGTCGGTAATAATAATAACCATAGTCCCGGTGGGTCAGATCCAGGTCATTTATAACCGCTCCGAGAATGCGCGCATTTACGTCCTTGAGCTGCCTGACGGCCCTGCGGGCCATATCGCTGGACGTGGATCCACTCTTTACAACCAACACCACACCATCCAGCATGCTGGACAATATCAGGGGGTCTGCAACCACCAACACAGGAGGGCTGTCAAAAATGACCCTGTCGTACTTCCCGGAAAGAGTCTCTATGATGTTTTTAAACCGCGCGGTATGAAAAAGCTCTGTGGGGTTTGGGGGGATTGGTCCACACGGGATTATATCCAGGCCCGGCACCTCTGAAGGAAAGATAACGTTTTCGAGTTCAGATTCACCAAGAATAGCAGCGGTCAAGCCAAGGCCGCTTTTGATGCCGAAGGACTTGTGCAACCTCGGCCGTCTCATGTCGGTGTCCAACATGACTACCTTCGAGCCACTCTGGGCCATGGTAATGCCCAGGTTCATGCAGACGGTGGATTTTCCTTCCTGTGGACTAGGGGACGTGATCAGCAACTTGCGAGCCGGGTTTTCGGGTGACATGAAGAGAATATTCGTCCGAACGGTGCGGCAAGATTCGGCCACCGTACTCTTTGGGTGACTGATGAGGTAGTTGTCTCTGAGGGACAACTCGTTGCTGTCATCCATGGAGTTATCCAGTTTGATACTGGGGATGACACCCAGGAAAGGAATATTGAGTACCCGCTCGATATCGTCCTGACCCTTGAATGTGTTGTCCAGGTATTCCAAAAAGAACGCAAGCCCTATTCCACCGAGCAAGCCCACAATGGCAGCAAGCAGGATATTGAGTTTAACCCTTGGATACACCGGGATCTCGGGAAGGATGGCAGCATCGAGCTTGTAAACATTATTGGTCTCCTCCCGCGAAGAAAGTGCTGTCTCCTGCTCTCTCTTTACCACCAGCTGATAGAGTTGTTCAGCGGTAATGGCCTCCCTCTTCAGCCGCCCATACTGAATGGCCTTCTTGTTTATCTCCAAAGCCTCCGCCTTGGCCTGTGCCAATCTTCTCTTTGCCGACTTTTCCTCTCTAAGTTTTGCCTTGTAATCACTCTCCATGGCGGAAAGGACTTTGTCGATCTCCCTGTCTATGCTGTTCCTGGTAACCTGAAGTTTGTGCTCAATCGCCTTGTATTTCGGATGACCGGGCAGATACTTGGAAGCCAACTCGGCCTGTTTCTCTTTCAGGGCAAAATAACTCTCCTTCAATTGCTGGATTAGCTTATTGCCAATGACCTGATCTATGGCATCCAGGGGTAACTTGGATGCCCTTATGTCCAGGACCTGTTTCCTTTTGGCTTCCATGGCATCAAGCTGAGCCTGAATCTTGTTCAATGTCTGGTTGATATCCTGCAACCTCTGAGATGTAATGTTCTGCCTGTCTTCGAGAGAGACACGCAGGATTTTTTGCTCTTCCTTGAACTGATGTAATTTGTCCTCGGCTTTTTCCATCTTTATCTTCAAGGCATGTGACTGGTCCTTGAGCCATCCCGCAGCATCTTCGGTAATCTTGCGCCGAGTGTGTTGGTTGTGGCTGATATAGGCAGTTACCGTAGCGTTGGCAAGCCTCATGGCCCACTTGGGATCGTGATGCCTGGCCTTGATCCTTACCATTCGACTGTCCTTGACAGGCTCAACGCTCAACGCATTCCTGACCATCTCGACGTAATCTATGGGTTCCTGCAAAATGCTCGCTTGTTTTTCTTCCGGCAGATGGGATATCCCCAAAAAATCCTTGTTGTTTTCCAATCTCAGAAGCTGCACGACCTTCTGAGCCACACTTCGACTTGTAATCACCTTGTATTGTGTCTCGAAGTACTCCTTGTTGCTCCAGTATGACCCCGGACCGAGATTGTAGACCTCTCGAACATTTCCCAAAACCTGTGGCGCATCAACCTCTATGATTATGGATGCAGACGCTTCGTATATCTTCTTTTGTCGGAGGGTAAATATGGTCACCACGGTTACGGTGATGATGAAAAAAGCCACCACTGTCCACATTCTTTTCCTGATTATCTTCCAGTATTCCCGTAAATCGATCTGGCTCTCTAATTCGTCTTGCTCATTAGGAACTTGCATCATCGTTCCCTCCATGCTCATCATCGAACCCACAGCCTATGTCTCATTGGATTAAAAATCAATTATTGGAGCCACCGAGATAAAGATCTATTCTATCCAGGGTTGATTTTCATGGAGGTGAGCCGGTGGCATCATTGTCGAGACATATTGGTCTATATTCCCTCGTCTTGCTGGTTTGTGTTGGCTGCAAGGATAAATCATACAGCTCGACTCCTGGCTCCAATGTTGACAAAGGCTCCGCTCAACATGCCCGGGCCAGGCAAGAACCCGTATTTGAAATACTGGACCAGGGCACACCACCCTTGCTCACGCTGAGATATAATCTTTCATCCATGAAGCCTCAATACATGAAGATTGACATGGACATGTCAGTAGGTGCCCAGGCTCAAGGCACAGACATCCAGCCTCCCCAGGATCTTCCGCCAATCAGCATGATTATATACATCGAGCCTTTGCCCATCTCCGCCAGGAAACACCTTCCATACACTTTCAAGGTCATAAGTACTGAAGTAAACAAGGAACAAGACGATGACTCGTCCATGGCTGATGGGATGAAGGCCGAACTCGAAAGGCTCGATGGACTCTCCGGCTCGGCCGAGGTAAGCATCAGGGGAGTGACCGACAAAGTCGAAATACACCTGAACGGCGATGACGATGACAGAAACGAACTTTTGAACAGAATGAGGGAAGAAATCATCGGCATGTCCGTACCTCTTCCGCAACAGCCGGTGGGTCAGGGCGCCAGATGGACAGTGACAAGAACCCTGAAATC
Organism: Myxococcales bacterium; assembly: GCA_027031935.1. GTDB lineage: Bacteria > Myxococcota > B64-G9 > B64-G9 > B64-G9 > JALVPF01. Next base: position 6,447 of record JALVPF010000600.1, on the reverse strand, counting down.
CGGATCCATCAAGATGAAGCAAACAACAAATTATAGCCTTGAAAAACTGGACAAGACCTCCATGAAAATCGCTGTGGACATGGAACAAAACGCAGATCCACAACCATTGGATTCCAAAAACCTTGCCGGGGCATCTGCCAGGCTGGTGTCGCTTCATTCGGACGGAGGGGGAACATCCCTGATAGACTTTTCCAAGCTCGTCCCGACTGCCAATGCCTTTAGCCATACAAACCTCGTAATGGAGCTCAGGGCTCATGGCAATCAGCAGCGAGTCACAACCACCTTGGATCTCAAAATGACCATGAATCCCATCGACAAAATCCAAAATGAAAAAAGCGGTAAGAAGCCATGAAAAAACCGGGTCTGCTCTTTTCCATCATTGTGGCTGGAAGCCTTTTTGCCCCTAGTTCATGGTCAAAAATCAAGAAGGACAAATCTTGCATTGTGTATGGCTACATCGATGACAATGGAAAAATCGTCAAAACCACTGACAAGCGAAACATCCCGGAAAAATTCCGCACGTCCCTGATTTCCACCTACGACTGCGCCCAGGCCTCCTCCATACGATCCTCGGGGGGCGAAATAGAAAAAGAGCTGCCATCCCTGGGGCAAGATACGGAATCTTCAACACCGGGCAAACCATCGAGTTTTTCTTTTTCAGAAGATACCGACGCAAGCATGCAAAAAAAAATCTACACATGGTTTGCCTATACGGAAAAGTGGAAAATTGCTCTTATGCTCTTTTTCATTTCAAGCATATTGGCAGGAATGATTGGCATAATTGCAACGGCTTTCAGAACCAGCACCTGGTGGGGCATGGCTTGTTTTTTGCCTCCTTTTGCGGTTATTTACTTTATTATCCACTGGGACCAGGTCTGGCCATCGGCCAGCGTTTGGCTTACCGGGATGCTCGGCGGTTCCATAATGGCCTTTTTCGTGCTTTCATTCTCGTGATTTCAGCGTCAAGGGAGGAGCATCAAGATGTCTGAGTCTTTTGAAAAACAGATTAGAACAGGTATTCCGGAAGAAATCCCGCCCATGCCACCAGACGACCCTGCGGTCAGTCACGCCCCCGCAAGGCCGCTGGTACTTACACCATCAGAACAGCAACTGGCTGTAAAAAACGCATTGCGTTATTTTCCCAAACGTCATCATGAACGCCTCGCTCCTGAATTTGCCAGGGAACTGCTTACAGATGGCAGGATATACATGAGAAGGTTTCGACCGACTTATGACATGTACGCCAGGCCCATAGAACAATATCCGGCCAAAACCCACCAGGCTGCTTCCATCATGCACATGATCCAAAACAATCTGAACCCGGCGGTAGCCCAACACCCCCATGAGCTTATCACCTATGGTGGCAATGGCACCGTGTTTCAAAACTGGGCACAGTATCTGCTGACCATGAAATATCTCAGCGAAATGACCGAAGACCAGACGCTGGTTCTTTATTCCGGCCACCCTCTCGGTCTCTTCCCTTCTCACCCGGAAGCACCCAGGCTGGTGGTAACGAACGGGATGGTAATTCCCAATCACTCCTCCGGTGATGACTACACCCGCCTGTCCGCTCTGGGTGTAACTTCGTATGGACAGATGACCGCAGGGTCATTCATGTACATCGGTCCCCAGGGGATCGTGCACGGTACGACCATAACCCTGCTGAATGCCGGGAGAAAATACCTTGGTGTGGACGGGCCAGATGGCCTTTCTGGAAAACTCTATGTCACCTCCGGCCTGGGAGGCATGAGTGGAGCCCAGGCCAAGGCAGCGGTCATCGCAGGAGCCGTTGGCATAATAGCCGAGATAGACCCCAATGCAGTGGCAAAGCGCCACAGGCAGGGTTGGGTAATGGAGGTTGAATCAGACCTGGAGAAGGTTCTTCTACGCATGGAATCCGCCAGACGAGAGGGAAAAGCGCTCAGTCTGGCATACCAGGGAAACGTGGTCGACCTCTGGGAAAAACTTGCAAAAGAGGGAATCCCGGTGGACATGGGCTCGGACCAGACATCGCTCCACATTCCTTACACCGGAGGCTACTACCCGGCGGGACAGACCTTTGAGCAGTCGAGACAGATGATGAAGAGCGATCCTGAAGCCTTCAGGCAAAAGGTAGCAGAATCTCTGCGAAGGCAGGTGAAAGCCATCAACACCATGACCGATCACGGCATGGTGTTTTGGGATTACGGCAACGCGTTCTTGCTGGAGAGTTCAAAAGCAGGCGCCGATGTTTTCAGTCAGGAAGGCGGCTTCAGGTATCCATCCTACGTTGAAGACATCATGGGTCCCATGTGTTTCGATTACGGTTTCGGTCCGTTCAGATGGGTTTGTACCAGTGCCAGAAAAGAAGACCTGGAGCTTACGGATCAGATAGCTGGCGACACCATAGAGCACATGGCCCGACAGGCACCTGACGACATCCGACAGCAAATGCTCGACAATCTCCACTGGATTAGGGAAGCCGGACAAAACAAGTTGGTGGTGGGCTCTCAAGCGAGGATTTTATACTCCAACGAAGATGGAAGAATCGCCATTGCGCTGGCGTTCAACGAGGCGGTCAGAGATGGCAGGATTAAGGGGCCTGTGGTTTTGGGTAGAGACCATCATGATGTGGGAGGAACGGACTCACCCTATAGAGAGACCGCTGATATTCGTGATGGTTCGAGCTTCTGTGCAGACATGGCCGTTCACAATGTTATCGGGGACTCTTTCCGTGGCGCCACCTGGGTCAGCCTGCACAATGGAGGAGGAGTTGGATGGGGAGAAGTCATGAACGGCGGCTTCGGCATGGTGCTCGACGGAAGCGATGAAGTGGATAAGAGAATCAAGAGAATGCTGGCGTGGGATGTGAACAACGGAATCGCGCGTCGAGCCTGGGCAAGAAATCCAAACGCTCTGTGGAGCGCAAAACGTGCCATGGAACACAGCGACAACCTGAACATAACACTTCCGGAAGTGGCTGATGAAGAACTGGTGAAATCATCGATCGAGGAAGCCCAAAAATGAGATTCCGCATGACCCTCATACTTGTATCGGCCATGGTGATGGTATGTCAGCCATCAGCAACAAAGGAAAAGCCAAAAACGCCATCTACCGTGTTGTTGCTCACCAGTCCAAGGAAACAGGAGCTTCTGAACATGAAACTCCTGGTAAAGCGAGGGCTGTTGAAAGTTGATGGACTGAAGTTGATAGGAATCTACCATTCGGACGAGTACACGGACTACAGCCATGCCTATAAATGGCTGAGAAACCACAATCCAGGGTGGATGGAAATCAGACGGATAAAATGCAGACTCGAGCCTGACAAGGTGATTAAATCCAATGATTGCAGCCGAAAATTCAAAGAACTCTTCGATGAATCCGATGGCGTGATCTTCACCGGGGGGCCTGATATTCCGCCATCCTTGTATGGTAAGAAAACCGATCTGGCTACAGTGATCGAAGATCCTCCCAGGCACAGATTCGAAATCTCGTTTTTGCACCACCTTCTTGTTGGAGACCCGAAATCCCACACGGAGGCCTTTATGAAAAAAAAGCCCTACTATCTGGTGTTGGGCATTTGCCTCGGTATGCAATCCATGAACGTAGCCATGGGAGGCACCCTTATTCAGGACATTCCCTCAGAGGTTTACGGGATTAAAAATCTCGAGCAGGCCAAATCGATGCCTGCCGACAAGATGCACCGCTCCATAAGTGCCCAGTTGGACCCTGCCCCGAATGTGGGATGGGGGGTCATCCACCCCATAAAGATCCTTGCCGACAAGCTCTTTAGCCAAGGGTTCAAGGAGGTAAAAGTCTTGAGCCTGCACCATCAGGCCATAGGTGAACTTGCCAAGGGCCTCGATGTATGGGCGAGGTCCAAAGATGGAAAAATAATAGAGGCTGTTTCGCATCATGATTTTCATCATGTGTATGGTGTTCAGTTCCATCCGGAAAAGCGGGTGCTTTATGATCCGCTACGCACCTACCTGCCACATGCAAATGCTCACGGAAGAAATTTTGTTACCGACACCATGAAAAAAGATCACGATGCTACGGAGTTTCTAAAACGCTTTTGGGGGTTGATCTCCCACTGCCTGATAAAGAGTTCTGTGCGAAGGCATGCCATGGTAAAACCCGTACGATAGGTATACAAGATGAACAAAAGAGACGAATCCCGGTCCGTGTCCAATACGACAGAGGCCTTCGTGAAAAAATATTGGCTCCCTGTATACAATCGATGCCTGCGATTGCTGGCCTTGCCGTCATTGTCCAGGGAAATAGCAGCTGAATGCCTAGTCAGGGCGCAGGAAAAACAAGGTGATACGCCAGATGTCTCTGGTACGATGAAGATGCTATACCAGATCTCCACAGTGCTTTGCATGGAAAAAATCTTAGGAGAAAAAAGACGCAACACCGACTGGTTGAGAACGCTCGAGATTCAAAAAGACCAGCATGCTCAGGATGCAGGAAAAGCAGAACAGCAACGCCAGAACCTTCTGGACATCATGGAGATGTCCCAAGCAGACATGAGACCTTTCATCCTCTACCGTTTCCTGGAGCGGCTGAGTCTTGGATCCACCGCAATGCTGTGCGACTTATCCGAGCAAGAAGCAGAAGAAAAACAGGACAAGTTCTTCGCTCTGGCAAACCAATTTCTAAAGAACAAGGGCCTGGAACCCATATCTGCACCGGAAAAAGAAGAGTGCCCCGATGCTTTCGTAATGGATAAAATATTTACGGGTGACACGGAAGGTCTCGACGATGAAGCAGGTCAAGTGCAACAACACGAACCCTGTGTAAAGCTCCTGGAAAAAATGAGAGCTGAGACAGAATCCCTGCAGGAAGACCTGCCAAGGATCATGGAGGAGATAAAGCTCTCTTCCCAGAGACTTTCTGAAGAAAAAAAGGTTCACTCGCATGGACCACCAAAAAAACAAATGCTGCTTCCCGCCCTTTTAGCAGCACTTGCAACAGGTGCCTTGTTGTGGATTTTGTTTCCAGGCACCAAAAACGAACAGGGAGATGTTTCAGATTTTCTGGGTTACAGGTTGATGCTGCTCGAAAACAAGGACGGAAAACAGCAAGAAATCAAATCTGGACAAGAGATAAGCCCGGGCGAAGAGCTTGGTATAATGCTGTCTTCCATCAAACCCATGTCAGCGAGAATTCTTAGCATTGGGGAAAAAGACAAGCCAAGGAGCCTGATGCCACCATCGGTCTTCAGCTGGCCCGTAACAGACACCATCCCGCAAAAACTGCCCTTTGCTTACAAGACGGACAAAAAACCTGGAACCGAAAGAGTGTTCGTCCTGTTTTGCCCCCAGGAGGCCATGCTCAAGTACATGGACAAAGCCCTGGAGTTTGCTTACCCGCTGCGAGCTGACGGAACAAGGAACTTAGACCACGATCTTCAGGGGGCACCGGCTCACTGCAAAATGCGCTCTGTGCTCATACGGCGAACGCCGCAACAGATCACAAAGAAATAGCACCGACACAGAGATCGCAAGCGAGGTGGGAAATTAGGGGGAAGGTTGACTTCGCCCCCAACATCGCGCTACACAAACCAGTAAAGATTTGTTGGCTTTTGACCAAGGGGCGATTTCAAATGCGCAGAATAGCCTTCATCAACGAAAAAGGCGGCAGTTGCAAGACCACGCTGGCTGTCAACACTGCGGCATATTTTGCAAGCAACAACAAAGCCAAGGTCCTTTTGGTGGACATGGATCCCCAGGGACAAGCAGGAAAGGCTCTCGGTTTTTATGTTCGTGACCTGTCTCCAACGGTCTATGATCTCATCACGGATCCGGACGTCAAGGCCCGTGACTGTATACGCGAAAGCCAGGTTGAGAATCTCGATGTCTTGGTATCCAACAAGCAACTTTCAAGCTTTCCCCTTGAAGTTGCAGCTGATGGAGACAGAGAACGAAAGCTTTCCAAAAAAATATCCAGGCTCAAGGGATATGACTTTGTTATCTATGATTCCCCCCCCTCGGCAGGCTTGATCACAACCAACATCATGCTTGCTGCCGAGGAGATTGTCGTCCCGGTCAACCTTACATACTTTGCCCTGGATGGCTGTGCGGAGATCGTGGAATCGGTCGATCATATGCATCAAGAGTTTGGAAAAAGAGATCTTCGCATCAGCTTGGTTGTCCCGACCCTGTACAGGCCAACTCGGCTTGCAGATGAGATACTGGCCAAGCTGAAAAGATACTTTCCCGGCAGGGTTGCAAGGACTGTAATTGGATACAATGTCAAAATCGACGAAGCCCAAAGCCATGGCAAGACGATCTGGGATTATGCTTCCTGGTCAAGAGGAGCACATATGCTGGAATCACTGGCCAAGGAAATTTATAAACTGTAGTCAGATAAAGTCGGATAAAATTTTTGGGATTATCCGTAAACTGGTTTTGTATAACTCTTATATTCTCATTCTTGAAAAAGTAGTTTGGCAGAAAACAAATA
>JALVPF010000599.1 GCA_027031935.1 Myxococcales bacterium | reverse complement strand
GAAGAGAGCTGGCAAAGAAGTCGACGGCAACTCCAGCGCGACCTTGATAGATTTGGGTGACGGGGTTTTATGCTGCGAATTTCACTCCAAGATGAACTCCATAGATGCAGACCTCATCGCCATGCTCAACAAGGGTCTGGATCTCATGGAAGAGGACGACAACTGGGTGGGCATGCTCATCGGCAACCAGGCAGAAAACTTCTCGGTGGGTGCGAACCTTTTGCTCGTCTACATGGCAACTCAGCAGGCAAAAAACGCAGACAGCGAAGAAGAAGCACAGGAGATATGGAACACCTTGGACAAGACGGTCAAGGAGCTGCAGGACACCTTGCAGCGCCTGAAATACTCACCGAAGCCCGTCGTGGCAGCTCCCTTTGGAATGACCCTTGGGGGGGGTGCAGAGATCTCCATGGGAGCGGATCGTATAGTGGCCCACGCAGATCTCTTCATGGGACAGGTTGAGTTGGGTGTTGGTGTCATCCCGGGAGGAGGAGGAAACAAGGAGCTGCTAATCCGCAACCTGGAAGGCATCCCGGAACTGGCCAATAACCCGAACCGTCTGCCGCACATGCAGGCAGTGTTCGAGCTGATAGGCATGGCCAAGGTTTCCATGAGTGCACACGAAGCCATGGCCATGAGGTTCTTGCGCCCCAACGACAAAATCGTTATCAACAAGGATCACCTCCTGGGCATGGGCAAGAGAAACGTCTTGGCCATGCACATGGAAGGGTACAAACAGCCTATGGAACGAAAACTTAGGCTTCCCGGACGAAATGGTTACGCCACATTCAAGATGGTGATCGACTCCATGTGCAAACAACATCAGATCACTGAATATGAGCAGCACCTGGCCGAGAGGCTCTCTTGGGTCCTGTGTGGAGGTGATACCACGGAAAACGTAGAAGTGAGCGAACAATACCTGCTGGATCTCGAGAGAGAGGTGTTCGTGGACTTGTGCAAACAGGAAAAGACACAAGAGCGAATGCAACACATGCTCATGAAAAACAAACCGCTGAGAAACTAGCGCATTAAAGCTATTGAGGAGATTGTGTCATGACCAGAGAAGCTGTGATTGTCAGCGCGGTCCGCACTCCCATCGCACGTTACAAGCGAGGCTCTTTCAGGGACACGCATCCTGTACACTACGGTGCATTGGTCGCCAAGGAAGCCGTTGCGCGGGCAAAGGGATTAGACCCCAACGACATAGACGATATCATTTTAGGATGTGCCATGCCTGAAGCCGAGTTGGGGATGAACATAGCCAGGTTGATAGGTATGGCAGCAGGTTTTCCATACAAGGTCCCCGCCATGACCGTAAATCGCTTCTGTTCATCCGGGCTTCAGAGCATCAGCCAGGCTGCAGAGCGCATCATGCTGGACGAGGCAGATGTAGTGCTCGCCGGTGGTGTCGAGGACATGACTCACGTACCCATGGGGGGCAACAAGCCCATAGCTGAACCAGGTCTCATCGACCGTTGGGTTGAAGCATACACCCCCATGGGCCTGACCGCGGAAAATGTCGCCAACAGATTCAATATCAGCAGAGAGAGGCAGGATGCCTTTTCGGTCCGTAGCCATGATCGTGCCCTTCGGGCCATTGACGAAGGACGATTCAAGAGCCAGATAATACCTGTCACAACCAAGGTCTATTCCTCGTCACCGGATGGCCGTCCTGTAGCCAAGGAAATCACCATAGACACGGATGAAGGTCCACGACGTGGTACCACCATGGAGAGGCTGGCCAAGCTCAGGACCGTATTCGATCCTACGGGTTCTGTGACCGCTGGCAACTCTTCGCAGATGAACGACGGCGCTGCCATGGTTGTCATGATGAGCAGGGAAAAGGCCGAGTCGCTGGGACTGAAGCCCATGGCTGTCTACCGACGATATCAGGTGGCAGGAGTTCCTCCTGAAATCATGGGCGTAGGCCCTGCATATGCCATCCCCAAGCTCATGGAAAAAGTCGGCATGAAGACCGAAGACATCGACCTTTGGGAAATCAATGAAGCCTTTGCATCCCAAGCTCTGTACTGCTGCGAAGATGTACTGCATCTGGACATGGAAAAAGTCAATGTAAACGGTGGAGCCATAGCCCTTGGTCACCCCCTGGGTTGTACCGGTGCGTTCCTCACATGCAAACTCCTGTACGAAATGGAGAGACAGGACCTCAGGTGGGGAGTGGTGTCCATGTGCATCGGAGGTGGTATGGGAGCAGCCGGCTTGTTCGAGCGGGAGAAATAGTACATCGACTCAACTCATCTTGAAGCTCAATCGAGCACTTCTTTAAGCTTTTCAAGCAGCCTGGAAACATCAAAGGGTTTCTGAAGAAAACCCGCAGGAACAGCATCCGAAAACTGCGAGATGGCATCTTCTTCGCTGTAGCCCGAGCAGAGTAACACGGGAAGTTCTGGTCTGAGTTCATACATCTTTCGCAAGGTCTCCTCTCCACCCATCTCCGGCATGGAGAGATCCAGCAATACCAGGCGGATCTCATCACCTCGCTTCTTCAATATATCCAGGCCTTCCAATCCGCTTGCTGCAACAATGACCTTGAAACCGAAATGATTGAGCATATCCCTTGCCACCTGTCGGACAGACGCCTCGTCATCCACCACCAGCACGGTGCCGCTCCCATTGAGCAGTGTCTTGCTGTCGTTGGATGCCAAAGGCCTCGAGTATTCAGAACCAAGGGCTGGAAGCAATATGCTGAATGTGCTTCCCTCACCTGGGAAGCTATCAATGAGCATGGACCCTCTATGACTTCTTACAATTCCAATCACGGCTGAAAGTCCCAATCCCCTGCCTGTGAACTTTGTACTGAAGAAGGGTTCGAATATTCGATCCATTGTGTCGGTGTCCATACCAACACCATTATCCTTGACCTGAATACAAACATACTTGCCGGAGGAGACCCCCTCCTTTACACAAAGCTTTTGAGCCAAATCCTCATCCACCATCATCAAGCTGGTGGATAAAGAAATTCGCCCCTTCTTTTCACCAATGGCTTCGGCAGCGTTTGTTACGAGATTCATCAAAACCTGCTGAAGCTGCGCCGAATCCCCCTGGACAAGGGGGAGGTCCTTCAGTAAATCCATTTCGAGTTTGATATGTTTCGATATGGACACCTTTACAAGTTGAATCATGTCATCGATCATCTTGTTGACATCGAGTTTGCGAACCAGAGCCTTGCCTCTTCCGGAATAAGCCAGCATCTGGTTTGTCAATTCGGAAGCCTTGACTGCGGCATTTCTGATTTGCTCTATGGCCAACCTCGCAGATGACTCAGGTGGCAAATCCATCAAGGCCAGGTCTGCATTACCTAAAACCGCAACGAGCAGATTATTGAAATCATGTGCGATGCCAACTGCCAACATGCCCAGACTCTCCATCTTTTGAGATTGCTGGACCTGCTCCTCCAGCTTGCGTCTTTCCGCCTCGGCCTTTACGAAATCGGTAACATCGCGAGAAATGCCAAGTACTCTCAAGACCTGTCCTTTATCATCAGCCACGGGAGAAAGGGTCGTGCTGTGCCAGCGCTGTTCACCTGCTATTACGGTTGGCGTAAGTTCATACCTCTGCACCTGTCCTGTCTCAAACACCTTTCCTATGCTCTCAGACATCCTCGAAGCATCCGCCTTGGAAAAAACATCCCAGATTGTTTTTCCAAGAAGTTCGTCTGCGGATTCAAACCCCAACTGTCTCAATGCCACGGAATTGCAAAACAGAAACACCCCATCTTTGTCAAATGAGAAGATGATGTCGTCCGCTGCTTCCAGCAGGCTTTTTATTCTCCTCTCACTCTCACCGAGCGCATTCTGAGCATTCTTCAAAACCGTGATATCGAAAATGGCAGACTGTACGCATTCCTGCCCACTTTCCTTGTCATGTGTAAGAAAAGAAACATGTCGAATCCATTTAATCTTTCCGGTCAAGGTCTTGAAGCGATAGTCAAACCTGTCCACCTTTCCCTTTTCCTTCAACTCAGCTCTCAATCTCCCCTTCTCCGACAGATAGACAAACAGTTCATCTATTTTTTTCCCAAGCACCTCTGAAGGATCCTTGAACTTCTCTGTCAGGTCTGCAATTTTCAATGCGGTTTGGTCAGCATAAACAACGGTACCATCCATCATGTACCTGAAAAGACCAAGCCCCACGGTCTCCATAACTTCTTTTCTTATTCGATTGAGGTCTTGCTCAGAAAGACCCAACAAAGAATTATTATCCACTTCCCCTAGCCTCCCCTTTGTTACAGAACTCAAAGATTATACATTCAGATCTGATTGGATAACAAGAAGTCTATTAAGTTCCTATGCAGATTTCCATTTTTACCTTGAGGGGCAGGAATTATTTTCTGGCATGATTCAATAGAAAAACACTGCGCCGCCTGTCTGCTCATCACCTTGAGAGCCTGACCGATCAAAAGTGCCCTGTAAATATCACATTCACCAATGCATCATCTGCAGGAAAAGCTGTGTCCAGGGCAATATCGTTGTCCAGAGCTTGGAGGAAATTCAACTGAGCGTCCCTGTTGAAGCGATGGGCTCCTGAAACAGCACCATATATGGTCCCAGAATACCACATCAGCTCCACTACGGACAATAACACCGCAGGTCCCCAGAGCCTATGCCGAAAGGATTCTATGGCGGCATATGCAAACATCCCGTTCCAAACAAAAGCGCTTATTCCAACCTCATACTCTCCAATATACACATGTCCCAATCCAGGCACCACCGAGAGCAGACCGGCCAGCGCAGGACTTTTATGGGGCAGTCTCTTGCCACGGTCGACCATCGACACGAGCAGTTGAGACCTTTTGCTCAAAGGATCATTGGCAGCCACTTGGGAAAGAACTTTCTTTGCCTCATCCAGTGCGCCAATTTTGATGTTCACGCACGCCACGAGAAACAAAGTGGCGTTCCTGATTTCAGGGTCATGTACTTCGGACAGGAGGCCATTGAATTCGTCCAGGGCCTGAGAATATCTCGAGTCAAGGTAATAGGACCTGCCCAACAAAAAACTCGCAGCCTGTTTGATTTTTTCAATGGGATTGTCTCCCGACAACTCTGAAAAGACCGCCTGCGCCGCTGTATATTTTTTCCCGGCCAGGTAGGATTGGCCGATACGCAGCTTTAGCCAAGCCCTGATCACAGGGTCAGGCTCCATGAACATGATCCGCTTGTATTCCGTAATAGCCCTGTAATAGTCGCCTTCTCTAAAAAGATGCTCGGCGAACATCACAGACTGGTTTCCGAAAAATAGAAGGTCTGATTGTTGCTCGTCGGCGTGGGCAGATGTAATGATGCAGCTGAAAACAATACATGCGATCAAGAACTTTTGCGAAAAATGCTTATCCAATTATTGTCCCGAAAGGGCGATCCGTCATTAGACGAAAGTCTTGCACCATTTTGTGGCGACATGAAAAAACCATTTCATCAATCAGGTGGCTTGCATGCCATGAGTACCCTGAGGCTTTCCACCTCTCCATTGCGGAGCTGATCGCAGTAATCTCCATAAAAATCGATGGCATTTCTGGTGGCGTCATAGTCCCAACCGTTTACGTGGTTCTTGTCCTTAGGAACGGTCTGACCATCGAAATAGACCCAAAGGAGGCTTGGAAACTCCGGTACCACAGTAAGGGCCACGTTGCATCCGATGACCATCCCGCCTATGGCATCCAACACTGCCTGAAGCTCACTGAGACTGTTTGCCTGGTAGTATTTGGTTGCACCGCTTCTAGGCCGTCCGCCGGCGGTTGCCATGTCGTTTAGCAATTGAGGATTTGTGCTGTTTATTCCTTCTCCCAACCCAATCACAAAAGTGTCCACTCCATGCGAATGAAGACTCTGTACAGCCTGGAGAGACAACTGCGCATCGGCCTGTGTGGCCTTGCTTCCATCACCGTTTGGGCAAGTTGGCATACCATCGGTTATGAGGAGCACAAAGGATCTATGTGTAGAATCCGCCAGGTTGACAAAATAGCTATCAGCAGCCTGAAGTGATTCTCCTGTGGGTGTTCCACCGTTGGAATACATTGTGTTGAGCCTCTGTCTGATTGCAGAAACAGTATCATCTCCGACCTGCACGGTGACCCTTCCAGGATCGCAATAGCCTGAATTGCAGCCTGTACAATCGGGATAAAACATCCATCCGAAACGAATGTTTCCTTCACCTTCGGTAAGCAGCATGTCCACTGCGTTTTTCAGATCCTCCATCTTTGTCGTAAAGGAGTTGGAACTGGTGGGTTCGTCCATGGAGCCAGACTTGTCCACGACTATGAGCATGTTGGGTGGGATAGCAGTAGCGGATATCTCCATCTCGTCGCAGACATCAAAATCCGGATTTTCGATTCCGTCACCATTGAAGCCATCACCATTGGAGTTTGAGTCATTTCCAGAGCTGCCATCCTGACCATTGTTGTTGCCATCGGAGTTGATGCTTCCATCTGGATTATCAGACGAAGAACTATCACAGGCCGCGACGGTCCAAAAGGTCATTGATAAAAGAGCGAGACCAAAACAAAAACCCATACATCTCCACATGACAACCTCCCAGTATGACGCAAACAACACAGATTAATAATGTATCTCAAGCCTTAGACCAGCGTCAAGCCAGAGCCCAATGCCTTGATTTTCCACCTCGCTTGCGATCTCTGTGTCGATGCTGCAGAATCTTTTTCGGTGAGGTGAGGCCTCGACGTGGTGAATCCACGACTGCGGACGATTCCTTGCATCTCCTTGACCTCACAAGCGATCTGGAAAATCTGATTCTAAAGGGTGGGAGATTTGGGCCATGCATGCCTTGATTTCACACCTCGCTTGCGACCGGGGAATCCCGATTCAGGAGTGTTCACATTTGAGATGCGGTCTTGTTTCAATGTTGTTTTTCAGGAAGGCTTGGTGAAGCCTGTCTCAGGATGAGAGCGCCTTTCCGTTGGTAACAGTCGTATCTGAGGAAAATCCTGGATGTCCCATGGCAACAGCGGAGTGCACCAGCCACCTGGATGAGATGTTTCCGACGAAGAACAAGCCTCCAGCATATATGGCCAGTTTTACGAAAATCAGCAGATACCAGATGCTGTCCTGAGCAGATGACACGAGAAGCCCGAAAAGAACCATGAGGGCAGGAGCATAGATCAAAAATCCCAGTCCCAGCACCTTGGACCACCTGCTGACCGTACTGGAATTTCCGCTTGATGAGCCGAAGCCCACACAGGCCATCAGCAAGGCAAACATGGGCAACAACAACAGGACCCGTGCCATGGTGTGGGCTGCGTCGCCCACTCCAAGCCGGTACAGCAAGGCGCTCACCATGGTCGATTCACCCATGTCCGGGCTCAGGTATGCAATTACCCCCAGGACAAGTCCCAGGCCCAGAAAAAGTTTCACTCCAAGCAAATCCGGATACTTGACCAGTAATACGAGAGAAGTACCAACCATGAAAAACATCAGTATCCAACAGACGCCTCCGGAAAACAGAAAACTCAACTCCGGAGAAAAAGGCCCCCCAGATTCCGAGCCGAACAAGACCCCCAGAGTGAGCAAGCTCAAAAGCAGCCCTCCGCCATGACGCAACCACCGGGGAAGCGGAGAAGCCAAGCCCAGTACCAAAAACAGCATACCCACCACGAGTGGCCATGCCACCATGTAGGCCATGTCTTCGGTGTTTCTCAACAACTCCCATGACCACACAGGACTGTAATCGCTCCTGGTGCCAAAAGGGATGAAAAACAGCACCAGCCACAGGATGCCAAAACCAAGCATCACAAGCCGGAGTCTGTTGTCCAGCATTTCATCGTCTCGGCCATGGGTGTGATCAACATGCACGGGTGCACCACAGACAGGACAAAACTGGACATTTATATCGTCCTGTTCCTCAAAGCTTGTTTTGCATCTGGTACAAGTCCAACTCATGGGGAACCTCCCTTTACCCTCCATATACCGTTGATAACGATTAGGTTCCCTGGAAGGTCTGTTTTAATTGTTTTGTTTTAATTAGGGACGGAGGCATTTTTACACAACATTCATTCACTTGCCCATCTGCTTGCCATCAGTTTACATTATTTCGGGTACTTTCCAGGTCATAGTCATCCATGAGGCCCGTTTTCACGCTTCGTCAGTGCCCATCTCGACGAAACCCGCCCTCTCATTCGAATCCTGAAGGTCATTTCCCTTGTTTTGATGATTTCTTGCAGACCACGGCCTTCTTCCCGGTTTTTGTAACAGTCTTGTTCCCCACGGGGTATCAGTTGGCCTA
>JALVPF010000598.1 GCA_027031935.1 Myxococcales bacterium | reverse complement strand
CTTGCGAAAGCACTGGAAAGCCCTGCTGGCCATAGGTGCGCTGGTGGGCTCTGCGGTGGCGGTGGTCGTGGTGTGGCTGTGGTACACCATAGACTCTTTCGATCTCGGTGACATGATCTTCTATTTTGTCGCGGCCGTCACACTGGGTTGTGCCCTGTTCGCCATCACCTCACGCAACATCGTGCGCTCGGTATTTTCACTGCTCGGGACCTTTTTCGGAATGGCGGGACTGTATGCCATGTTGGCCGCTGATTTTGTTGCGGTGGTTCAACTCATGGTCTACGTGGGTGGAATTCTGGTGCTGATGTTGTTCGCCGTAATGTTCACCAGCAATATCGAAAAAGCTTACAGGTCCAGCAGGTCTTCGGGCTTGATGGGTTGGGCAGGTGCAGGCCTTCTGGGTCTGGTGGTTTTTGCCATGCTGGCAAGTATCGCCATATTGGCACCATGGAAGCAGGTTCCGCCAGGTCCATACACACCCACCACGGCAGGTATAGGCAACGAGCTGTTGGCTTCAGCCCTTTTGCCCTTTGAGCTCTTGTCCGTGCTCCTTCTTGCCATCGTCATAGGATCCGTGGTCATCGCCAGGATCCCCTCCGAACCCGAGGGCATGCGACAGGATGCAGGAAAAGACGAGGAGGCCAACTCATGACGGAGATCACGCAGATAGTCGAACCCATCGTGAATGTTGGCCTCAACCACTTCCTGGTGGTGGCAGCGGTACTATTTACCCTGGGTATCGTATGTGTACTGACGAGAAAAAACGCCGTGGCGGTAATGATTGGCATCGAGCTGATGCTCAATGCTGCGGGGCTGAACATGATCGCTTTCTCCAGGTTCGGCGGCGAAGGTGTCGAGGGACCCATGTTCACCCTGTTTTTGATCGTTTTGGCAGCGGCCGAGGCTGTGGTAGCCCTGGCCCTTGTTATCGCCTTGCACCGAAGACTGCGAACCATTGACGTGGATCGCGCCGACGAGTTACGGGGCTGAGAACATGGAAGTTGAAAAAACCATCACAGAGATCAGCTACCTTTGGCTTATTCCTTTCTTCCCGGCCATCGGTGCTTTCATCTCAGGAGCCTTTGGCAAGAGACTGCAGGCGAAATGGGGAAAGGCTCCCATTATCGCCGTCAGTGTAACCCTGCCATGGATCTCCTTCGTCATCGCGCTGGTGGCGTTCATCAAGCTCCTGGGACTGGATGAAAACTCCCGCACCATGGTCACACACCTGTGGACGTGGTTCGATGTGGCCGGTGCAAAGGCGGGCATGGCCTTTGCCATGGACCCCCTTAGCGGCATGATGACCATGATCGTCACCTTCGTGGGGTCGCTGATTCATATCTATTCCATCGGCTACATGCACGACGACGAATCGTTCTGGCGTTTTTTCTCCCACCTGAACATGTTTCTGTTTGCCATGCTCATGTTGGTGCTCGGTGACAACATTCTCCTGATGTTCGTGGGATGGGAAGGCGTGGGGCTTTGCTCGTATCTGTTGATCGGGTTCTGGTACACGGATGTAAACAACGCAAAGGCCGGAATGAAGGCCTTCGTGGTCAACCGCATTGGTGACTTCGGTTTTTTGGTGGGCTTCTTTATCCTGTTTTGGGCCGTGGGTGGAGCCTGGTCTCACGCCTCACAAAGCGGCTACACTATGTCCGGTCACTTCACCATAACCTTCCGCGAGCTGCCGGCCATGATGGATGCGATTGCCGGCAAGGAGCTTTGGGGCATACCGGTGCTGACCCTGGTGGGGATATTCTTTTTCATCGGCGCAACTGGAAAATCCGCACAGATCCCCCTGTACGTCTGGCTGCCCGATGCCATGGCAGGTCCGACGCCCGTGTCCGCCCTGATCCACGCAGCCACCATGGTAACGGCTGGTGTATACATGGTTGCCAGGTTCAACTTCCTGTACATACACAGCCCCACGGCCATGACAATCATAGCGGTGGTTGGAGTGGCGACTGCGTTTTTCGCAGCTACCATCGGTGTCTTTCAATACGACATCAAAAAGGTTCTGGCATACTCCACCGTGTCGCAGCTGGGATACATGTTCGTGGGAGTCGGCGTTGGAGCATACTGGGCAGGCTCCTACCACCTGCTGACCCATGCCTTCTTCAAGGCATGCCTGTTTTTGGGCGCGGGCTCGGTGATAATGGCCATGCACCACGAGCAGGACATGAGGAAGATGGGTGGCTTAGGCAAGGTAATGCCCATCACCAAGTGGACTTACCTCATCGCCTGTATCACCATAGCAGGCTTTCCCATTGCCTCGGGCTTTTACTCCAAGGACGAGATACTCTGGCAAGCCTTCAACTCGGACTACCTGCTGGTGCCGGGGTGGAGCATCTGGCTGGTGGGATTCATCGCGGCGGCCCTGACTTCGTTCTACATGTTCCGCTCCTACTACATGACCTTTACCGGCACCACGGTAAAGGTCCACGGTCATGAACCTCAGGAGCAAAAACCCGTAATCACCATCGTTCTGGCGACCTTGGCCATGTTCGCCGTGCTGACCATGGTCCTGGGAATCCCCCAATGGCTTACCGGCGCAAACCCGGTGTTGGAACACTTCCTGGCCCCGGTGTTCGAAGCAGCGGAAAATCTTCCGAAGGTCTTTACCGGCGAAGCGGCACACCACATAGAGCCCTGGATGGCCCTGGCGTCCATAGCCGTGGCAACTCTGGGCTGGATTGTAGCAAGGTGGTTGTACAAGGACCGAAAGAACCCACTGCCACTGAAGTTGAAGGAACGCTTCAGCGGGATCCATAAGCTGATTTACAACAAGTATTACGTCGATGAAGCCTATCATGCCACGGCGGTTCGGGGTTTTCTGTTCACAGGCAGGGCGGCGAGCTGGTTCGACAGGGTCATCGTGGATGGCATGGTAAACTTCACCGGTAGAATCGGCCAGGGCCTGTGTGTAATAGACGGGCTCATTGACAAGTACATCGTGGATGGCGCGGTCAATCTTTTGGCCGGCATAGTCCACTTTTTTGGCGACCAACTTCGCAAGGTCCAGACGGGAAAGCTGCCAAGCTACCTGGCAGGTTTTGCCCTTGGGCTAACTATACTAATCGTTATTTCTCAGTTCTTGTTTGACGTCTACGCTTGAGGAGTGGTCCATGGACTACGAAACCACCTCCCAACTTCTGACCTGGATCACCTTCGTCCCCCTGATGGGTACGGGACTAATCGCGGTGGTCCTTTTACTCAAGCCCGTTGTCAAGTTCTCCAAAGGATTCCTTGACAACTTTTCCAGGGCCATTGCCATCATAGGTGCAGGCATTCCCCTGGCGCTGTGTGTTGCCCTGTGGAGTCAGTTCGACTCCAGCAACACAGGGCTACAAATGGTCCACCACCTGGTGTGGATACAGGCCTTCAACATCGAGTATTTTGTCGGTGTGGACGGACTGAGCGTGACCATGGTGGCTCTGACCGGCATCGTGTCGTTCATAGCCACCATAGCGTCCATGCCATGGGGGATCGCAAAGGACGACGATCATCATTTTTCGAGACGATCGGTGCCTGGATACATGGCCCTGCTGCTCCTTCTGGAGTCGGCCATGTTCGGAGTATTCGTGGCCCAGGACTTCTTCCTGTTCTACGTGTTCTGGGAACTGATGCTCCTGCCCATGTACTTCCTCATCGGCATCTGGGGCGGCCCACGGCGTGAATATGCGGCCATAAAGTTTTTCCTGTACACTCTGGCAGGCTCGGTATTGATGCTGCTGGCCATGATCGCCATGTACTTCACGTCCAGCCCGACCACCTTGATCGATGGCACCAAAGCGGCTCACACCTTCAACTTTGTGAAGCTGGCCGCTGACCCGGCCATAAGGGACATGGGCCTGTTATGGGGAATGGACCTGGCCAAGATGGTCTGGATAGGCCTCTTCATAGGCTTTGCCATCAAGATCCCCATGTTCCCATTCCACACATGGTTGCCGGATGCCCACGTGGAAGCGCCAACCCCCATCTCCGTCATCCTGGCAGGCGTGCTGCTGAAGATGGGCACCTATGGCATCCTGAGGGTCAACTTCATGATCCTGCCGGACCAGACCGTTTGGGCCAGATACGGCATCGCCGTCTTCGGGGTGATCAACATCGTCTACGCAGCCTTCGTGTGCATGGCTCAAAAGGACCTGAAGAAACTGATAGCATATTCTTCTGTCTCCCACATGGGCTTCGTGCTTTTGGGAATGGCGGCCTTCACACCCCAGGGCATCTCCGGTGCTGTATACCAGATGTGGTCACACGGTATTATCAGCCCAGCCTTGTTCCTCATCGCCGGTGTCATCTACGACCGTGCTCACCATCGTGAAATCAACGGCTTTGGCGGTCTTGCCAAGATAATGCCTGAATATACCGCGCTGATGGGACTTTCGTTCATGGCCTCTCTGGGCCTGCCCGGTCTCAACGGCTTCATCGCAGAGGCCCTATGCTTCCTGGGGGCGTTCCCGGTGTTTACCACCCTGACCGTCATCGCAGCCTCCGGTGTAATCATCACCGCCGCATACTACCTGTGGACAATACAGAGGATGTTCCTCGGTCCGGTGAACGAAAAATACAAGAATCTAAACGATGTCAACTGGCGTGAGCGACTCACCCTTTATCCGCTCATAGCTGGCATGCTGTTTCTGGGATTTTACCCCATGCCGGTGCTGAACATGATGAACAACACTCTGCATACGCTGGTAAAACCGCTGGCGAATGCGATCGGGTTGTAAGATGACAACCGCCTTACCTAGCCTCGAGAGCTTCGGCTACATTCTCCCCGAATTGATACTCGGAGGAGGAGCCATTTTGCTGTTTATACTGGCTGCCGCTGGCGGGCGCAAGGCGGGCTGGCACGCGCTGTTTGCCTGGATCGGAGCTTTTTCGACCATCCTGGCATTTGCCGCTCTCATGTGGTCCACTTCAAAAGGTAGCTGCACGAGCCCTGAATCCATCTTCGACGGGCTGGTGGCATGTGACCCCATGGCCGTATTTTTCAGGGCACTGGTGTTGATAGCCGCCCTAAGCGCCATCTGGTTATCGGTGGGGAGTCCTTCGGTGCCCAAGGGACGCAGGGCCGAATATTACGGTCTATTACTGGTCATGTCCATGGGCATGTGCTTCTTGGCTTCCGCCAATAACCTGCTCATGATCTTCGTGGCCATGGAGTCGGTGAGCCTCTGCTCTTACCTTCTTGTGGGATTCGACTCCAGCAAATATCGATCCACTGAAGGTGGACTGAAATACGTCCTCTTTGGTGGTGTGGCCTCTGCGATCATGCTCTTTGGAATGTCGCTTCTTTTCGGACTTTACGGAAGCCTCAGCCTTCAGGGGCTGAACGCTGCCATAACTTCCGGCAGCGCCATCCTGGGAGATCCGGCAGGGCGATGGGCTGCATGGATCGCCGTTACCTTTATAATCGCTGGCTTTGGGTTCAAGATAGCAGCCGTTCCTTTTCACCAGTGGTGCCCGGATGCATATGAAGGCGCACCCACCCCGTTTACAGCCCTGCTCTCGGTGGCACCAAAGGCCGCCGGATTCGCCATCCTACTGAGATTCTCCTGGGGACTGTTTGCACAGCCAGGCACGCTGGATGCCACTATCGCATCATCATCCATCCCCTGGATGGTGATAATCGGAGTGATATCCGCCCTCACCATGACCCTGGGAAACCTGGTGGCCATAGTACAGAACAATCTCAAGCGCCTGTTGGCATATTCTTCCATCGCTCATGCCGGATATATTCTCATGGGTGTGGTGGCGGGTGGTCAGGATGGCTTTGAAGGTGTCGCCTTGTATCTCGCCGTCTATGTCCTGATGAACATGGGTGCCTTTGCTGTGGTCTCCGCAGTGGACCGAGCCATAGGCTCAGAAGACATCAAGGACTACAGTGGCCTTGGCAAAAGAGCACCCCTGTTGGCGCTCGTGATGGTCATATTCCTGGTATCCCTTACAGGTCTTCCTCCTACCGCCGGGTTCGTCGGCAAGTTGTACCTGTTCTCGGCCCTCCTGGCCAAGGGTGGGACCTGGTTCTACCTCCTTGCGGTGGTTGGCATCATCAACTCTGTAATATCCCTTTTCTACTATGCCAGGGTTATGAAAGCCATGTACCTGGAGTCCCCCACGGGCGCCACCACACATGTGGGCAGCTTGAACTCAGCGGGCGCCCTGGCTACCATCCTGGCCATTCCTACACTGCTCCTAGGTATCTTCTGGCAGCCCCTGGCCGTCTTGGCCACATGGTCGGTGAGTTTCTTCCACTGATTCCTGTCTTATCTTTCCAGAGATTACTTCGAATCGCTGCTATCCAGCCTGGACAGGCCTCTTTGTGCGGCATCCACCGTGTTGTCCAAAAGCACCTCGAACATGGTAGCCAGATCTACCAATGTGCCCTTCACCCCTACCCTGGCAGTCTCCCGGAAAACCTCCAGAGACTGTCTTGCAAAAGCCACCGGACCCATCTTCCGTGCTCTCTTGCCTGCACTGATCTCCTCAAGGGCCATGAGGAATGTCCCAATGGCTCTCATTATACTTGGCTCCAGTACCGGACCAAACATCTGTGAAGCCAGGAGCCTGGCCATGGCGGCTTCGTGTTTTCTGTCCTCTTGAGGCAGGTAAGCCTTTACCTGGTGCAAGCCGATGAACTTCACCTCGCTTCGCACCTTGCCTGTTTTCTTGTTCTTGTACATGTGGACGACGATGTTCGGCGAACTCGTGCCCCAAAGCCCCAGCATCATGTAGTCCCACACCACACGCTTGGGCACCAGGTCTGGTACGTGATCCGTATCCAGGAAATGTCTCAAAATGAGGGTAAAGAACACCACCAGCTTTTCGAATACCTCGGGATTTTCCCGCAGGTTTTTTATGTGCTGGGGTTCGCTCATGGCGTCCAAGGAAAAAGAATCCAGGATCTCTTCGTCCTTTTTGGTCCTGGCGATGGGAGCCTGGTAGAAGGTGTACATCACCATGGGTATGTGTACATATTCCACCAGGTCACCATTATCGGCAACAAAGCCGTTTGCCTGTGCGTATTCACTCAAAAGGCTGTTGATGGAGACATAGAAGGACGAGCGTTCGTCAGGACTCAGGCCGGACAGCCAAAGGTTCTCGTAACCTTTT
This sequence comes from Myxococcales bacterium, assembly GCA_027031935.1. Lineage (GTDB taxonomy): Bacteria > Myxococcota > B64-G9 > B64-G9 > B64-G9 > JALVPF01. Next base: position 1,140 of record JALVPF010000598.1, on the reverse strand, counting down.
TCTTTGAAATGGGCAGCCAGGTTCGTGTTTCGCATGGGCGAAGATGGCCTCCCGGCAGTACTGGCAGCCAGGACCATTACCGCGTGGCTGACAAACTTCACTGTGGTTTGGCCGCCCTGTTTTCCCTTGGCCTCCAAGTCAAAGTCCGGAAGATCCATATAACAATCAAAAGCGGCAGCAGCCAGATGCTCCAGGAGCTGATCGTCGAGTTTTTCTCCTACCCTCGATGATAGCTTGGAGCGAAGTCGACCCGCAAATACCCCAATGGCGCGCTGGTTGTTGGCGAGCTGCGCGTCCAGTTCGTCATCGTCCATGCCCAGATCGTAGGTGAAAATATTGACCCTGGGGTAAAGAAAATTCTCGGTACCCCAGTTTTCAAAACATTCAGACAGGATACCTCTCGCCTTGTTCCATCCAAACCAAGGATGTCTGGAACCCAAGGCCCACCTGGTGGTATCCCTCAAGCCTATGGTGGCCCTCTTTTCAAAAAAATCACGTAGCTTCAGCGCCGTGTTGCCATCCAGGGGATAGTCTCTCAGGTGCTGCTGAAACCTCGCCAGCTCCGCTTCACCGCTTATGTCTCTTTCGAAGAAACGATCCGTCTTGAGGAGATCGAATATGCTCCAGCGTCTTTCAATCAACTGCCCGTGTTCATCCAGCAATATGGGGTCCACATACACACTGTCCTTGTCATCCAGCACAGCCCTGACAAGAGACACGGGATGTGCCAGGGATTGATCCTGAAGCGGCCCATAAGCCAGGTAAGCCAGCTCACGTGCTGACTCCTGCCCTGTCTGCCTTGCCTTTCTCCTGGAAAACAGCAGATTTTCACCCAATGCCCCCAGCGCCTGGGCTGCCAAGTACCTGGGCATCTTGATTTTTTCTCTGCCCAAGGTAAATTCCAGGTCTCTTGTCTGAGACACCCTGAGGCTGAATCTCTCACAAAAATCTGCTGCAAAAGCTTTCAGGTTCTTCCTCAGCCCTGCAGTGGTCTTTGGCGACAAGCTCATGAGAGACCTGGTCAACTTTTCTTCATCCAGTGACATCTCCTTGAAACTCAGAGATTCAACAGCAGGGGTTGGTTGTTCTACGGCCGAGCCCACAAGAGCCCTGAGTATGGATCTGTCCGTAAGCTCGTGT
>JALVPF010000597.1 GCA_027031935.1 Myxococcales bacterium | reverse complement strand
GCTCCCAGGCTCGAGCTTATTCAAAAAAGCCCCTCTGTTCCCATGTCGGCCGAAGCAGGTCCTCCGGGCATGGGCATGAAGGATTGCCCTTTGGACAAGGCCGTGGGTGCGACGGGGATATTTGTAAAAAAACAGTTCCTGCTTGTCTCTGAAAAAGACGATGGTTTGAGCGGTTTCATCAGCGCGGTGGAGGCGAAGGGGCTTTTTTCTGCCTTGCTTGAAAAGAGCGGGCTGGACAGAAGACAGTTTGAGGATATTCTTGTGATGTCCAAAAAATTCAAACGTGCAAAACCATCGCCCATAAGTCTCCATTCGAAGCAGACCTTGAGCTTTTCAATTTCAGGAATGAATGTGGCGCAAGTCTTGCGGCAAATTGGTGAGATAGGCAAGGTCCAGGTGATCGTGCCAGCAACATTGTCCGGGCTGGTCACGGCCAAGGTCCATGGGATGGATGCGGGTAGATTTTTATTCGTTCTTGCATGGGCCCTGGGCTTGGACGTGGAAAGCTCCGGACAATTGGTCGTGATGTATTCCGGCCGCAACATGCAAAAAAGGTTGAAATCTTCACAGGGAAAGGTCAGCATCAATGCACACCACGCGCCCCTTTCCAAAATAGTAGGATTTCTTGCAGGCATGAAACTGCTTGCTAACGACCATGAGCAAGTAGTGGATCTGAAGATTAGGCCAATGGATTCTTCGCAGCTTTTGAATTCCCTTCTCAAGGGGTATGGAAAGAGAATTTCGAAAAAGGGAAAGATGGCCAAACTTGTGAATAGGATGGGCGAGCAAAGCTTGGATGCGTCTTTGGACACCACGTGGACTAGTGGATCTTCAAAAGGCTTACACCTATACGCGGTCGTTCGCTCTGAAAAGAAGAGGTTTGCCCTGTTGGGTGTGGAAGGAAAGCTCCAATGGTTTTCCGAGGGGGATGATTTTGGTGACGGAAGATTGTTGGCCAGGGTTCACAAGAGGCGAGTCGTGGTAAAAGATCCCGGGAACCAGATAGTACAGGTCTTTTTGGGCCCCGAGCAGCCTGACCAGCAACCGAAGATACGACCTGGACCCACCAGGCAGGGCTTGAGTGAATTGAAGCTCGTGGCAACCATCAATCTGCCCGAGCATTTTGCCTTGGCCTTGGTGAAGGATGGCAACGGCCGGGTTTATACACTGGCCAAGGGACAGGGCATAGGTAGGCGGTGCGGAAAGGTGAGCTTCATAGGATCAGACAGAATAGGGGTAAGCTTGCAGTGCCCGGTGGGAAAAGAACCCCAGAGATCTACCTTGTTTTTGGGCGCTGGGCTGTGAACCTGCAAGAAGCCCAAAGGGCAAACAGGAGAAGCAACATCCATAGTGCCGAGGAGTTTTCTCCCGATTGAGTACAAGCGCATCCGCCTGTGACGGAATGAGATGCACTGGGTTCGTGTTCTTCGGCTCTTTCTTCTGCGGTTTCGTCTCCATCCCTGTTTTCATCTGCGCTGGCGTCTTGTTCTTTGTCATATGCCGAGCCGCCATCCGTCGCAGGATCTGCTCCGGAGTCTCCCGCGTCCATACCAGCATCGGACATACCGCCATCTGAGGAGTCATCCACCATATTTTTTATGTTGTCATCAAGACTCCATCCGGGATTGCTGCCCTGTCCGGCATACGCCCCGCGAAAAGTATATTGGCCCTTTTGTGTTCCGTTGAAATCCCTGTCGAAGTCTGCATCTTGTGAAAACGCCGCCAGATCCATTGCAGGACCCTGGCATGCGCCCTGAAGTGGGAATAGGTCCATTTCTCCCAACACTGTCGATGGATTCGCTACATAGGAGGAGGCAGCGTCTATGGAGTCGGTGATGTTATCTCGTTGGTCCTGGGCTGAACCGTGAATTGGAGTGTCCGCAAAAATCAGGTTGCCCACAACCCAAGCACCCTGGTCCAGGGTACCACTCACATCTATTCCCTGTCCGGCATAGTAGATTGTATTGTTGTAAACTCTTGCCATGCGCATGGGCAGGTCGTGGTTCTGTAAGCGAATGGCCGTACCCGCAACATCCACGAAAATGTTGTCATGAATCGAGACACGTCCTGAGACCTGGATCAGCGATTCCCTGGGGTTGTGATAAAAAAAGTTTCCGTATATTTCATACATGTTCTGGGAACCCGGTCCATCTGAAGGTAATCCGCCCACGAGTATATTGGGACGGTCTCCAGATGGGCTTGGCCTGTCGGATTTTATAAATACGTTGTGACGAATAATTGTGCTGCTGGGCTCGGTGGGCATGCCCTGAACATCCGGCCAGGGCTGTTGCCACTTGATCTCCATGCAGTAGCCCAGGGGATCGTCAATGATGTTGTATTCGATGAGTCCTGCAATAAAAGGGTATGTACCGTTTGAGTTGCCCAGGTACATTCCGGTCCCGGCTCCGATTATTCTGTTTTTTCTGATGATCCATCCCCATGTGGGGGTCTTTGTGGAGATGGCATCTGTCTGCTGGCCTGCGTCGTGGTGGATGAATGTACAGGCTTCGATTTTGATATGGTGCACCCGGTTTGATTCTCCGCCCTTGGCGCTAATACCGAAAGCACCTTCGACTCCCATGCCATCGACGGTCAGGTTCTCAATGGAAACATAGGAACTGTTGACTATCTCTATGGTGTTGCAGCATGGGCCCGGGTCTGCCTGTATGACGACTTCGCCCTCGTCTGATCCTGTAATGGTAATCCAGTGTTCAGGATTTCCGTTGAGATTCTGAACGGTGAAATGATCATAGACCCCAGGAGACAGGATGAGCCTGTCTCCTGATTGAAGCGAGGATAGCTTTTGCTTGTAATCGCCAGGGCTTGCCTGAAAATCGGAAGCTTTTAAGTCGGAAAAAAACCAAAGGATGATAATGGAAACCACAACTATGGATGCATTGACGTTTTTGGTGTCTAATCCCATTTCCAAATTTCCTTGTTTGTTTTCTCCGTTCAATGCTCAATAGTATTCATATACAGAGCCAATGACAAATCATTGTGAATTGGTGTAAGGGATAAAAAAGGGTCGATTTCCAGTTTGATCAAGATTTTTTCAGTCCAGCGAAGGTCTCCACGTGAGCCGTGTGAGGGAACATGTCGAAGGCCTCCAGGTGTTCCAGTTCGTAACCCAAGTTCGAAAGTACTGTCAGGTCCCTGGCGAGGCTGCCCGGGTTGCACGATACATACGCCATGAGCTCACATCCGCTGCGCGCCGCAGCTTCCAGTACAGCGCGTTCGCATCCTTTTCTCGGCGGGTCCAGGATTACCACCGAGGGTCTTAGGCCGTCATCCACAAGTCTTGGCAAGACTTTCTCCACTTTTCCCTGATGAAAAACAGCGCTGAGGGAGTTGTCCACACAAGCCTTGCGTGCATCTGCTATTGCCTGTGGAGACTGTTCTATGCCTATTACCTCCAATCCCTGTGCTGCAAGGCTGAGAGCCATGGCACCGACACCGCAATATGCATCGACCACCAGTCCCTGCGATTGCCGAGAGAACGACGAGACCTGTCTGAATAGCTTTTCGGCCTGGAGAGTATTGACCTGGAAAAACGATCCTGTACTCAGGCGGAAGCGCAGGGAGCCCAGGCGTTCTTCCACCCAATCTCTACCCCATAGGAGCCGGTTTTTGCGTCCGAGGACAAGGTTCGTGATATCCTGGTTGATGTTTTCAACCAAGCCTGCGATTTTGTCGTTTTTCCGCAGGGTCTTTACCAGGTCTTGCATGCCCTTGCTGCGGTTTGCTGTACCAACCACGGTTACTAGAATTTCTCCCAGGGCATGGGAGCGTCGTACCACCACGTGTCTCAACCAGCCCCGGTGAGAGCGCTCATCATAAACGGGTATGGATTTGCGTCCAGCCCAGGTCCTTACTGCTTTTACTGCTTCATCCATGTCCGGGTGATGAAGCAGGCAATGGTCAGTTGAGATCACCTCGTGAGATCTCGGTGCAAAAAATCCTGTGATTACCCTCTTGCCTTCAATGGCCACCGGATATTGACCTCTGTTGCGATATGCCATCTGTTCAATTGATGGGCTCATGGGTATGGTCTCTATGGTGTTTATTCCAGCAATGGAACGCAGCGCGTCTTTTATCAGCTGTGTTTTGAAATCGAGTTGGGCTGCGTACTTGAGATGTTGGAGCTGGCATCCTCCACATTTTTCAAAAACCGGACACACTGGCACGGTTCTCTGATCAGACGGAGACAGGATTTCTTTCAGGTCTCCTACGACTCTTTTTTTGCCAACATGCTTTATGCGTATACGCGCCAGGTCTCCAGGTGCGCCAAAAGGCACGAACACCGCCCGGCCTTGTATCCTGCCAACGGCTTCACCATGGACGGCACATCCATCCAGGTTCACATCAAACACCTGGCCTGTTTGTATATTTGTATTCATCAAAAGTTACGAGTCTACCGCAGCAGTGCGGCACCAATCTGGACTTGGAAAAGAAGGAGACTACTTGCAGGGATGTTCGACAAATTCCAACATCCCCTTGTCACCCTTGATCTTCAGCACGGATGCCATACCGCAACTCAGTTTGCCAGAGTTCAGCTGCCAGGGTAGGGGATTGGCGGAGCCCACGTTCGTATAAACGTTTGGTACCCACTCTTTGGTCTTGACCTTGTTGCCATTCATGTCCAGGGCTCTTCCCCCGGCCTCCAGGATGTGGCAGAAAATGCCGAACGGAATCTTGTGATCCAGAAGAAATCCGGCTAACCTGGCATCACCAACATTGCCGGCTTCTACAGCAGTGTCCAGACCGTTTTTATCCTTGCCTGCTGGAGGACCGTGCGAGACCAGCACCACCGGAGCCTTCGCGTCCCTGGTGAACTCGGTCAAGCCTTGGACATCCTTGGGCATGTAAGAACACCCGCCGCTTTGATGAACGAACTTCTTGTCCAGGTAACCGGGAAGGCTGACCAAGACAGCACCACCAAGGTCAACCCTTCTGACCAGATCAAAATTTATTGCGTTTGCAGAGACTTTTGCAGCATTGAGAAGGGCCCTGTTGAATGAGGTGCGTCCTTCAGTATTGCCGATGAGCGCCAAAACAGGAAGACCGGATTTGGCACAATATAGTACCACCTGCGTGATCTCGAATTCCGTGGCGGCTATGTCACCATCGAGAACAATGACGTCGACCTTTTCCTTCTTGAATTTTTCAAGAAAGAAGTCCAGAGCTGCCTGGGTCTCCTTGGAAAAATCCTTTATGGCTCCCAGTATCCCAATGGTAACCACACCGTCAGGGTCAGAACCCTGCAGATCCAGACTCCGGCCGTCAAATGTGTATTTTCTACCGGACATCTCAAACTCGACAGGCTTTGCAAGCTTTTGACCATCTCCTGCACATTTTAGCAGATGGGACTTGAGAAACTTGAAGTATGGCGTATCAGGTGTGGGCATTTCGGATAGGCTCTCCGGGTCCTGTATGGGGTCCGGATTTGCGGCCCAAACACCCTGTGCGACCAAAGACAAGACGATGATAAGAAATGCTTTTTGCATTTGACCCTCCATTATCAGTAATCAAATGCCACGAGTGTGTGTTGATGTCAACCCTTGGCCGTTTCCAAATCTCTCACTCTCAAGGGAAATCCATTCCGCTTTAGGGTGTCGTGGGGCTTGCTGCCATAGGCTTTTTAGGCTGTTTTATGGTTGACAGACTCAGACATTACCCACAGAATAGGCGGGCCTTGTGTGAATTGACTTTTAATTGTGACTCTAAAGACTATGTGAAGTATGTGATTGTGAAGAGGTAACTGGGAAATCTTTGAAAGGAGTGTAGTTTATGTCTAGTAAAAGTCTTTTTTTGACCATGGGGATGATCTCCCTGCTTGCATTTTTGGTAACTGGCTGTCCCTCGACCGAGCAACAACAAGCAACCTGTGACGGTGTGACATGCTCCGACCATGGCACATGTGTGCTTACCGAAGGAAAAGCAGCCTGCAATTGTGACAACGGCTACGAGGCTCAGGGATTGACTTGTGTACAGTCGAGCACCTGTCTCGAACTAGGTGAGGAATGCACCGATTCTTCGCAGTGCTGTGAGTCATGGTGTCTGAAGTATACGGGCCAGGACAAGGGTTATTGCACCAAGCGTGACTGTCAGGGCAACGACTCCTGTGTAAACCACGGAACCGACAGCGCAGAGATGTGCTGTGTGGATGTAGGTGGCGAGTATTTCATATGCATGAAGATAGCTGAGGGTTACACCTGTGGTGATGGCACCGGCATGTGCGGTTCTTCCTGTGCGGGACAGATGGATTCTGCCTGTGATTCTTCCCAGGCTTGTCTTTCGACCGGCGCAGATGATCCCAACGCGGTTTGTGCCCATGAGTGCGCCACTGACAATGAATGTGCTGACTGCTCCGATCCCAACGACGAGAACAAGGTGTTTTCCTGCCAGGCCATCTCCGGTGGCGTGACATACTGTCTCGTGGATAATTCGACCGGGTGTGAGAGCAGTTTTGACTGTGAAGATCCAGATGTGTGTGTGGCGTGGCCCAGTGATGATCAACAGAGCCTCGAGGGTAAATGCGCCAACCTGGGAGACCTGCCTGCGGGTGCCACCTGCGACGACAATGCGGATCCAAACAATCTGCCAGCCGAGGAGCGATGCTCGGATTTCTACTGCATAAATGGCCACTGTTCAGAGGTTTGTGCCCTGGAAAACGACTGCCCCGAGAACATGGTTTGTGGGACCATCAATTTCCAGATGGATAACAATGGGACCATTGCATCCATAGGCATGTGCATGTGGATGGAAGGCTCTGGCGATACCTGTGATGGTAACGATGATTGCCCTGATGGCGAGATCTGTGATTACTACCTGCCTCCCGATGGCTCAGTGAACAAGGTCTGTGCGACCGAACGATGCGATCCTGCTGACGATGGCTGCGCAGGTCCTGGTGATGCTTGTGGTACCGGGCTGGATGAATGCTATACCGGACTTTGCCTTGTGTCCCAGGGCTCAGCAGATGGCTGGTGTTCCGCTCTCTGCAATGCTCACGCTGATTGCCCAAGCGGCATGGTGTGTGGATTGTTGGGCGTCAGCGAGACAGAGACCACCGGCGCCTGTGTTCCTTTCGACGGCTCTGCCCAGGCTTGTGGTGGCGATGGTGACTGTCCTGATGGTGAGGCTTGTAACTATGTAGCTTCTCCTGCTGCTGGTGTAGAGTCCCTGTGCGCTACCATGATTTGCGATCCTGCTGATGAAAACTGCAGCTTCATAGGCGATCCTTGTGGACAGGGTGAGAACCCATGTTACAACGATCTGTGCCTGACCGATGGCACCAACTCATGGTGTGGTGCTGTGTGTGAGACCAGCGAAGACTGCCCAGATGGTTATCTTTGCGGTGGCCTACAGTTCCAGGGCGATCCGGGTGTTTACGGTGCATGTGCACCTGCTTCTGGTTCTGGTGATCCTTGTGATGGCGATGCCGACTGTACGACAGAAGGTGAAGTCTGTGAATACAATCAGAGCCCCAATGGTGACATCGAGTCCCTGTGTCTGGAACAGTCCTGTGATCCCACTGGCGACAACTGTGGTGGGGTTGGTGACGATTGTGGCCAGGACATGCCTCCGTGTTACAACGATCTATGTCTGACAAATGGAACCAATTCATGGTGTTCGGCACCTTGCGTTGTCCATGAGGATTGCCCTGCCGGATGGCTGTGTGGTGGGCTTCAGTTCTCCGGTTCTGATTCAGTGGTTGGCGCGTGTGTAGAGGCTGAAGGCAGTGGAACACCTTGTGCAAACGAGGATGACTGCTCGGAAGCGACAGAGGCATGTCAGTTCGTGGCACCTCCCAATCAGCCTATAGAGTCTCTGTGTCTGACAGGAGTGGCTGATGGTGCTGCTCCGGGCGAGACCTGTGACCAGAACACACCCTGCTTCAATGATCTCTGTCTGACTGCCGGGTACTGTTCTGCGGTTTGTACCACCAATGTGGATTGTTCCGGATATTTGGTGGATAGCGTGGCCATGGAATGCGTGCTCATCGGTATGGGCAACGACCAATATGCAAAGGCCTGTGTGGGGGCTGGAGACACTTCACCGCTTTGTTCTTTCTGTACCACTTCGGATGAGTGCACCGGTGATGCCAAATGCAAGGCCTCCGATACCAATGCTGGTGAGATGTACTGCACCCTACCGTGTCCCAATGGCGACGAGTGCCCCAATGGGAGCACTTGCACGGATATAGGCTCTGGTGATATGCAGTGCGTTCCCAACGGAGACACATGCATGCAGTGATTTCAATGTAAGGATTAGGACATGTAAAAAACAGGG
>JALVPF010000596.1:22118-22798 GCA_027031935.1 Myxococcales bacterium | reverse complement strand
TCATCAACCAGATCCGCATGAAGATAGGCGTCATGTTTGGCAACCCGGAGACGACCACCGGCGGCAACGCCCTGAAATTTTACTCCAGCATTCGATTGGACATACGACGCATAGGCGCCATCAAGAAAGGCAATGACATTACCGGCAACCGCACCAGGGTCAAGGTGGTGAAAAACAAGATGGCCCCTCCGTTTCGCCAGTGCGAATTCGACATTCTTTACAACGAGGGCATCTCCAAGATGGGAGATTTGCTGGATTTGGCAGTGGATGCGGATATAGTCGAGAAAAGCGGCTCTTGGTACTCGTATGGACAGGATCGAATCGGCCAGGGCAGGGAAAATGCCAGGGACTTTTTATCCGAGCATACTGACATGGTAAAAGAAATAGATACGAGAGTTCGCAAGCACCATGGCCTGATTCCCACCACTGAGGACACCAAAGACAAAGATGCGGACAAGGAGCACGCGTCCGGGGGAAATGGCAAGGATCCAAAAGCCCGCCAGGAACCAGTTACCACCTCCAGAAAGAGCAGGCAGGCCAGTCAGTAAAAACCCAGCACGTCTTTTACGTTCTCTGGTTCAAATCCTCGACCTAGCAAAAATCGAAAGGCTTTTTGCCTGAGAGAAGGATTTGAATCCTCATCCATGATTTCTTCACCAAATTTTTTCACCAGCTCCCTT
>JALVPF010000596.1:0-22108 GCA_027031935.1 Myxococcales bacterium | reverse complement strand
TGATCAATTCCTCCTGAGACTTGTCTGAATAAGCAAGCTCGATGGACTCATGCACGAACTCCTGCACAACCCCCCGCTTCATGAGGTCTGCCATCAGTTTTCTGGGTCCCCAGCCCTTTCGCAGCAGCATGGCTCTTGCCCTGTCTACGGCAAAGCGCCTGTCATCCAACAGGCCGAGTTGCTCAAAGCGAATCAGAAGCGGCTGTATGATGGATTCTGAAAAGCCCTTGGCCCTGAGCTTGTCAGCCAGCTCCTTTTTGGTGCGTGGCCTGAAATCCAGCAAGCGAAGGCCCTTTTCGCGGGCAGATTCTTCAAGCTTTTGCATTGAGTAGTCTTTTTTTTCAGGATCAACCAAGCACTAAAACCTGTCGATGGGAATATCACCACCGGAAGACTCGGAACTTGGTGGTGTCTTGCTTCCATCGTCTGATTTTTCAAACTGATCCCATTGACCATCCGAGGTTCCGGAAATTCCGGACACACGCAAGGCAAAATCATCAGGGTTGGTAGAAGCACGAAGGGCCTCTTCGTAGGATATGTGCTTCTGCTTCAGCAATCCCATCAGTGCCTGATCAAAGGTCTGCATTCCATATGCGACATGGCCCTGGGCCATGGCATCCGGTATCTCCTTGGTTCGGTCCTTGTCCTCGATAAGTTCCCTGACCCGGGCGGTGGAGATCAATATTTCCAGAGCGGCGACTCTGCCCCTTCCATCGGCCCTGGGCAAAAGGCGTTGGCTGATAACCGCCTTGAGCACCGCGCCCAACTGCATGCGAACCTGCTTTTGCTGGTACGGAGGAAAGACCGCGATAATACGATTGATGGTCTCGGAAGCATCCAGTGTATGCAAGGTGCTCATGACCAGGTGTCCGGTTTCAGCAGCCAAAAGCGCTGTTTCCACCGTCTCCAGGTCACGCATTTCGCCCACCAGGATCACGTCAGGGTCCTGTCGCAGAGCGCTCTTGAGCGCCTGAGGAAAACTGATTGTATCCACACCTACTTCACGCTGATTGATAATGGACCGTTTGTCACGAATGAGAAACTCTATGGGGTCTTCGATGGTCATGATGTGGCGTGTCTTGTGTGTGTTGATATGATCCACCATGGCCGCCAGGGTGGTGGATTTTCCAGACCCGGTTGTACCAGTGACCAGGATCAAGCCACGCTCTTCCAGTGCAATCTTTTCAAGCACTTTTGGCAGCAGGAGTTGCTCGATGGAATGGATCTTGAAAGGAATAACCCTGAAGACTATTCCAATGGTACCTCGCTGTTGAAAGACATTGACACGAAATCGCCCCAGGCCCGGAACACCGTATGCCAGGTCAAGCTCGTTGAACTCCTTGAATCGCTCTTTCTGATAATTGTTCATGATCCCGAAAGCCATCCTGGAGATCTCTTCCGGAGGCATCCTGCGGGCGTCCTTCAGGGGCAATAGCTTTCCGTCGACCCTGAACATGGGCGGAAGACCAGCCTTGAGATGAATGTCAGAAGCACCACCCTTCATGGCTACTTTAAGGATGTCATTTAGTTCCATCAGGTCACCCTCCTGGATCTTGCATGATTGGAAACGATATCACATTGGAGACGGAAATGAAGATTTTTCCTGACTGAGCATTACGTGCCTGACCATACTGGATTCTGTCAAGGAGACTCTGGGGGTGTATCATGAGAACACCAACGGCAAAAGCCTTGGGTTCCAGGGCAACACCCTCGGTTTCCAAAGATTCGAAGAGATCCCTAGATCTGGACAAAGTCTGGCGGATTTTTTGCAACCTTTTTGCCTATTGCGGTTCTGTTTAGTGTAGGAGAGAATCCAAATGATGACAGAGCCGCGTTTTCATCTGGTGTCAGAAAAATCCTCAGCCGAGCTTGTCGACCTCCCTGATGATGATCTGATGCTCCTGACCCGAACGGGCCGTGAGGATGCCTTTGCGGTTCTAATCCGTAGACATCAGGATTTCGTTATCGGCTTGGCTACAAGGTATTTTGCAGACCGATCACTGGGACGTGAAGTTGCCCAAGATGTGTTTCTCGCTCTATGGGCTGGCAAGGAAAAATATCAGCCGCGCGGAAAGTTTGTCAGTTATCTGTTCAAGGTAACTCGCAATCGTTGTCATGTAGTGGCCAGGGCCGGCAAGAACAATCAGAGGAAGATGGACAATCTGGCAGTCCAGGTCCAGGACGGAAGCCCTTCAACTGACGTGCCCCTTGATGTTTTGGTGAAGGCCGAACGGGCTAGGGAGGTCCGTGCAAATTTGGCCAGACTGCCCGGCAAGACACGTGAGGTGTTGATTCTTCGTTTTACTCACGAGCTCTCCCTACACGAGATCGCTTCTTTGACCGGTATGCCCTTGGGTACGGTCAAATCCCATCTCTTCAGGGGTTTGAAGCGTATGACTCGATTCATGAAAGAAGGTCAAGCATGAAATGCGTCAGTGAGAAAGATCTGTTTGGATATGTAGCGGGGACACTCTCGCCGGAGTTTCATCAAGAGGTTCAGAAGCATTTCACCGAGTGCAGGAGTTGCGCTCATGCTTTTGGCGAGTTGAGTTCCATAAGCGGACTGTTAGCCAGTGATCCCGATGAGTTCAAGGACTCAGCATTTGCCGACGACGTGATTACCTTGGTTCGCCTGGGGCGAGCTAAGTCAAGTCAGGAGTTGGTCGCCAGGAATTGGCTGTGGTGGTTTACCCCTGCTGCATCTGCATTGGCGGTTGTGCTGCTGCTTGTGTTGTGGATGCAGCCATCCTTAGTACGGAATGAGTTCCAGACCCGCGGCGCCAAGGAAAATCCTGATCGTTGGGTATCGATCAAGGTATTCAGATCAACCGGGAGCGGATACCAACCGGCGGGAAAAAGCATGGCAAGTGGGGATGCTCTGGCCTTCACCTACGAAAACCGTTCGGATGACTACGGATTTTTAATGGTGTTTGCAGTTGATGCCAACGGCGAGGTCTACTGGTACTTTCCAGCTTTTACTCGGCAAAGCGATAATCCGCAAAGCGTAGCCATACGGTCTGGCGCAGGCCAAGTGCAGCTTCCCTATGAGGTGCGCCATGATTTTCCCCCTGGCAAGATGCGCTTGTTTGCCGTGTTCACCAAAGATCCCCTTAGGGTCAAGGAGATCGAGCAGATGGTCGCTCGAGATCTCGATTCTGCAGGTTCCATCGATGATCTTGTCCGTATTGCCATTCCGTCCAGCGGCCAGCAGAGCGTGCTGTTGATCGTGGAGCCTGGAAAATGAACCGTTTGATTTTCGTGGTTTGCTTTTTTCTACTGGTTCTGTCGCCATCATCGGCAAAGTGCAGGGAGAGTGCATCCTTTGGTCTTGTGATAGGTTATAACCAATCTGGTGATTCGAAAATCACCCCATTACGCTACGCGGATGATGATGCGGTTCGAAACGCGGATTTGTTGCGTCAGCTCGGAGTCCCGGGAGGGGTGGTGTTGCTTACCGAACTGGACGCAGAGTCGAGGGACCTTTACCCGAATATCAGACCCACTCCTCCTACCCGCAGGGCGTTGAAAGATGCCATGAGAAGCCTGAATCAGCTTATTGAGCAGGCGCATTTGCGCGGTGCTGAGACCAGCTTGTACCTGTTTTACAGCGGGCACGGGGATGTGGAAAACAACCTGGGTTTTGTAAACCTCAAGAATGGTCGATTTACCAGGGATGATCTCTTTGAGCTATTGAGGAATTCGCGGGCGGATATCAACCATGTAATCATCGACGCATGTAAGTCATACTTTATGGTGTTCGACCGTGGCACAGGAGGGATACGGCATCCGGTGAATGTCAGCCTCCTTGGCCCAAAGGAGAGCATCCCGTCCAATACCGGAATTTTTTTGTCAACATCATCTGCTTCGGATAGCCATGAATGGGAAGCGTTCCAGGCAGGAGTATTCAGCCATGAATTGCGGTCGGCTCTCCGTGGAGCTGCGGACGCCAACCGAGATGGGCTTGTGAGCTACAGGGAGGCAGCTGCTTTTGTGTGGACCGCCAATCAGGACATATCCAACTGGCGTTTCAGACCAAGATTTTTTTTCCAGGCTCCCAAAACCGCAGCAAAGCAATCCGGTATAATAGTCGACTTGCGCCATGCTTCAGAGCGGCTGCTAGTGGGCCCGGGGATAATGCGTCACCTGTACCTGGAAGACAGCAAAGGGGTGCGCTTGCTGGATGCTCATCCCGACCAGGATCAACGCCTGGCCCTGGTGATTCCTGCTGACAGGCCATTGTTTGTTCGATACCCTGGAAAAGACCAGGAGGTGGTGATTCCTTCTGGTTCCGAACTGGACCTGTCTGCGCTTGAGGTCAGAAAAGCGGACGCGCGTTCCCGCGGAGCCGAGCATGTCGCCTTCGCTTATCTGTTCTCGATACCTTTCGGTGAAGACGCCATAAAGGCATTTCGTAACAGGCCACCCCAGACAGAAGACCTTGCCCCAGCACGCATGGACACCACATGGATTCGCCGGGGAGTGGGCCTGCTAGCTATTGGTCTTGGCCTTGCAGCTGGGACCATGACAGCGCTGGCGGCCAATGAGCGTGGCAAAGTTGGAGACTCCACCTCAGGACTCGATCGTTCTCGTGTAAATGACAGTATTAGATCCTATAACACGGTTGCAGTAACGTGTTATGCGTTGGCAGGGGCAGCCTTGGCTGGATATTTGACCTGGACCCTGTGGCCGGAAAAACAGGTGGAGATTCAGGTGATTCCTGCCGCTGGAGTGGACATGGGTCTCAGGATGAGGTTCTAGAAAATGTACGGTCTGACTTACAAGCTTGGATTCCTGTTGTGCCTCCTTGCCCTTGCCGCAGCCGGGTGCATCACCGAGGTAGGCATCCATGGTGCCCCCTGTCCCTGTCCGCAGGGATATGACTGCTGTAGAAGCCTTTCGGTCTGCCTGCTCGCTGGACAGGATTGTCCCGAACGTCTTCCACCATCGAGTGCTGAGACCTGCACCAAGGACTATGACTGTCCCAGAAACGAAACCTGTCAGGCCTGGCTGGATACGCAGGGACTGTTGGCCGGACCAGGGCAGTGCCGACACGACTGTGTGGACAAGGAATTTCCTTGCGCGCAAGGAGAGGTGTGCGAGCCGGTCCCTTCCGACGGCAGGAGCCTTTCCGAGATGCACGTCGCCTGGGTATGCGTTTCCGAAGAATCCTTGCAGGAATGCGCAGAAAATGACTGCCGGCAGTGCAAACAGGTCGGAGGAACTTTCTGTGATGATGAGCATGGGACTGTGGTGGGTTGCTTTCTTTCGGTGCATCCTGTCTGCGGCCTGTCGTGCACGCTGTTTCCAGTGGAGGTTTGTTCGTTAGAAGGCAGCGTTTGCGAGCCGGTGGAAGGTGGTGCCCATTGTACCATATCGGAATATGATGGGGACATCTGCGGCAACTACCCATGCAGCGATTGCTCTGCTCAACCAGGTACCTTGTATTGTAGAGACGATGACATCTACTCATGTGCTGCGGTCTCAGTAGCTCCCGCGATGTGTGTCGATGCTGAGTGTAGTTGCCCAGAGGCTTGTATTCCCGTGACGGTTCAGACTTGCCAGGATTCCTGCAGCACGGCAGGTGGCGCTCACTGCATCCCTTGAAGAGTATCAAAAAGCTATAATATCAACGAGTTGAAATTTTTCTTTAGTAAGCTGCAACCTTTTTTGCTCCTGTGGTTCTTACTTCACGACATGAGACAGACATTAAAAAAACCAAATGAATCTGATGAGAGGAGATGGTCATGAAAGCCAGAATCATTCAGAGGAGCCTGATTGTGTTGGGACTGGTTGCTTTCTTGGGAGCTGGTCAAGGATGCTCCTTGGGGACAAAGCACGGTACCAACAACAATAGCCAAGCAATAATCGGAGAATCCTATCAGAGCGAATGCCTGGATGGGGCAGGGCTAGATGATGGTGTCCGTGGCGAGGTGGAGATTAGAGTGGAGGGACATTCGGTCCAAATCATCGATCACAACGCCGAGTTCAACTGTTGCCTGGATGCATGGATGCAGGCCAGTATCCGCGACAACAGGATAGTGGTGGTGGAGGTCGAGGATCCCGATGATGAAAATGCCTGCGATTGCACCTGTTCTTATGAGCTTTCCATCGGGATTTCAAACCTGGCGGATAGTGAGTACATGGTCGAGGTGTATCGCGGGACCGAGGATCCCCAGGCTCTGATTCACCAGGAGTCTGTATGTCTTGGTGAGTGCAGCATGGAATGTGAAGTGGCCGGCGACTGTCTTGAGCAAACCTGGGGGATTTACTGCCAGGGGCACTGGAGCTGTAACGAGGGCACGTGCGAGGAAGTCTGTGACATGGAGACCTGTGGAGATGGGACCTGCGATTCCGAGGTGGGAGAAAACCTGGAGTCCTGCAGGGTCGATTGTGAGAATCACGATGTCACCTTGGTCAGTTTTCAGCCATCATCCTGCGGTGAATGCGGCGCACAAGAGTGTTACGAGCCGGATGCGCCACTTGGAGAATCCACTTTCGAATATAGCTTCGAGGCCGATCCAGACAACCCCGGACACTATCTGGTCAGAGCTGTTCACCACGTCTCGTGCATAGATGTTGCCATCTTGGGTGCAGAGTTTGAAAGCCATGGCGATGAATTGGTTCTTACCGAGACTTTCGATTATGACAACCCTGTGGATTGCTATTGCAATTACCAGGCAGACATCGTGCTTGCCGGTTTGTTGCCGGGCACGTACGAGCTGAAGATCTATGACAATGATCAGTCACACCTTCTGATGGATCAAGGGCTTGTGATCGAAGTTGATTCTTTCTAGATTCATCCCAGCTTGTCTAGCGTAAAAGCCCCCCTTCTTTTGTTGAGCACCATTCAAATCAATATCCTGCAATTTTTGACGCGTTGCAGCTCTGTAAGACCATACGCACCTTGCAACCAAAAAAAGTAGGACTATCTGGCCATAACCGCCATAGAGGTTGTCATTGGCCTCGGTCCAGTGGGCCGTGACAGACACCCGGTCGGCCGCACGCACGGGGACGGTACTCAATGGCCACGCAACAATCCCGATCCAAGTTGTCCTCGTTAACATGAATGTCCGCATGGCCCAATGTTAACCTAAAACCAATATATTTTCACGATGGATATGGAAATGCCCACCATGATGTATAAACCTGCAAAGATATCCAGCAAGGCCTGCTGAGAAAGCATGGGAATGAAAGACCTGGGGCGGTGCATAAGCTTCTGCCAATCCACATCGGCAATTACGGATTCATCTTTTTCAATTTCAGATTTTTTCTGTTTCGTCCTTTTTTTCTCCAGCTTCACGAGGTGATCGCTGAGTATCTTTATTCGGTACATGGCGTTGTAACCTATGAGTCTCCAAATGATTATGGTGACCATGGACAGGATCACCAGGAAAACAACCCCCACATGCGGAAGCTTCTCCATGGAATCGACACCCAGTGCCATGATACCTGTTGCCAGTGGGAGCATGACGGCGCCCCATTTCTCAGGTATTCTCCTGATTTCCGAAATTTCCGAACGAGTCTCCTGATATTCGAAGAGCAACATCTCCTTGGATGATATCTGTCCCATTGTCCTACCTCCACAAGATCAGCCACAAACTCCCGAAGACCATTGCTGCCTGTTGTTGAAATGCAAGTTCATATATACTCGATAGTATTCCGTAAAAAATACGTAAAAACAATACAGGGAGTCTGTACAGATGCTGCGAAAAGAATTCGTTTTTATCCTCCTTTTATCTCCAATGCTTATGGCTTACCCGAGCACGGCCTGCGAAAGCAATCAGTCCACCAGAGTCATCGGTTTCAGCACTGATGGAAAAGTGGTGGTACTGCGAAAATTACTGGATATGGAAGAAGGAAGCGAGGCACAAATCAGCATAGAACTCTATGACTTGAGCAGGAAAAAAAAGCTCAAGACATTTTCCATCTGCGATTCGGAGCTGGATTGTGACCGCAGCGACCCATCTGCTTCGAGGCGAAGCAACTGGCGGCGAATTTCGCGCAAACTGAAAAAAGAAGGATTTGTATTGAACCCAGACTACCCGAAATCCAGAGAGTTCAAACCCCTGGGAGCAAAGCTGGTACTCGAAACAAGAAAATCATCAGATTTCGCCATGAAGCCGAAAGATCTCTACCTGGTGACAAAAAAATCCAGGCGCCTGCTGATAAAGGGCGCAGATCCAGGAAGCTCTACCGTGATTGATTCCACCCGCTGTGAAGGAGTGTTCGTAGACCCCAAGCAAAACTACATTTTCACAGTCAGCGGCGGATGCACAAGTGGCGAGGTGAAAGTCATGTCAGCTAAAGAACTCAACACTTCGCAACAATAGCCTTTTTACCCTTGATGGAATGCCAAAGGGTACACAAGCAAGGATCAAAAACACAGTTCCAATTATCGGCCCCCATGTTTAAACTCTTCTGCATCATCTATTCTGAGCAGTACCACATCACCGACCTTCTCGGTTGAAATGAGAAAACGGATGATCCTGTCACCTGTGATGTGGTGTAACTCCTGATATGCTTCAACCCTTTCATGCTGCTTTCCGGTTTCTGCAGTGTCGGTTACGGTAATTCTTATGGTGCAGGACTTGCAGTGAATGGTTTGGCCACAGCCACCGGGCAGACTGGCATAAGCACATGAAAAAACATCTCCTCCCAGTTGGCCTTCCACTTCATGGGTTTTTTTTGTCAGAAATCTGATAAAAACGGCAGATTTTCGAGCTAAGCTCAGAGATGAATCGATCACAACTACCTATAATTGCACCAATAAGTCTCGCAATAATTAATGGCACGAGTATTGCTCATCTCTGGCGCAATGAAGCAATCAACTTTGGAGGCTTATTATGAAAGGTAAAATCCTTACAGGCGCTTTTTCTATCATGGCTCTTTTTTTTGTTGCATGTGGAAGCCAGACACAAGATTCAACAGATCCCGGCACGGAGGTGAATTCCGACAAGCAGCGTATAACCGACCCATCATCCGATGATGTACCTGACCTGGTTGCAGGCAATACTGAATTTGCCCTCGACATGTACAAAGAACTCGCAGAAGAACCAGGCAATCTCTTCTTTTCTCCTCACAGCATCTCCGTAGCCCTTGCCATGACATGGGCTGGCGCACGCGCAAACACAGAGGCCCAGATGGCCTCGACGCTTCACTTCGACCTGGGCCAGGACAAGTTGCATCAGGCCTTCGACTGGTTGGATTTGGCGCTCAACTCCCGGGGGCAGGACGCCGAAGGCAAAGATGGTGAAGCCTTCCGCTTGAACGTGATAAACAGGCTCTTCGGCCAGGTCAATTACCAGTTCCTGGATGAATTCCTCGATACCCTGGCTCTTTATTATGGAGCCGGCATGCACCTTTTGGACTTTGCCACCGACCCTGACTCTGCCAGGCTGGTGATCAACCAGTGGGTTTCAGACCAGACCAATGAGCGAATAGAAAATCTCATTCCAGAAGGTAGTGTCGATGACATGACGAAGCTCGTGCTGGTAAACGCCATCTACTTCAACGCTGCGTGGAAAGAGGTCTTTGACGACAAACTTACGTCGGATGGAGTCTTTCACAAACTCGATGGCACAGAAGTCACAGTGCCCATGATGGTACAACCCAAGTCAATGCCCTTTGCACAAAGCGAAGATTGGCAGGCTGTTGATCTTGCATACGACGGTGACGAGCTTTCCATGGTTGTAATAGTGCCTCAAGTTGATTTCTCTGATTTCGAGCAATCCCTAGACTCAGAGAAGATCCATGCCATCCTCTCAAGCCTTGGAGGTGATTATGTAACTTTGACCATGCCACGATTCACTATAGATGGAACAACGATCTCTCTCAGGAAATTTTTGACCGATATGGGTATGCCTGACGCTTTTGTTTCAGGTGTGGCTGACTTCTCAGGCATGGACGGATCTGATTTTCTGTTCATAGGCGATGTGCTGCACCAGGCATTTGTTTCTGTGGATGAGTACGGAACAGAAGCTGCGGCAGCGACCGCCGTTGTCATGGAAGGTTCGGGAATGCCCAGGCACTTGGATGTGAACAAGCCTTTCATCTTCCTGATTCGCGACATGGAAACAAACGCCATAGTGTTCATGGGACGAGTACTCGACCCAGCCTGAGCCTTAGCCTGAGCCTTTTTCTAATCCCTGCAGAAATTCCCTATCCTGCAGAATATTGATCACGCATTTGTGCACTATTGATCAGTTCCACAAGCAGCTCCCAAATTATCCTTATTTTTCAATGGTGGTAATTTGGCCTGATACTTGCTTTGATTGGCAATGCAGATGCTGAATCATGACAGATCTGCACTTGGGAGGTATCATGGACATCATCAAAAGCAACATTTTGGACACAAATGCTGGCGCGAACCAGGCTGTGCTAAAAGATCCTGTCTGTGGCATGTCCGTGGACGGAACAGGAGCAAAGTATGAGCATGAAGGAAAACTTTATTATTTTTGTTGCGAACATTGTCTAGCTAAGTTCAAACAAGCTCCAGAATCTTTCCTGCAAGCTCCCACCGAGACAAACCACGATCATGGTGCTCACGATCATGCCGCTCACGATCATCAACACGGCCAACAGCATGAACACGAACACAATGAATCTCTTGGTGCCAATGATTCAGATTGCATAGCCTGCAAGACGGCAATCGAACCTTTGGCTACAGCGGTAGACCACTGGACCTGCCCCATGCATCCCGAAGTGGTTCGTGCCGCACCAGGCAGTTGCCCCAAATGCGGCATGGCATTGGAACCGGTAGGTGCCATGCCCGACGATAGCGACAACCCTGAACTCAAGGACATGACCAGGAGGTTCGTTCTTTCTGTAATCATCAGCGTCCCTCTCCTGATTATCTCCATGGGCGACTTGCTGCCCGGGGCGCCCATCTCCGCGCTTTTGTCAGCCAAGCTCAGGATTTGGCTGGAACTGGCATTGGCCACACCAGTGGTCCTATGGGCTGCCTGGCCATTTTACCTCAAGGCCATAGATTCGGTTAAAAATCGCAGCCTGAACATGTTCACCCTGATAGGACTTGGCGTGTCCGTGGCATTCATCTATAGCCTCGTGGCTGCCCTCGCACCGGGGATCTTCCCTGAGTCATTCCGTGTAGATGGCCAGGTGGCGGTGTACTTCGAGGCAGCCGCTATTATCGTAACTCTGATATTATTGGGTCAGGTCCTGGAACTCAGGGCCAGGCACAAGACTGGTGCGGCCATAAGAAAACTCCTGGACCTGGCTCCAGCTACGGCACGCCGGATTAAAGAGGATGGAACAGAATCGGAAGTTGAGCTTTCAGAGGTTCAGGTGGGGGATCTGCTCAGGGTTCGACCAGGAGAAAAGATTCCTACTGATGCGGAGGTAGTGGAGGGATCCAGCGTAGTCGATGAATCCATGGTCACTGGAGAGTCCATGCCGGTACACAAGTCCGCAGGTGACAAGGTCATAGGAGCAACAGTAAATGGCTCAGGATCCCTGATCATCAAGGCCCAGAAGGTGGGCTCCGACACTCTCTTGTCCCGCATCGTGAAAATGGTGGCAGAAGCACAGCGTTCCCGTGCTCCTATCCAGAAACTGGCCGACGTGGTCTCCGGATACTTTGTTCCTATCGTGGTCGCAGTTGCAGCCCTTGCATTTGTTGTTTGGGCCCTGTGGGGTCCGGAGCCACGCTTTGCTTATGCGCTGGTCAATGCGGTGGCGGTTTTGATCATAGCCTGCCCATGTGCACTGGGCCTTGCTACACCCGTGTCCATAATGGTGGCCACCGGGAAAGGAGCCTCCCTGGGGGTCTTATTTAAAAACGCTCAGGCTATAGAGCTGATGCGAAAGGTAGACACCCTGGTGGTAGACAAGACAGGAACCCTCACAGAAGGTAAACCAAGGCTATCGCTTGTAGAGACGGTTGAAATGAAGGAATTGTCCATGTTGCGCCTGGCAGCAAGCCTGGAACGCTCCAGCGAACATCCCCTGGCAGCGGCCATAGTAGAAGGTGCCACAGACCGAGGTGTTGATTTGGCAGAACCAAAGGATTTTGACGCCATCGTGGGAAAAGGTGTTCGTGGCCTGGTGGACGGAAAACGAGTAGCACTGGGAAACGAAGCCATGCTAAAGGAATTGGGTGTTCATCCGGGCGAGCTTCTCAAAAAGGCGCAATCTTACCGAGACGATGGACAGACGGTGCTTTTCGTGACTGTCGAAGGAAAGGCTGCCGGGATCATCGGGGTAAGTGACCCCATAAAGAAGACCACCGCCGAAGCCATAGAAAAACTTCATGCGCAGGGACTTTCCATCCTCATGCTTACAGGAGACAGTCGCAAGACCGCCGAAGCTGTCGCCCGCAGGCTCAATATCGACGAGGTTGTGGCCGAGGTGCTTCCAGATGGAAAGTCCGACGTGATAAAGAAGCTTCAGGAGCAAGGCCACGTGGTCGCCATGGCAGGAGACGGCATCAACGATGCACCAGCCTTGGCCCTTGCTGATGTTGGTATAGCCATGGGAACTGGTACAGACGTTGCCATGGAGAGCGCTGATGTGACGCTCGTAAAAGGAGATCTGCTCGGTATCGTCCGAGCCAGGCGCCTGTCTCTGGCCACCATGAGGAATATAAAGGAGAACCTGTTTTTCGCCTTTATATATAATTCCATCGGCGTACCTGTGGCTGCCGGCGTGCTATACCCCGTGTTCGGTATCTTGTTGAGCCCTATCATAGCTGCTGCCGCCATGAGCTTCAGCTCTGTATCCGTAATTACCAATGCACTACGATTGCGAAGGGCAAAAATTTAGATGCAAAGTGAATCTTTCGATAAAAGGAGGTCGTTATGGGCTGGTTTGATGGAGGACACATGGGATTCATGTGGATAATCTGGTTGGTTGCAATACCCTTGGTAGTTTGGGGCCTTTATTCGCTGGGCAAGGGAGCTTCCGGACGGGCTAGTTTGCCAAAACCACCCGTGCCAGAATCGCCTGAGCAAGTTCTCAAAAGGCGATATGCCAATGGGGAACTGGACCGTGCTGATTTTGAGCAAAGGCTTGCAGACATAAGACGATGAAAGGGAGAAACACAATGGAAAATTTCAATTATGGTTTTGCCAAGACCATCAAAGGCAAAGACTTGGACGAGGTAAAAAATGCAACGGTGGAGGCACTGGCTACCCAGGGATTCGGGGTGTTGACCGAGGTCGATGTACAAGCAACACTGAAAAAGAAACTGGACGTGGATTTCAGACCCTACATAATACTCGGTGCGTGCAACCCACCTCTGGCGCACAAATCACTGCAGGCAGAGGCTCAGATAGGACTACTGCTACCGTGCAACGTTGTGCTCCAACAGACAGATGAGGGTGTCACCGTCTCGGCGCTCAGCCCCAACGCGGTGTTCGGACTGGTTGGCAAGGGCGAAATAGCCCCTGTGGCTCACGAGGTGGAGGCAAAGCTTCGTAAGGTGATCGACGCCATCTCTTGATTTTGGGGTAGCAAAAAAGCAAGGCCGGAACTAAACTGGATAGGCACAAATTTGACATCAAGGACGGATCCATGAATCTTCGCCATCCGTTTGAGTGCCTGTCCAGTGGCTTGCAAGTAAAACTCTTCGTTGTTTTTTCATCTCTGGCAGTGCTCCTTCTGATCAGCCTGCAATTGCTCGGCCGCCCTCTTGTCACCCAACAAGCTCCCCTTGGTATCGTATCCTTTGAGTTGGCAGGTGACTTTTCGACTTCAGTGAGCATCCTCTCGTCGTGGGATAACACGGCGAAGATCTATGCAGGCTTGAACCTGGGGCTTGACTATCTGTTTATAGCCTTATACCCCATTGCCATTGGCTTGGGCTGTGTGCTCATATCCGAAAAGCTTTCCCGACGATTGAAACTGTTTTCACTTGTGGGAGTGATACTGGCTTGGACGCAACTTGCGGCAGGAGCCATGGATGTGGTAGAGAACTATTCCCTCATCGAGTTACTCATGGGATCCCAAGAAAAAATCTGGTCGCCAGTTGCATTCTACTGCGCCACTGTGAAGTTCTCATTTGTGATCCTTGGACTCTTGTATGTTTCAGTCGGCCTTTTGAGTACCCTGTTTGAAAGACAGAATGCATCTTCAGCGCTCCATGGTGGTGAATGAAAAACCAGTGGAAGACAGCAGGGTGTTTCCATTGAGATCTGATACTCCCTGGTAGATCTCGAGCTGATACTCTACTCCTGGCATAAGCATATCCAAGGGGCGCATCTGCACCAGGCACGTTCCGTCCTCGAGCTGACTCACCTCGTACCTGCACCTTTGAAAGAGATCGCCCGAGAACAAGGTCATGGTAGCCACACTCACGGTGGATGGTTCCACCGGCTCACTGAACCAGACCTTTATAGTCACTGACCTTGGCACCTGTACCCATCCGTTCTGCGGAAAAGTCCGCAATACCCGTGGAGGGGTGTCATCAAAGCGTGGGTATGTCTCGTCCGCCGTGATGGTGCATGCGGAGGCCAGGACCGCAGAAAGCATCAACACGAAGACCAGACGATGGCTCAGCAGGCTCAAGGGCATAAAACCTCCAGTTCCCCCATTGCGTGGCACTTTTTGCACGCCCTCGGGTTACGCTTGCGCATCAGCCTGCACCTTGATCTGAACCCAGGCGGATGAGGTTTTATTCTCATGGATTGCCCCCTGGCACCGTGACACGAAATACAATGACTTTCCGTATGACACGATGTACACCTTTTCAGGTTGCGCCTCGCCTCTGCTCCATGCCTGCCTCCAAGACCAAAGCCTTCCGGGTGTACCCGTCTGTTTACAGGAGATGACCTGCTATCCGGGGACATCCCGGTTCTCTCATGACACTTCAGGCAGCTGGTCTGAGTTCGGTGACATGCAACACACCTGTGGGAATCTGCCCTTGCGATTTGGCCGTGCAACACTTCCCAGTCAGCCGGGTGGTGACGAATGGGGCGTAGGACTCCCCGATGACATCGGTCACAGTGTTTTTGCCTGTGGCACTTGTAACAGGCCTCTGATGCATGTCGAGCAACATTGCCATGACCATGCATCCACCCGGTCCCGTGGTCCGCACCACCGTGCCCTCCCTTGGGCAACAGCTTTCCACCCACAACATCGAGTTCCAATCTGCCAGCGTTGGAACCCGGATGACAGGTCAAACATCGTCCCTGTCGCACCAATGTTTCATGGCATGATTCACACTTTTCAAAACGCGGATATGGCGCCGAACCAAAGGGCTCGTGGCAGGCCTTGCAGCCTCCCTTGATGGCGGCATGGGCCGCATGAGAAAAGTTCAACGAAGGCCACTTGCGGACAGCTTCGCGAGGAGTGCCCACATGGCACTTTTCGCAGTCGGCACTCAGTCCCCTCGAATCGTCCGCTTGTTTGTGACAGCCCGCACAGTTTTCGTGCCCTGGAATACTTGGCTGTGTTACCCTCACTTTCATGGCGGTCGCAGCATGACAGGAAAGGCACGGAATCTTTCTGTGCATGAAATGGTCGAACCTCATATTCCCGGCTCGTAGAGGATAAACAGCCACGGCCCCCGCTTCAGTTGCAGCGCCCAAGCTGGCGGGCACAAGCATCAAGACAAGAACAATTCCTGTAAACAAGGCCATCACCTGTAGCCCCCGGGTCCATATGCAAATGACAAATCCAGAACGAGCAAGGTCCTGAAGCTCAGGGCATTTATCCTGTTGGAATTGAACTCCGTTGTCACGATCAACGCACGGCCAACGCCAAAATTCCACCTGGCACCGGCTGATGATCCAAAGTTGAAGAGGTCGTACCTGGAATCATACCCGTCCGAGACCTGCAACAATATGGCCCTTGCATTCAAACTTAGTATGTCTTCGAGCAAGTCCCAGTTCACACCCGGGCTAAACAACCACCTTCTGCCCGCTGCTCCATCTTCATACTCGGCGTACACCCACGCAGCTCCCCTTTGTCCCAGGCCAAGCCGCCCATCGATTTGAAACCCATTGACCTGTCCATCTGCGTTGACCATACCTGCATAGTCTCCCTCCCACCTCCCAGATCCCTCATAAGCTCTATGATAAAACCCGAATCTGGCACTTGCTTTCAATGTCGGTTCCGGCAAACCCACACGAAGACCTATGCGGACTTGCCAGAATGGATCCGGGCTGAACAGATTGAAAATGGAATCCAGCGAATAATGCGGTGAAAGTTGCAGGAATCCTGCTTCAATCCTTGCTCCTTTCCAGGGCCAAGGTGTTTTCACCCATGCATCTGCGTGAATCCTCTGGAAATCATCCTGGGCCAAATCATATGTTGCTCCAGCCTCAACTCCCAACTTTCTGTGCAACAAGCTGCCTTGTGCCCACGCGGCGATTCGCTCGGATTCAATGGGCCAATCATCATCCCAGAGCATGACTCTTCTATAATCCATTCCCATATTCAAACAGTCGGAAAAGAATCCCAAGCTTGCTCCAA
Organism: Myxococcales bacterium; assembly: GCA_027031935.1. Classification (GTDB taxonomy): domain Bacteria; phylum Myxococcota; class B64-G9; order B64-G9; family B64-G9; genus JALVPF01. The sequence continues at coordinate 5,677 of JALVPF010000596.1, read as the reverse complement.
TGACAGGCGCAGGAACGTCTCCCTGCTCGACTCCATCCAGTTCCAAAACTCCGCCCCCAAGCCAGGTTCGATCACGAACAGCGAAACCGCCCAACAGGCCAAGCTTCAAACCCCATGGTAAATGCACGTGTAGCCTGACAGCGTCCAACTCCAGAAAATCAATCTCATCTAAAATCACTTGCCTTCCCAGGCTAACATCCAACCACGGCAACAGCTCATTCATTCGAAGCGTGAAGTTCATCAGTTCCAGATCGCTCGTGTCGCTTTTACCGTCAATCCAAAGTCCAAAATCGGTGTCGAACCTCATCTGCAGATCAAGGCTTGTACCCTCAGTCCCCCACAAGCCATAGGCGTTCAGAGATGCCCACTGGGTCACGCGGCTTCTGTCCAAGAGTTCGCCCGTTATGGTTCTTGTCTGGTAGCCCTGCCCTATGGTCAAGAGGTCGACCTGCACACGGGAAGCAAAAGCGGCCCGGGTCTGGAGAAAAAAGCACAGCCCCAGGATTATTTTCATCTTGCACATCAAGTATTCACGAAGTTCAACCAGCCAAGCCCTCCCCTCCTGGGCCCTTGCTTTCCCCGGATTCCTTCTTTCCGCCATGTTCTGAAGTATTTTCTTCGGAACCATCCTTTTCATCTATACCATAAATTTCCCGATAAGGATCCGGTAGAGAAGGCGGATCCTGGAGATCCTGCATGGCACGCCTTATGTCTGACCTCACATCCAGATCCTTGCGCAGGCTGTCTATTTCAGGATCGTCAAGAAGTTCGTGCTTGATATCGCGACCGAGTCCATCCAGATCCATCTCCTTACGGACCTCCTCAGCCGTCTTTTTGAGTTTATAAATGTTCCGCCCGACCTTGCGTGCCACATCGGGCAACTTTTCAGGCCCAAGCAGAAGAAGAGCGAGAATCAGTATGACTACCAACTCCCATGTGCCAATACCAAACATGTTACAGAAGCCTCAACGGCAGGCGGTATCAGGATTTGTCCACGTGAGATTCTGCCGGTTTCTTGTCCTTGTCCATTTCAGATGGCTCGGCGTAGGGAAGCTGAGCAGCAGCATCAGGTTCGCTCACACGTTTTGCCTCACCTTCAACCTCTTTGGGATCATCCCTGAAGGACTTGCGAAAATTTCTAATCCCTTTTCCCAGAGAATCGCCCAACTGCGGAAGTTTTCCTGCGCCAAAAATCAACATGACGATGGCCAAGATAACCAAAAGCTCCCAAATTCCAAGAGTTGCCAACTGAGTTTGATGCATGTGATCACTCCAATTTCACTTTCAGGTAGAACCAAGACCACCAGCACTACCCTCAGGTTTCAGCTCCTGCAGCATGCAGTGCCAAAAACCGAACGTCTACAAGCCCGGATGTAACTCGCACAGGATATTTCACAACGACTCTTACGTCATCCGAAACCGGCATTTTTTCCAGGGATTCGGGAGGAGCAATATCCACGTCAAAACCCTGTTTGGCCAATCTGGCCGCCACATTACCGCAAACCATATTGCAAAACTCGCGGACGGCATCTTCCACCAAGGCCTCGGATTCGCGAGTCGCATCCTGTCCAATGATATTTGAAGCAAGTTGTACCGCAATATCTGAAGACACACCAAGAATATATCTGACAGGCACTCCTGACACGATGGGAACCGAAACCAGCACGTGTAGATCAGAGGACTGCTCAACATTGCCATTATCGTTCTTTGGCAACAGGTGACCGTCTCCAAGCTTTATGATCATGCCTCCAACGCGTAAAAACATCTTGCGGGTCAAATCCATGCATGCCGATACGACATGGGAGCCATCGATGCCCTCAGGAACCGGCACATTGGAATCTGCAAGTTTCTTCTGCTCCTCTTCAAAAAACTCGAGTTCCCTCTCGAGGATGTCATCCGTGATGTGGCCCAACTCCAACAATGATTCACCCAAAAAAAGGTGGTTATTCTTTTGCATGGTCAGAATGGAACGCACCTGGTCCTTGGTCATGAAGCCCATCTGGACCGCCAAGTCTCCAAACCTCAGGTCCTCCACACGCTGCCGTTCGTTTACCTGCTTTGCCTGCTGCTGCGTAATGAAGCCTTTCTCTACTGCCATGTCACCGAATCTGGTATTGCGGTATTCCTGGAGCTCCACAGCTTCAAGCAGTTGGTCTCGAGTGATTACCCATCGCTCGATGAGAAACTCTCCAAAAAATTGAATACCCATACAGACTGCTCCCACTACTGCCGTGAGTCAGATTCAAATATCTTCTTCAACACCGAGTAAATCTGTTCCTTGTCAAAAGGTTTGGAAATGACATTTTGAGCGCCAAGACGGAGTGCTTCTTCCACTTTTGAACCAACCCCTCCAAGGGAAGAAATCATCACGACCTTTGCCGAAGCGTCCAGCTTCAGGATGGTTCTCAAGGATTGCAAACCATCCATCATGGGCATCACGATATCCATCAAGACCACATCCGGATTCAAAGTCTTGTACATCTTGATAGCTTGTGCACCATCTGCGGCTGAGCCCACAACCTCATATTCGTCCATTTCAGCCAGAACGTTTTGAAGTTGCCTGGCAAGCGCAGCGCTATCATCGACAATCAAAACCTTGTGCTTCATCGTAAAACTCCAGCCCAATCCATAGGCCCGAAATTATACCACAAAAGTTGGATCAGAGAGCACGCTAAAGGCCCAAAACCGCGCCTGATGATCTTACGACTGGGCCTAAGCTGTCAAGTTATATGACGATCGTATTTTGCGGCGACCCGTCAATGCCCATGGGCTCGAAGGGGAGTCTCCTGTCCAGCTTGTGTCCCAATCGTTCCAACAGCTGCATGTAAACCTCTTTCAAAGATTCTCTGCTTTGAGCCTGGAGACAGAACAGACTCCTGGCTGGCTGAACGAGCGACCCGCCACTTTGAACCCTGAGGGCGGTCAGCAGGATAACCCCGCTTGAGTTCTTCCTGTTCCACCAGAGATCTCCCAGCAATTGTCTCAGACCATCATAATCCGCTGGCAACCTGTGCTTCTTTTTGGAGATCAATCTAAGTAACAAGGGCCTGTGTTCGTTCAATTTTTTTCGCAGAGCTACGGCCAGTGTCCCCAAGGTATGCCTCGCATTTATATCCACCATCGCAGCCAGTTTGACCTCACGGCCATGGCGATAAAGAAAATGATCCAGGCCTACCGGGCCAAAATAGCCCGAGGCAGCCAAGGCACGACTCGCAACATCTACAGCCCTGTCCAGAGACTCTCCCCAGCGTTCGAAATCCTCAGTGCCTGAACACAGGAAATCACCTGCGCAATGTCCATCTGGACCGATGAGGCTCCAATAGTGACAAATGTTGGAAGCCTTCCCATCAGCACTCAAATCGAATCTGGTGGAGATGTCTCCTATGCGGGACAACCATGGTTCGACCACAAGGATTTGTCCGGAGTCATGAATCTTTTTAATATTCGCGATCTGCCTTGAAGACCATCCATCAGCGCGTCGAACCAGCATCCCACGGCCTGCATTTGAATGCATTGTCTTGAGCACCATGGGGCCAGCGGAACAAAATCCATCTTCCAGCACCTTTGACGGATCCAATTCAAGATATGCACCGGGAGTACCCAGATCATGTTCCCTGCCGAGTTTGAAACAAAAAGCTCTGGAATTTACATTCTTTACAACCTGCAAAGGTGGGTAAATGAGCTCTGCGCCCGCCCCTGCCAATCTCTTGACGCTCGACTCGGTCCACCCCCATGCCTGGCCCGAAATCCCCGATGGTCCATTTTGTTCCGTCACCTGTGCCGGCTCCAAGCCCGTCTTGCGAAGGTAGCACAAGAACTCCTCGGGCACAGGAAGATCCACCAGAACATGGTCACGGGGCTCCAGGACTGGAATGAACCAATGGGTCATCTGTGAAATGACACCATGAAGGTGGTGGGAATTGGTCTTCGACAACTCCAGATCAAACCCCGAATTGAGATAGAACATGTTGGCTTTTTCTGAAAATATATTTTTCACTGCATATCCTTGCATTTGACAAACAACACGCTAACATCTGGAAATCCGGAGGTCACCATGAATGTTTCTGTGAAGATAAAGCATGTGATCCTTGTTTGCTCCGCATTGAGCTCCATGGCAAACACGGGATGCAAATCTTCCGCACAGCTTCGTCCCGCTGTCACCACTGCCTACAAAAAAGAGATCGAACAATGGCGACAACAGAGGGTTTCCCGACTCAAAGGCAAACTGGGTTGGTTGAAACTGTCTGGCCTGTTCTGGCTCAAACCCGGCATCAACCATATGGGCTCTGATTCTTCGTCGGATATCGTGCTTCCACCTCGCGCCCCTTCCTCTCTCGCGAGTCTGAACATGAAAGGCCAGGACGTTTATCTAAAGCTTACCCCTGGCCAAGACGCCAGGTTTAGAGGTAAGCCCGTATCTGAAATGTTGTTGCTGTCAGACCAGGAGGGAAAAAGAGAACCCGACATAATCAGCACGGGAGACTTCACCTTTTTCATCATAGACAGGGGTGGAAGAAAAGCGCTGAGATTGTTTGACCAACAGGCAGAAACACTCAAATCTTTTAAGGGGATCGATTATTTTCCTATTGACCACAGGTGGCGCATCCAGGGGCAGTACATACAATTTACGCAACCTCGCACGGTGCAGGTATCAACAGCAATCGGGACAAGGGTAGAAGAGCAAGTACGAGGAGAGGTACGCTTTGTGCTCGATGGTGTCAGCTACTCACTTCAACCAGTTTCACAGGAGGGCTCGAACGAGCTGGAATTTGTCTTTGCGGACCGGACCAACGGCAAGCAAAGTTATGGAGGAGGGAGGTTCCTGGAGGCTACCCTGAGTTCAGACGGAAAAGTCATTCTGGATTTCAACAAGGCCTACAACCCCCCGTGCGCCTTTACGTCATTTGCCACCTGTCCTTTGCCCCGCGCCGCAAATCGTCTTCCCATAAAAATCACCGCAGGCGAAAAGGTATACAAGGGTCATGGTCACCAAGACACCATGGAGAACTGGTAGTACCTCGACAAAAAAGGTCTCATGCTATAAAAAACTCGAGGCGACAGACCGCTGCTTGCTGCTATACTCACATGATTCATGGCAGTTTTGGAGGCCAGCAATAGCAAAGAGGGAGAAAGTATCCACATGGAGTCTGAACCGGTAACCATATCAAGAATAGTGACAAAAGAGGATCGAACCAGCACGTGGGAGATGAGACGAGCAAGGCTGGTCCTGAAACAAGGGCCCGATTCGGAAAGGACGGTAGCTTTGTCGCCTGATGGTATCGTGATTGGCACCTCACCTGAGTGCGACCTGGTTCTTACGGACAACGCTGTATCCAGGCGTCATCTGCGCATAAAGCCAGTAGATTCTGGCTTTAGCATAGAGGACCTGGGGAGCAAGAATGGCACTTTCATGCAATCGGTACGGATAATACATGCCATCGCATCCGGAGGACAGACCATAGAAATCGGGCACACACAGATTGCACTGGAACTGGAGAATGGAACGGAAGTATACCCCCTCAGCGCAAGTACTCACTTTGGCAGTCTTTTGGGAAAAAGCCTTCCCATGCGAAGAGCTTTTGCCGTGCTGGAAAGAGCCGCCGAGTCAGACGCATCGCTTCTCATAGAGGGAGAATCCGGGACAGGAAAAGACCTGGCGGCAGAGACTGTCCACGCC
>JALVPF010000595.1:6937-22801 GCA_027031935.1 Myxococcales bacterium | reverse complement strand
GCCAATATACTATTTCATTTGCAACACCGGTCCCCTGTTCGACGAGATCAACCAGTATCGAAATCCCCTGCTGAGCGTCGGTCTGGTGGCGTGCGTGTTCCTGCTCACCCTGGCGATCGAGGCGCCGCTGCTCAAGGCGGCCCAGAAAAAGGCCTGGCGCCCGGTACTAAAGGCGAGCCTCACCGCCAACATCGTCTCCTACATGCTGGTGATTCCCATGATGGGGCCTTTTTCCTACTTTCCCGACTACGGTGTTCGCAGCCTGTTGCCGGAAACGGCCGAGGCGCTCGGCGAAGAGTTCCCTGCACCGGCCGGCGTCGACCCGCAGGAGGTCGTTACGATTCCACCACCGAGATCAGACGGTTCATCAGCCGGCGACCCATGACATCGTGGAACGGTGCCGGATCGAGTTGGGGCAGTTCACTCAACTAGCCGTCCGAGGTGCCGTGGATTCGTAAAAACGGGCGTAAAAACGGAAAAACGGGGACGGAGGAAAAACGGGGACGGAGGTGCTTGTTGTCGAGCATATTCTAGCAATTTCAGATAGTTACAAAACCTCCGTCCCCACCACGGTGTCCCCACCACGGTGTTGACAGGTCACGTCCGTGCTACCGCAGATGCCAGCCGCGACACGCGCCTTCCTGACAGGGTCCGGCCCGGTGATTGATGTTCCTGCCTTTTAGACCTAAAATGAAAAATCCGTTGGATTTTCACCATCCACGCCATGCATGGAGGTTTTTCAAATCATGAAATGGAGCGAAACTAAAACCTTGCTTACGCCCTTGCCCATGATCACCCTGGTCTTTGCTGTCAGTGCCTGCGGTTCCAGCGCAACTCCTGACGACAGCGGGGTCTTGCCATGCATCAGCACAGAAGACTGCCCGGACGGATTAAGCTGTCAGGCAGGGGTCTGCGCCAAGGATAATCCAGAGTGTGCCTTTGACAGTGATTGTGACCAGGGTAAAGAATGCGTCAACGGCACCTGTCAGCAAGTCCAATCCGATGGCGGGACCGACGGAGGTACAGACGGTGGAGTGGATGCAGGCGACCAGCAACAGGGCCAAGGGATCATAGAAGTTGATCCCGTAGAGATAGATTTCGGCAACGGACACATAGGCGACACTGTCACTCAACAACTGACCATTCGCAACACTGGCACGGCTGACCTTAGGGTGTTCTCCATCACCTTCGAGTCAGGATCATCAGACGAGTTTTCAGCTGAACCACTAGGCAGTGTGAATCAGCTTCTATCCCCTTCAGATGATCTGATGGTCTCTGTCAACTACAGCCCCACCAACGCCTCGCTGGACCAAGGCGCTCTGCTCATCGCCTGTAATGATCCGGATCATGCCCTGGTCAGGGTAAGACTCAGCTCATCATACAAAGGCTCATCCGAGATTACTGTGACAGACGACGTCTCGGGTGACCTTGCAGAAGTGGAACTCATTGATTTCGGCCAGGTGCAGGTTGGCTCAAACTCCTCTGATTCAGTCTACGTACTGAACACCGGCACCGGTAACGCCGTATTGACCATAGACGAGGTCCGCACTCAACCCATCTCCAGCGAATTCTTCCAGCTGGAGACAAATCCTCTGCCACCAGCATATCTGAATCCATTCTCTGGCCCATGTGCAAGCGACCAGGATTGCGGAGATTCGAACACCTGTAGTTCAGGACTCTGTGTTGATCAGTCAGGTTCGCTAATAAATGCACAGTCCATACAGGTCACCTTCACCGCCACACAGGTTGGCACCTTTCAGGAAAGCCTGGTCATCACAAACGACGAGGCATATGGAGAGGGAGATGAAAACATACGAATTATCACCCTGCGAGGCGAAGGAGTACAGCCCGCACTTGGCGTATTGCCAAACCCAATCGATTTCGGTCAGCTATATACCGATGAATCCAGTGATATGGATGTAGTGTTGAGCAATAACGGCGGGCAAGCACTTACCATTACGTCCATAAGTCTCCAGGATGGCACAGGACCATTTGATATAAGCCTCGATGGCCAGAGTCCTTGGCAGTTGGAGCCAGGCCAAAACATGGTCCTGTCAGCAAGATTCAATCCAGCAGATCCAGGAACATACACCGACACCCTTCGTATAGAAAGCGATGATCCCGACAGCCCGACCCTCGTGGACGTGACCGGCTCTGCAATTTTTCCTCCTGTCATAGCCTTGTCACCAGCTTCCCTTGATTTTGGAGAAGTTCAGCTGGGCCAGGACCTCTCTCTGTCCTTCCAGGTGAGCAATGATGGAGGAAGTCCGCTACAAATCAACTCACTGTCACTGGCAAATGGCAGTGCAGGTTTCAGCATTGCCCAACAGGCTCTACCTCAGTTGGATCCAGGACAAAGCGCGACCGTGGATGTAACATACACTCCCGGTGGAACAATCGGGGCTGACTCAGACCTCTTGGTGATTTCCAGCAACGATCCCCTTTCACCTGATGTTACGGTTAACCTCACCGGTCTGGGCACTGATCCCAGCCTGGATGTCATTCCGGACAGCATAGATTTTGGTCCCATTTACCAGGGCTACCATGCCGGGCCTCAGATTGTCACCATCACGAACACCGGGTTTGGCTCTTTGAGCCTGTTGAGCATAAACCTCGCCGTCGGTTCAAACCCGGATTACTCTTTGGGCAACCTCCCTGCCATGCCCATTGTTCTCAACTCCTCACAGAGCATCCCGGTGGAGGTTTACTTTACACCCACAGCCTCCGGATTGCGTACGGCCGCCATAGAAATATCCAGCTCTGATGTGGACAGGCCCTCAGCGAACATTCCCATCGCAGGCTCCGGGAGCGATTGTCCGGAAGGCTACTGGGACATAGACCACGATCCATCCAACGGATGTGAATACCAATGCGACCTGACCAATGGTGGTGTCGAAGATTGTGACGGGACAGACAACGACTGTGACAATCAGACGGACGAAGGGCTAACCACCCGTCAATGCGAGCAGACGAACACCTTTGGGACCTGTTTTGGCACCGAGACATGCGATGGACAACACGGATGGGTTGGTTGTGACGCTATCACTCCCGAACAAGAGGTGTGTGATGGGCAGGACAATGATTGCGACAACGCCACAGACATGGAGGACAACGATCTCCTGGCTGAACCCTGTGAACTTCAGCAAGGTGTATGTACCGGGGCAGTCCACAGGGTGTCGTTGTGCGTATCCGGTCACTGGCAAAGTTGTGAGGCAATAGATTACGGTAGCGACTATGGCGCAGAACAGTGTGACGGAATGGACAATGACTGTGACGGTTTGACGGACGTCAACGATGGAGATCTCGTCATCCCAGACTGTGAAAACCAAAACGGAGTATGCAGTGGCTCAGCCAAGCCCCTGAGTCTTTGTCATGGACAATCGGGTTGGGGCCCTTGCACCCAAAGCGAGTATTCCAACTACAGCCCCTATTATGGTACTGAGACCTGCGACGGCAGAGACAATGATTGCGATGGTTTTACAGATTCTGCAGACATGGACCTGCTTGGAACCTTGTGCGAAAATCAGGACGGGCAGTGTGCCGGAGCCATCCACCGAACAAGTCTTTGCACCGATGGTAGCTGGAAGCCCTGCGAAGACACAGACTACCAGGTCGATCCAGATTACGGACCGGAAATCTGCGACGGACTGGACAACAACTGTCAAGGAGGCGTCGACGAGGGGCTGGTACACGACAATGCGAGCAGACGAACACCTTTGGGACCTGTTATGGCTCCGAGACATGCGATGGACAAAACGGATGGGTTGGTTGCAACGCAGCCACTCCAGCACAAGAGACATGTGATGGCCAGGATAACGACTGCGACGGTGCAACGGATGCAGATGATCCAGGACTCGTGTCACCTCCTTGTGAGCTTCAAGATGGAGTTTGTGCGGGCAGCACACACAGCCCCAGTGAATGCAATGGTTCAGGATGGGATCTTTGCGATAACTCCGATTACGAGGCGAATGATCCCCAATTTGGAGTTGAAGTTTGTGGCAACGCCTTGGACGAAGACTGCTCTGGAGCGGCGAATGACAAGGATTCGGATGCCGATGGACACACGGATGTGGCTTGCAGTGGAGACGATTGCAACGACGATAATCCTGATACTTATCCAGGAGCCACAGAGATACTGGACATGGATGATAACAACTGTAATGGCTTGGTGGACGAAGGATTGATCCCTGTTGGTGCAACCATTGTGACCGAGATTATGCAAAATCCATCTGCGGTCGGCGATTCAGCAGGTGAATACTTTGAGGTCACCAATGTCTGGACCGACCCCATCAATCTGGACTCATGGGTGGTTTATGACAAAGGTTCTGATTCCTTCAACGTCAACAAGCCAGAGGGTATCGTGATTGCCCCAGGCCAGTCCGCAGTCTTTTGCATCAATGCCGATCCATCGGTAAACGGTGGTGTACAGTGCGATTATGATTTCGACAATTTTGCCCTGGCCAATGCAGACGATGAGATCCTGTTGAGCCTGGATGGTACGGTCATAGACGAAGTGGACTACGACGGAGGCCCGGATTTTCCAGACCCTGCGGGCTCTTCCATGAACCTGGACCCTGCCAAGTACGATCACCTGGAAAACGACACTGGCGCCAATTGGTGTACGACCCCCAGCGATGCAAGTAATGAATTGCCATCTGGTGATCACGGCACCCCAAGGCGCCTCAACCCTTCCTGCTCAGGAGACCTGGCAATTTTGGACGTTCAACCAGACTCGGGCATTGTCCAGGGTGGAGAGACCATAAGCATCTATGGCGCTGGCTTTACATCAATTGCATCTGTAAGCATAGGCTCAGGTTCATGCACTGATATAACGGTAGTGAGTGATTCCGAACTTACATGCACAAGCCCCGCCAATTCGGCCGGTGACTATGATGTTACTGTGGATGACGGTACCTACACCGACACCCTCACAAATGGATATCGTTACGTGGATTCAGCGGGCACCCTAACCTGGTGCAACTTGCAGTATCCGGATTCAGCCACGACTACGGTTGGGGTCCTGACCCCATTGATTTTCGGTCAGGTTTACGAACCAGGCATAACAGAACAGGCAGGCCCTCCGGCCGGGATCAACGCCCAAATGGGTATTGGTCCGGCAGGGACGAATCCCGAGAGTACTCCTGGGTGGACATGGATGGATGCCACATGGAATCCGAGTTGTGCGTCGTGTGGCAACAATGACGAGTTCATGCTGCAGGTATCAGTGGATACTGCTGGTGTGTATTCCTACGCATATCGATTTGCGGACGACGGCGGATATCACTATCTATACTGCGATCTGGACGGAAGCTCTCCTTCGGATCCAGTGGAAGCGGACAAGCTTGGTACCCTGACGGTTAATCCATAAACAATTGCTTCAGCCGTAGCAATTCACGTCAAACACAGGCAAGCTCCTATAACTTTCTTGAAAATCCACCCGGCTCCCGATGGACCACAACAGGCAGTGATCTACAGGCCTCTGGGTATGGCCAAGTAGTTCACTCAATGACAACAGGTTCGATGGTCACATAACCATCCTGCACCTCTGTGATGACAAATTCTATGCGATCACCGGTCCGAAATCTCGCATTGGTGTTACGATCCTTGGTGGCGGATAAGCGCAGCTTTCCTATATGCGAGACCGTAGCCCAGATATTCGACCATTTCTTGCTCGACGAACCAAGATCGTAGGTATCAGCAGCAGCAGGAAGCAAGCTTCCCGTCAAGTTGTCCGTCATGCGCGTCGGTCCCCCCGCTCCCAAAACCAAAACACTTTCCGGATGCTGGCCGGTCAATGACAAGTGGGACATCCCTTCTCCGCCAATCCACTGGCTTTGCGCAACCGAATCGTTCTTGAACTGTAAATCCACATTCCCGTCATAACGACATGAGATGAAACGGATCAGCCCTGATGTACTCTTTATATCGATGAGCACTCCGTTCTCCAGGTATCCCTTGAAATCGCAGTTTATGAATTCCATGTTACCTTCGTTACCGCTCCAAGCATTTCCATATCCTTCGAAACGCAACTTGTAATAATCCGCAATGATGGGCTCATTGCCCCAGTTCTGTTCACGGAGGCGAAAGAATGAATGGTCTGCAGAAATAGATCCTTTCACATACAGAATGTGGCGCACTTGCTGAATGAATATATTGTCGAAATGGCATTCTGTAGCATTGAACAAGGGCGACTGCTGCAGCTGTGTCCCATTGAAAAACTTGATCCCATCAGCATTTATTGCCAAATCGAAACCATGGAGCACGATATCACGAAAAACTCCTTGACGGACTCCAGCTATGTCCAAACCGCAAGTACCCTCTATATAAGCTCCGCCAGAGGACAGGCCTATCCCACTAAGATAGAAGGGCAGAGATCTGCCTGCATGTTCAAGTTCCGCAGCGTCCATCCGGATCATCGCGTCACCTGTCCACCCGCCAGTACGTCTAAACATCGTTCCATACTGAAAATGATTCACTGGTCTTATTCCCTGAATTTTTACAAAAGGTTTCATGATCAAAGCCGAACTCAAATCGAGCTGCACCGGAGGCAAGATGATCCTCTTCTGAAAATCATGGTCCCCGAAATCATAGTCGATAATCTCTTGGAGAGTGGCTTGATCGACCGAGTCGTTACAAATGAATGTGCGGCCAAAGAAAATAGCTTTATTGCCAGATTCGATACCATCAAGTTCTGACGCGTCTTGCCAAGGGCTTGCACCTGTCTGGTCTGGAATATCGGTAAGATCGTTGTAACTACCACTGCTTGCCACTGCGGCCAGGTCATCGGCCAAAACGTAACCATTATTGCTCACAAATCCATCTACCTGAGCTTCGTCCAGAACAGTGTCTAGATCGTCAGCACATATCCAGCTTTCGCCATCAGACTTGAGAACCTGACCCAGGTCACAACTGAGCCCATCGAGGTTATCAGCAACCCTGTCCGGAGAACAGACCAGTTCTCCTTTATTGTCAACTCCCACGACCTTATCGGTCCCAGTACAGGACTGCTCACCTGTTACCACCTGCTCAGGCAGGTGATCCACGGGAAGAATTCCCGTCATGTCCCCCAGGTCATGAGTATGCTCTTCGTAATTTTCACCACCAGAAGAGCAAGCAGCCCAGAACAAGCAACAAAACGCGATTATGCCGAACATCCTCATCTCATCATCCTCCCATTGTTCGATAGTACGTGTAATCAGTCGCCCTTTCTTCTATCACGACCATGATCTCTGAATTCCAACACGACATGCTTGCATAGGCACGGGCTGCTTGTAAAGCCAGCGAACGTCGATCATGGACAGGTATAAAAAACCACCCGTAATTCTTTCAATCGTGACGAATCCGTTACAGCGCGGTGGATTTGCTGTGACCAGATGAGGCTATGCTCTGGGTATGTACAGCATACAAAAAGCATCCAAGACCACAAGACCCAATAATTCATTGGAGGAAGTCATGATAAAAAAGACAATCAAGATCATTCTGTCGCTGTCCATATTGGCAAGCCTTTCTCTGTTAGTGATCGCCTGGAGTTTTCAAAAGAAGGCAGTGGTATACTCAGAGCCCCTCTCTTGCTTTGTGCAAGCTGAAAAAACGGTGTGCTTTGATAAGCACGCAGGATCAAATTATCATTGCGAGAAAGTGGACGCTCAAACCATGCTGTGCAATGGGAGCGACTGAAAACAATCCAGACTTTTATCCTTGCGGTCTGCCTGACTCAGAACTTTTTCCGCAACCCCAGCAAGGCAAACAGAAACAGCCACCAGAGCCCACCTGCAGCATTTGAATCAGTGGAGCACCCGCAGCCTCCGCTGGAACACTCGGTGCACTCTCCGTCATCTCCCCCTTCTGAGTTCGCCTGCCTTATGGAAAAGCCCCAGGCCTCTGACCAGTCGGATTCTGCACCCAGCTCGTCTTTGGCCATGGCCTGCCAGGTATAGCTGGCCCCTGCATCCAAGGATGCAGAGATGGTGTAGCTTATGCGACCATCGTCCAGTACCATACCATCGCCCTGTTCAACTATGGATCCTGTACCATCCATCAGCTTGAAAGAAACTGTTACAGGATCCAGATCCGGATCAGATACGGAATCTACCATCAGTTCGGGAGCGCCCTGGAGGATGGCGCCGTTTCGTGGGGATAAAGGTTGGGGTACACCGGGCGCCCTGTTTTCACCAGGAGCCGCACAGCCGGTGACGGCATCAGAGTATCTCCCCGACTGATCAAAGGTGTACAAAGAGTAGCAGTAAACGGTCCCGTTGGTCAGGTCCGAGTCCAACAACTCGCTTTCCAGTTCACCCAAGACCTCCGTACCCAGCTCAGGCCCTGCAGGGGCAACAACCTTGTCTCTTCGCACGGTAAGACCCTGCACCAGGGGGCTGGCAGGAAGATCCCAGGTAAGCATCAAGGCCCCGTCGCGCCTCTGTATAGAGAGGTTCTGCACCGGGGGCACCTGCTGCTCAGCGAGCAACTGCAGGTCTACGGATACCGTTACAGGTGTGTTTTCTGCACTATTGGCGCTTACGATCATCAAGCCATGATGTTCCCCCTCTTCCAGGTCATCCAAAACAGCAGCCATGGTCACGGTTCTGGACGAATCGGGGGCAAGGCTTGCCTCTGCAGGATCGGCCACCAGCCAACCCTCCGCGTTCTCGCAGATAAAGTTCAAGGGACGACCTCCGGTGTTTGAGACGGTAAACTCCATGGTTGGAGAAGGTGCACCCTTGGATGCCACTATCTGGAACGAAAGCTCGTCCACCTCCAGGTGCGGTGGCGAAGGCAGAACATGAAGGTCTATGGGTATCCTGTATGGGCTGTTATACGCGTCTGGAGATGTCAACTGTACAAAACCATGGTAGTCACCCAATTCCATTCCCGTGTGGTCCACCGAGACGATGATCTCCGATGGAGTCGTCCCGGATGAAGGACTAGCGGCGATCCACGAATTGGAAGTGGACACGGAATAGTCTATGTTACCTCCTTCCGGTTCCACCACTGCCACTGCCTGGGCATCAGGAGCTGGCCTATCGGGAACAGCTTCGAAATTAAGTCCCCGTGGATCGGCACTCAAAGTCTGGCCCTGGGGATTGAGATCCACCTCACCAAAAAAGCTTTGATTGTCGGTGAACAGCTGATCATTAGTCACCCTTGGTGTCTCGGGTGGCCAGATTCCGTCATACACCCTCGTGCCTGTCTCGAGATTGGCGACCCAAAGCAGCATGGAGAAGGTCCCGGTGGGACCAACGTCCAGCATGGACTGGGTGAGGTCTACAGACATCTCGTATACACGATGGCCGTCCTGCATGCCATAATCCATCTCCACACCGGCAGGATTTGAAGTAGGCTGGTCAGGACCACTCAGCCCCGAGCCGTCATTGAAAAGAAGCCACCAGTATGCAGTCCCCCCCAGCAAGAGGTACTCTCCCTCGTCAGAAGATTCCTCATCAGGAGGCCAAACTCCATCTCCATGTTTGTCGAAGTACAGTCGCATCTGGTCATAGCCTGTTTGCGAATCATCCAAGGAGTCCTCGACCCCAAAATACAGGAGCCCATCCACCACCATGGAATAAAGTACTACGCCTTGCTGGTTATTGCCTCCAATAGACAGGGGCAAGGCCAGGTCCCACTCACCAGGAGCCATGAAACCGTCCACTGTGGGTGGATTCAGTGTCTCCACATGAGGTATACCCATGTGGGAAGTTGCGATCACATGGACTATGACAGTGTACTCAAATGGAGAGTTGCCAGCATTGGCATCGGAAAATGTCAACACACCCTCGTAGGTTCCTGGTTCCAATGAGCTGGGATCAACGACAAGCTGCAACTTGTCACCGGATACTCCACCCGAGATGTCCGTGCTGAGCCAATCGTCACTGGATGACACGGACCAGTTCAGATCCCCCACCCCGTCATTGGCCACGGTCAATTCTGCTTGTTGAGATTCGTTGTCACCATAGCGGAAATACATCTCCACGTCTGGAGGATAAATACCAATAAGAGGGTTGTTTGTACCCAGGTTCTTCTTCAAACGCACCGCAGGATCGCCGAAAAGATTGCTCTCGAAGCCCACCCATCGGAAATATGGATCATCGAAAGCCCAGGCATTGTCTTCCTTGCTGTCTATCAGTGCCTGGCCTATGGTCGATGCCCCTTCACCGAAGAAAGCATCCCAGAACTCCCTGTGAAAACGTTGGCTGACGCCATCCCTTCCGCTGCCGCCCCAACCATAGCGTGCGTTTGCAATAACAGCGAAAGAACCATGTGTTGCCAGGACGAGGTGCTCGGCAAAACAATCCACACTGTAGATATATCCCGATTCATCCACCTGGTTATCGAATGAACCATTGTAACATCCCTGGGAGTAGTCCAGAAAGGGCTTTGGATTGGTCAGTGCATCTGCCTGGGAAGTCTGCAAGCGCATGTTGTAGATCTCGTTGGAATGGCCCAGGTGGTTTACGATGTGTGGGCTGGCGTTGAGCAGAGGAATCAGATCCGATGGTCCCCAAGAGTCTGAGGCACCTGCATCACGATCATAGAGAGTGTTGCAGGTAAAGAAGGGGAAAGAATCAAAGCCCTGGGTCTCTACGCCACCCAATGAAGATCCGTGGATGAGGTCATCCATGAAATCACCACCCCACACAGGACCATCGAACAACCACTCACCCAGCATGAGAACATTTTGCAACCAGGTGCCGGCTGACTTTTCATATGCAAGAGTCTTGGCTACGAAATTTCTCACCTCCTGTTCGCTGTCAGCTGGTGCTCTGCCAACCATGACTTCGGCCATCAGATCCACCTCGCCTCCAGCAGGCCCGTCCCCGGTTTCTCCATAGAGCCCGTCTGCATCATGGTCAAAGCTGCCATCCAGACATGCGTAATAAAGATCCGAAGGTATATAGTCTGCCAGAGGAGTATCGGCGTCTATCCAGAGCCCTTCGACGAAAAACTTTCGCGCCTGCAGAAGGTCGTCTCCACTCTCTCCACCATTGTCACCACCATCTGCGTCCCCAACTAAAAGAACATACTCGGTTCCCCACTCGGAATATGCATCTGTTATAAAATCCCTGATCCTTGTAGCATCGTCCTGGCCACCATCCGGCCTGAAACCATCATAACTGGATCTTATCCATTCCAGGGTAACCACCGAAGAACTCATGCCATTGGCAGCTCGATAATCAGCCAAGGCCTCCAGGGAGTCCGTTCCTCCCAAATCAGAAAACCGGGCTGGCGTGATTATCAAATACTTATAGTCACCAGGATCCAGTTTTGTCGAAGCCTTTGCCCCATTACGCGGTGGATAGGATGCCAGGGCGTCCTTGACATCGATTTGATTGACCACCAGTTCGCGGTCAGAATCAAGACCACGGTAAAGAGATGAAAAATTTTTACCAGGAGCAGTGTTTACCACCAGGTCTGCGCTTATCAGTCGTTGTACCCGTTTGTCCGAAGGATTGTATCGCAGGGGATAGACGAAAACGGTGGCTACGGCAAAGCCCCGCTTATACTGAGTTGAAGCCACCCCGCTCCACTGGGCGGGAAAAAACTCATGAGAACCATAGATTGCCGCATCGGGCTTTGTCGGAGCAGGCGTATAGTTCGCCGACAATGGGACAGGACGCTGAGCCGGCATGATATCGTAGGGAGCGTTCATGGTCTCCACTTTGGCATTTTTCAAAACCACACCAACAAGCTCATGACCGTAGGGAATAAGCACTTTCACAGGCTTTACAGGCAAAAGAGGTTGACCAGGCAGCCCATGAAGCTTACTCCCCTCAATCCTCAATACATCCCCCAGGCTTCCCTTTATAACCTCGGGTGCAGAGAATCGAAGATGAACACCCAGCTCTGTGCTGTATGCCATGGGGGCCATCAAGACAAGGCTCAAGAAGGCAAATGAGACAGAACACCACAAGATTTTTGAATACTTCATGATTTGTACTCTCCTGAAACCGGGGTGGTACAGAGGAAAAAGCGAATAGTAACAGCAAATTCTCTTTTGAACATCAGGTACATTAGGATAAAACCATGCTTTGACAAATTCCTGATAGGCCCAAGAGCATGTCAGGCAACTTTCACTGTTTTACCGATCGTATGATCTTGAACGATCGGTTGAGCAACACATTTGCATGTTCAAAATTTCCCGACTCCACCGAAGACATGATATCTTGGGCTAAATCCATGACTTTTTGAGCATCGGGCGAATCGCTCACCTTGTCGAAGGCCTTATTGAATCTGAGGAGTTTTGCCTGAATGAACTCCCGGTCGATTTTCTGCGCCTTCACGGCAGCCTTTGCACGATGGCCTGCAGCCAAGGCACGGGAAAAATCCCCGCTGGAAGAAAAATCTCTCATCTTTTTCAACTCGGAATCCACGCCCTCGCAATCACCGACAATTATGCCCCTTTTTTTCATGGCCGAGTATATTGACCTTTTGAGTCGACGCACATCAGAGGCGGATGCGCCTGAAGCCTGTTCCGTCTTGCCCTTTGATGTATGAGAACCGGCCTTGTCTACCACAAGCGGTACCAATGCAATATCTGTAGAATCCTCGGAATCTCCTTCATCCCTCGATGCTGGCTTTTGCGAAAGCGAGGTACCTGTGACCTTCTCATCTTTCGTGGCTGAAGATGTACTATCTGAATTTTTTGATGTACTTAAATCAGTCCTGGAGCGCAGCTCGTTTTCCACACTGTCCCTTGAATTTGGCCAGAACCTGATTGCAAAAAAAGCAACAGCAAGCAAAAGGATTACTATGCTGAGCAACAAAAACGGGACCATCAAGGATCGCGCTGGTTGGGCCGATCTTCTGTCTACTACTGCGGTCGTGTCGACTTTTGCATGTGGCTGGGCTAAAGCAGGAGCACTGAATCCAGGCGAGAGAGCCTCCTGATCCACCGTGGCTTCAACCGAATCTTCAGTATCAGGAATATACAGCACCGGTTCGTCGGACTCCACAGTATCCGATGGGGGCAAAGGGTCCGGATACAGCTCTACGCCTTGTAGTTCCACTGAGGACAGATCAGGAGGAGCGGAAGTCTGACCTTCTGGAGACATCCCTCCAAGGCTGTCCGCGGAAGGCGGAGAGCTGAATGGGGATGAGACCGGGGAAGTAGTCAATCCTTCAGGCCCGTTCTTGGGAGTCTCGTCAGCTAAAGGCAACAAGGAATCAGGGAGAGCTACCCCCTGCCAATTTACACTGTAGAGACTATACTCATCGCTCTTTCCCTTTAGCTTTGTCTCGGAAAAAAATTCTGTGTATTGCCGGTTCCGTAGCAATTTATCCCTGGTATCAGCAGAGATCAGAATATTGTCACCTTCGGTTTGACCACAGACCCTGGACGCCACGTTGACAGCGTCTCCAAACACATCCTGGTCTTCCACAATGCATGGCCCAGAGTGCAAACCGATTCGAATGTGTATCTGAGCATCCACATCCACCAATCCGCTGTTTTGCTTTTGCAGTACCTGCTGCATGTCTATGGCGGCTTCTACAGCGTCATCCTGCAAGACAAAATAAGCCATGATCGCGTCGCCTATGGTCTTTATCACTTTTCCCCTGTGCCGTTGTATGACCGGAAACAGCAGTTGGTTGTGTTTCTGTATCCGCTTGCGACCAGCCATGTCTCCAAACTTGTCGAAAAATTTGGTGATCGCCACAATGTCGGAAAACAGGATGGTCTTATCCTCCATCAACACCTGCTCAGTATGATCGTCTGCAGAATCAAATTCATCCACAGCTCCCTGATCGATTCGCTCCATCCGAGAAGACGGGGCTCTTGCATCAAAGGATTCAGGCACGCTCTGTTCAGGTGCAGCGTCCTCGCCCGTGGCAGCGGTGATCCATTTTTTAAACTCCAGCACAGAATGGTACCGATCGTTTGGGCGAACCTGCATGCTTTTGACTATCACGTTCTCCAGGCTCTGGCCCACCTGCGGATTGAAGAGATGCGGATTGACAATATTGCCGGACATAACGGCTCTGTTGAGCGTCTGAATGTCCTCACCCTGGAAAGGGTATGCTCCCGTAACACACCTGTACAATATTGCTCCTAGAGAATAGATGTCACTGGCCTGGGTCGCCATCTGTCCTGAAAGGATTTCCGGGGACATGAACACAAAAGACTTGTCGTCCAACATACCCTTGTTGCTTGCCATGTCACGAGCCAAGGCCTGCCCGAAATCCATGATGGACACCCTGTCCTGGGCACGTATTACCAGGTTGCTGGGGGTCAAACCGCGATGGATGACACCCTGGGCATGCGCAGCCGCCAGTGATCGTGCCGCGTAAGCGATTATCCTTGCAGCCCGATCTATGGGCAACATGCCGTTGTGCCTCACAAGCTCTTCAAGGGTTGGTCCTTCTATGTACTCCATGGAAATGAATAGATACTGGTTGACCTCGTGGATATCGAATATTCGACAGATTCCGGGATGGGAAACTTTCCTGGCCAACAGGACCTCCCGCGCCAGCCTTGAAAATGCCTCGGTTTTTGCCAAAGACGGGCTGATCACCTTCAATGCCACCCTAACATCCAACAGGGTGTCATGGGCCAGGTACACCGAACCGAGGCTTCCCTTGCCGATTTCTTTTTCCAGCATGAACCGGCCGAGCAGACCTCCAACATTTGGCATTCCTTCCATGGAACTCTTCTTGTTGATGGTCTCAATCATTTCGGGTCAGATACTACAGCAGCAAAGGCATAAACCGCAACAATCAAGTTCAGGACTTGTCTTCCCCAAAACCTCCCATACTATTGAATCAGATTTACCAGATCGCTTGTGAGGTCGCGAAGATGCAAGGAATCGTCCGCTGTCGTGGATTGCCCACGTCGGGGCCTCACCTTACCGAAAAAGATTCCGCAGCATAGCCACAGAGATCACAAGCGAGGTGGGAAATCAGGGTTCCCGGATTGTCTTGGCCAGAACCAAATATTGATATACTATTCATTGGCATCGGAGGAACCAAATGCATCGGTGTATGTCGACAGTCTTCCTTGTAAGCATTTTCACGTTTTGCCTAGCACCTGGCTGTACCAAACCGGATACACATGTGGATGATATGACCATAACACCTTCGCCAAAACCCGTGCCTAGCGGTCCGACTCTGGCCAGGGTCGGCTCTTATGAACTCAAGCTCTCCGAGCTTGACGGCTTGGCAGCCATGGACTCTGAGGTCCGCCAACTCCTTCCATGGGGTCTTCCACCTCCACCCATGGATACCTTCGAACAACGCATGCAGCTCGCCATCGAACTCCTGGTCCTGGCTTCTGCCGCCAAGGACAGGGGCATAGACGAGAGCCTGGTTTCAGACAGTTGGGAACGTGCCCTGGCATCGGTCTATCTGAAGCGGACTTTTCAATCCGAATCACAGGAGCACATAAGCGAAAGGGAGATTGAAAAAGCCCACAAGGAGGAAATTCTCAAGTATATCAGCACTGGAGAATCTGACCTTTACAGACCCACCATGGTGGATTTTGCAATTATCGGCGTTGGGATTAACCCTTCTTGGACAAGATACGAAGAAGGCAGTGTAAGCTATCCCATGACAATACCGCAAACCATGGACTTGGCGAAAAAGATCAAGAAACTAGCTGGGGATTTCGTTCCTGACCTGGACGAGTTTGAATCGCTGGCGAGAAAATTCCAAGTCCATAATCCCACAGTAAGGATTGAATACAAAAACAGGGCCGTGCTGACAGAGGGCCTTTTTCCAATGGCCTCCATTATTCGCAGTCACCTGCTTTCCTTGGAAAACAACGGCGATGTGAGCCCGGTTTTCGAGACTCCGGGGGGGGCCATGATTATCCGCAAGGGAGTCACCTGGCCCGGGAAAGGCGAAAAGCTGGAGGAAATAAAAAGCGAGCTGGCC
>JALVPF010000595.1:3157-6927 GCA_027031935.1 Myxococcales bacterium | reverse complement strand
CCGCAAGGTAAAAGAAAAACGCAACCTGCAGCATTTGAAAAAAATCACTCGGGAGCTTCAAAAAAAATATGCCATCAAGACATTTCCAGACAGATTGAGCGCCCTGCAAAAAGACGAGTACCATCAATGAAAACCCTCCTGGCAATACTGGTGTGTTCAGCCATGGCTACAACAGTGGTTGACACAGCTTCAGCACAGACCATCTCCAGTGGTCATGAGGAGCTGGAAGATGACCAGTTGGGACTTTTGTACTCTTCTCAGGTTCAGTTCAATGCACAGTCCATTCCAATGATCACTATAGGCATAATGGAGCAACGCCCCTACGTGGAGATATCCTCAGACAAGGGCCTGGTCATAAAGGGAAAGCAGGATGTTGGAGGGCAAATAGTCACCAAGAGCATCCGTACTCTGCCTGGAGAAAAGTGGAAATTCAGGACGGCGGAGTTCATTCCAGGCAAAGTCTCATACTGGTGTGCCGTAGAGAGTCTTACTTTTGCTCTGAAAGGCAAGTTACAGAAAAAGATCGAGCTATGGAAGAAGAGGGGCTTTGAAGTACAGGTATTCGAGGTTGGATCAGTATTTGGTATACAGGGCCACGTAATAGACAACAGAACCTACATTCTTGGCATAAGAACCTTTGATGATAAAAAACAGGCAGGAGCCTTTGCACAGGAAATCTTTACCAAGTACGGGAGCAAGACCTTTGTCCATGCCCACCTGGACACGAGGCCCTCAGGTACCATCGAGGTCATGGACCCGGCAGGCAAGCTCATAGAGACCATGATCGAGTTGGTGAGCATCGACTCTCTGGGTGACACCATACAGGTCCACGATGTGGAATTCGCAAAAGGATATCGTTGGCATGGATTCGAAGACAGGGAATATGCCGGACAAATCCTCCTGACCATGCACAGGGACAATGGACTTGTGGTCATCAACAGGGTACCTGTTAACAGACTGCTGCAAGGATTAGTGCCATCGGAGATTTTCCCCGAAGCACCCATGGATGCTCTAAAGGCTCAGGCGGTTGTTGCGCGAGGAGAAGTCTTTGCCAAAATCGGCACACGACATTTTCTTGATCCCTACCTGTTGTGTGCTGAAACCCATTGCCAGGTCTACTCCGGACTAAAAGCTGAAAATCCCCGAACGAGCAGAGCGGTGCATTCATGTACTGGTGAGCTTTTGTTTTTGGGTCCCCACCTGGTTGATTCGGTCTATAGCGCATGTTGCGGTGGACATACGGAAGACAATGACACGGTTTGGTCCAGCCCTCCCAGCGACGCACTCAGGGGAAGGCCGGACATGCCGGATGACGACTCTGCCAAATGGCAGGACGTCAGCGGTCGTATGGACGAGTGGCTGGACAGTACGCCAGATGCATTTTGCCGGATGTCGTCCTTTTCCCGGCCGGATCTCTTCCGTTGGCAAAAGGATATTCCATCTCGAAAAATGGACTCCCTTGTTGCAAAGACCAAAGCCATAGGGCATGTGGTATCCATACAGGTCCTTGGCCGGGGGGTTTCTGGCCGGGTAAAAGTCGTCAGGCTCGTAGGGACGGAGGGGGATCTGGTCGTCCAACGTGAATGGCCCATAAGGCAACTGTTTGGACTGATCAAGAGCGGCATGTTCGTGGTCACTCCCCTGATGGATGAACAACAGCTCGTGGTGGGGTTCCATTTCAAGGGAGGGGGTTGGGGACATGGAGTGGGCCTATGCCAGATTGGTGCCACCGGAATGGCCGAGCAAGGTTACGACTACAAACAAATCTTGAGTCACTATTATGGCGGCGCAAAAGTCTTCAGGTTGTATGGGGATGCGGTGTTGACTTCCGGGCCCTGATGCTGATGAACACAAGGTTTATGGCGTTGATGGTGAAATGACAGGTCACGCTGGCCAACAGTCCGCCACTCCAGTCTGCCAAGATCCCGAGAACAAGGCCCATGCCCAGAGCCATGAAAGTCCAGGGCAAAAAAACCCTTCGAGGGCCGAAATGCAACGAGCCAAAAATGATGGAGGTGATCACCAGGCCAAGGCTTGGCTGCATGGCCCCCCTGAAAAAGACCTCCTCTGCCACAGACGAGATCAAGGCCAAGAGGATAATCTGCCATGTCCTCAGGGGGCCGAGCATCAACGCAAACTCATTCTCCAGCGATCTCGCCCATGGAAAATACAAGAGCATGATTCTTCCCAGGAGGACGACGAGCAATGCTATCACCAGACCAGCACCAAAGGAAAACGCAAAGGAGACATTCACGCTTCCCAGCCCTTGCCAGGTATCTCCCCTCAGCCATATCCAAAGCAGCGCCAGGATAAGGGCGATGGCATACACCACAGAAGCAATGCCTATTGGAAATCTGTCCACAGCTTGGTCTTGATGGCTCAAAATTTTTCCAGTCCTGGATCCGAATGCTTTTCCATCAAATTTCTTCCCGTTTTCAAAATATTCGCCATCAGGCTAAAAATCAATATACCCTCCAATTTGATGATTCCATCAATACTGTAAACCGTGTTGTTTTTGACACAATACACTGGCTTGTTTTATAAGAAAAATCCTAGACACAGGGCCAGACAAAACTAATGCTGCACTGCGTTATCGCTGACAAGCACTCTCTCTTTCCAAATACCCCGTAAAGCCGATGAAAATTGTATCCTCTTGTTTTATCTAATCTTTTTCTTTAAATCTGTAGCGCCCATTAAGAGGCAACGATATTGACAAAGATCAGCACATGAGCTATGGTTGCTTCCAGAATGAACTTGTGGAGTTTTGAAAATCGAGACCATGCAAAGAAAAGAGCCATGCAAAGAACAGTAAAGAACAGTGTAGCTCCTTTGGCTAAATTTGGGTGACGGTTCTGGCCTTCCTGTCCCCCCTGTCTTCGTGGCCAAGGGAACAGCGAGGGATCCTTTTGGGTCCCTCGTTTTTTTTACAGCACATCATCATCTTGGCCCAAACTTGTCTTTCAGGAGCAAAGTCAAATTTTCCTTTTCCCATTGTTCGGCCTTTTCAAAGTGGACGAACATGCGCTCACGACGGCGGAACTGTGCTGTGTGAACCATTCTCCTTCCATTTTTTTTCTCTGTGCCAAGAGCGTGATGAAGCATCTCGTGGTATACAACTGCCACCACGACGTAAGAAGGGACTCTGTGATCATCGAGGACAGGATGAATTCTTATAAGACGGTCTTCAAAAGAGTATGATCCCAAGCGAATCGAACGCCTCGTTAACTTCTTTCGGCGTCTACCCCATCCTATGTCCACATCCATGGGTTTTGAGAAGTATTTCCTTGCAAGGCAGTCACGTATCTTCAACAGGTCATAGTGTCTGCCCATCGATGAGACAGCATTCTTGTGCCTGGAGTGAAGCTTCTGGCGTGCAAGCCACATGCGTTGCTTGTCAATGAATGTGTCCAGGCGGCGACTCAGGCGACTTCCACCTGTTACGTACTCTGCCAGTGCAGCCAACACAGCATCGTTTGCCTCGATGAACATGTGATGAACACTTAATTCCAGCATTCCATAGCGTTCTTTTACGGAAATGATCGTAGAGTTATTGTCGTTGAACTTCACACTGAAGACACGACTTTTCAAATATCTCGCCAGCCGGTGCTTGAACTGCTCCCTCAGGGCAGGAGACCAGATGGGATTTATCAGTCTTTTTCGTCGGGCGATGGGAGTACCGAAGCCAAAATCGAGTTGTGTGTTGATTTCCAAACCGTGTTTCACCCCGAAGATGATACTTCAATTCACCACAAAGTGAATTACAAATTGCA
>JALVPF010000595.1:0-3147 GCA_027031935.1 Myxococcales bacterium | reverse complement strand
AAATTGCACCTGTCCCAAACTCATTGTCGCTCCCCTTCCCCCAAACCCAGGAAAAACCCGGTCACTGCAAAAAAAGGCACCGCGACCGCGGGCTTGCATGTTAGAACTCACCCGCCACCTGCTTTTGCAAGAGCAAGACTCAGTCCCAGGCCAAGCAGACCTGAGATGCCAGCCAGCAAAAGCGGCAGGCGAAATCTTTTCCACAATCTACTCATCTTCACCGCCTTGCCTTTTACCGACAAGGGAATCCTGTTTCGGTTCATCCGTTTCCTTGTCTTCCTTGCCAGCCTGGCAAGAAGCCCCCATTCAGGTACTGATCCCAAGACGGGGCAGGACAAAGGACTGCATCACGATCCATACTCCAATCAATATGAGCAGCTGCAGGGTTTCGCTATCCACGTCTCCTCCAAGTCTTTCACCTTGTATAAGGTACCCACTATACCGGCTTATGTCCATACCGGCGAGACAATATCTTCATGCATTACGCCACTGCCTACGTATAGGAATAAAGTGCTTGCACGTAGTGTTGAAAAAAGAACAAGATTGAACTCTGGAGGTGCAAGGCATGAGTCCTTGGGGGCATTGTCGCATATCCGCTGCAATTGGACTTGCATTGTCGCTTTCTCCCTTTGCCCTGGCAGACGACGTGGAACACCAAGCCATAGTGCTTCCAGCCCCAAGCAAGCCAAAACAACCAAAACCACAAGAGAAGAAAACTCCCCCAAAAACTCCTGTCACAAGCCCTGTGCCAAGATATCCGTCCCTGTTTGCAGGTCCGCGAAAGATAAAACTGGAAGGTGGTTTCCAATTCGTGGCTCCTGAAAAGAAGCCGGAGATTTCAGAAGAGGACAGGGTCAAAGGGCTCTTGAGTTCCTATCTGGCAGACCTCCGGGCTGGTGACCTGGTACATTCGGGGCATTATGACCAGGCATGGATAGAGCTGACCCGGCGAATAGAGCACTACTGGACTCCATCCTTCGACCAGATCCTGGAATCCAGGATATCCCAAGTCTCGGGTGCGTGGCTCGCAGACATGGCATGGAAGACACTCAGGGGATGGTACGTCCATGTCCAACTGAACAGACAGGATACCTTCGCCAGGCCACAGCGCATGGTGGGTGATGCAGCATCTGTGGGATCGTCAAACGTGATGGATCTGAACAGGGACGCAATCACCGATGACAGCTATGGATCCAGGGTCTTGGCCTTGATAGAAATCCGTTTTGGTTCAGACGGGGAACATAGTACCGAGATTGCCCAAAGCTCCGGCCATCCGCTGTTCGACAAGGCAGCAATCAAGGGCGTGCAAAAGGCCCTGGAAAACAAGTGGGGAGATAACCTACCCCGGGGACCTGTCAGGACCATCATCGCCATGGAGGGACATTTCACGATTCTGCCACCACTTCCCGTTGTGGGTTTTACCTTTGACGAAATGCTGGGACTGTTCGATACCATCTACCCCTTCAAGAAAATCGTACGGGGCAAGGCCTACCTCGTGGCAATCTATAAAGATCCCAAAAAAGCAAAGTCAGAATAGTGGATGCTCAGGTTTTTGTCCTGATGGTATTTTGAAGACAAGCTGGGTCAAAATTATGACCCTCTTTGTGTTGGAAAAAGACCTGCCAATATGTAAAAGTCAGTGAAGTCGACGGTTTGATCACTTCCATCAATGGAAAGGCGCTTTGGAGAACTCATGAAAAACTTCGTCTCAGGTCTTTCGGCAATCCTCTTTGTTTCAGGCCTGTCAGGCTTGGCCATGGCTGATACAAATCCCCTGGACAGAGTCGAGCAGGAAATGATACGCCGTGGCTATACCCCCCAGGTATTCACGGTTCACTTTACAGGCCCTGTCACGGACCTGGATCTGCAAAAACTCGCAGGCGCAGGTTACAAAATCCTAGAGGCACTGGGCAATAACGGTTACATCGTAACAGGTCCCAAAACCCAAAAGCCCCAGATCCCGGGAGCCAAGGCAGAAGCGCTTCACCTGAAAAACAAGATCTCTGCGGAACTTCTCCAGGTTTTTGAAAACAAGACCAGCTACAGTCAAGCGGTAATCATCAAGGCCGTGAGCTTTCTACATAGATCCATATCAGGAATTGCTCAACGTGCGTCAGGATTTTCTCCTGCAAGCAGCGCACCTCTCATGGTTCAGGACGCCTCGGGCAGGGGCATGCTCTGGATCGAGGTTCAGCCCGAAAAATTGAAAGACCTGGTTGAACAGTTGGCAACAGAGCCGGACATTGTATGGATCGAGATCCAACATCCCATGGAGTTCAAAAACGATAACTCCTCCTGGCTCATACAGTCCGGTGATGAGTCCATAGGTAGAAGCATATGGAAACATGGCCTTACCGGATTTGGTGAGATCGTGGGGATAGCCGACAGCGGCCTGGATGCAGATGCTTGCCAGTTCAGGCTTGGCCCGGATCGCTCAGATGTCACCCTGGCCACCGAACAGTACCAGCCTCCCGAATTTGCCGTCACCAATCCTGACAACAAGGTCCTGTCCTATTATGTCATAGGCGCGGCAGACGCCTATGACGACGGATCCGGTGGATTTCATGGGACCCATACCGTGGGAGACGTGGCCGGTGACAACTACGAACATGCGGCGACCGCCACCGCGGCAGGACACGATCCCCAGGATGGGATGGCTCCTGGGGCGAGGATAGTCTTTCAGGACATAGGTTCTGAAAACGGTGCTCTCAACGGCTTGCTGGGGGTTTCCATGTACGATCTTCTGCTACAGTCCTACAAGACCGGCGCCAGAATTCACAACAACTCCTACGGCAGCTCGGTGATCTCTGTGGCATACGATTCAGACTCGGCTTCCATAGATCAAGCCATGTGGGAACTCAACGACCTCTTGGTGGTTTTTGCCGCCGGCAATTCCGGCTCTGACGATCAAGGCAACCTGGTTCCCAAGAGCCTTGGCGGCACGGGCTCCACCGCAAAAAACACCCTGGTCGCGGGAGCATCCGGGCCAGTGGAGTTCGATATTTACGGCAACGTATACAATCTGCAAAACGAGCTTTTGTTCTTTTCGAGCCAAGGCCCCACCGCAGACAGCAGACTCAAGCCCGACATTGTTGCTCCTGGCATGGTCTTTTCCGCTACTTCCGATGCATCCACGGCCATCAACCT
>JALVPF010000594.1 GCA_027031935.1 Myxococcales bacterium | reverse complement strand
TCCCATCACTGCTCATAATGTGGATATGATGATCATGGATGCACAAGAAAAACTGGGCATTACCTCAGTGGTCATTTCTCACGATATAGCTTCCACTTTCCGTGTGGGGCAGCATGTGGCCATGCTGTATGATGGAAAGATAGTCGACCAGGGCTCTCCAGACCAGTTGAAAGCCAGTACGGAACCCCACGTCGTGGAATTTCTCTCAACCTGGTTTTCCAAATAGGTCTCTTCCACATGAGTCGCATGTTACTTTGTGTCAGCTTGGGTTGTCGGCAAGCCAGATGCCGCTGCTCGGTGACGATACCACTCTGCAAGCCTGGCTGCATGTGTGCATGCGGATGAAATTTTCTCCAGAGACACGGACTGGAATTCCGCAACCTGTTTTTGTGCCGAGTCCAGATCGTTGCCCCTTTTCATGGCACTTTCCACGGCAAAGACCATCAGATACTCTGGCTCACTCAGCGCCTGGATGTCCTTTTCCCGCGCTTCGTATGCGGTAGGCTGGAACACGGAGATTTTTTCGAAGCCCACTCCTGTGCCATCCCATCCATGGCCGTCTCTTGCGAAAATTCCTATGCCCATGGGAGCTGCAAACTTCTCCAGCTTGCCTGGCCAAGCACGAACCAGGACCACCGAGGCATCTCTCATTATCTCCGGGGAATGGATGGCATCGGAGAGCAATTTTTTGAGCTTTTGTGCGGACAGGGTTGAATCAACCTCTATGTCCACAACAGCTCGATATCGCATTCCCGAGCTGTTTCCATTCCAGTTCCTGACCTCGAATTTCGAATTGTCGTGGGACATGGGATCAACCACGTCTCCCTGACCTTCGCTGAAGGCGATGAAGTCTTTTGCCGCACCAACGATTTTGTCTCCTTTGCATCCACTTGTCACGAGGGACAACAATGCCAAGGCTATTGTCGCGGTCTGGAATTGCAGGATCATTTCTTTCCCCCCAGCTTTTTCAGAAGGTCTTCTGACAACAGGGCGTTGACATTGTAGCGAAGAATCTCCTCAATCACGATTTGTTGTTTGGGGACCTTCGCATCCATGGCTTGTTGGTATAGCACTTCTTTTATGGATCCCAGGATACAAAGGGAGGCAACCTCTACGTTGATTTTGCTCTTGACCAAATCCATCTGTTGTCCATCTTCCAGTGCCATCTTTATAATGGCAAGAAGCCTGCCATAGAACTCGTTGAGCTTTTGATCAAAGCCGTTATCCAGGCCAACCGCTTCTGACATGAGCACTCTGAGCATGCCCCTGTTGCCCATGAAATAGGAAAACACCCCGTCTAGGTTCGCTTCCATCTGGGCCAACACCCCTGATGGTCCTCGACTCGGGTCGATGCGCTTGATCTGTGTATCCAGAGCTGAAAGCGTCTCATCGAGGAGTTCTTCGAATACCGCCCGTTTGCCTTCAAAATATAAATAGAAGGTTCCACGGGCAACCTTTGCCGTTTTTATTATGTCTGTGATGGAAGCAGCGTGGTAACCCTTCCGGGCGAAAACCTTCAGGGCACAGTTCAGAAGGTGGCGTCTTCTTTCAGCCTTTCTCAATTTGTTCTCCTTGCTGTGAGGCTAGTTTTCATCCCGAAACGGCCCTTTTCCGCAATCTCTGTGTCAAACTCCACATTTTCTTGTGCGGCGTACAAGAGCACGCCTCCGCGCAAATGTTTGTTTTCCTTGACCTTGCGAAAAATTTTTCGTTTCGGCATTGAAAACACCAGCAGTCCCATCTAGAGTTTTGGGATGAGGACGAGGTTAGCAAAGCTTGGCTGAAATGGTCAATGATCTTGCTTGCTTTCGACGGGATAAAAAAACCAACCTGTATATGTCTGGGTTTGAAAAACCTATGGGAGCAATGGGACCTACTTGGTGCCTTTCATGAAATCTATTGCCTTGTTGACCTTTGGCATCTGGGAAGGGCACTTCTGAGCAACTTCCATCATCACAGCCAAGGATTCCTTCATCATGTCTTCTGACATCTTTTTCACCTTCTCTTTGTATTTTTTCTTTTCAGCCTCCGAGAGCTTTTTCTCCATCTCATTGAGCCTCTTGACCGTCGCCTGAATAGCTTCCTTGTTGCTTTCCGTGTATGAAATTACCTCTTTTTGCATCTTTTCACAGTCGTCCTTATTGTCCTTCATGAGTTTGAAGACTGCTTTCATGTGTCCAACAATAGCTTCAGCAGGGTCGGAGGTGGTTTTTTTGCAGCCCGCTGTGAAAAGAAATGCCAGGCCAAGCAAGGACACCACTGATACAGTGAAAATTTTCTTCATTTTTGACTCTCTCCCTATAAAAGGTTTGGCAGGCTTGCGTCTAATGATGTCTATACGGAGATGCCCCATGGCGTCAAGAACATTTGGTGATGTTGGCTGTGAGGCTGTACTTAAGTGCAATGGTGTGGATATCATCTATGCATGATCCGTTGAATCTGCCTCAATATCAAGCAAGGAAGGACCAATGGCACCAAAGAAAAAGAGAAAAAGCACTGTTCGGACAAAACAGATGACCACAAACAAACCATGGCGCCCTCGCTTGGGTGTGCGCGACCTGGCCGAAATACTCACTTTTGCAAAAGGCCTGGCCAGGGCTTCCGGGGCGCTTGCCATGTCTTATTATGGAAGAGCCAACCCAACACTCCGGTATGATTATGACCTGGTTACGGAAGCAGACTTGGCTCTGAACGAGTATCTTCGCAAAGAGGTTCTTGACGCTTTTCCTGATCACATCTTTTTCAATGGTGGAGCGCAGAAAAAGAACCTCAGGGATATTACGGATCCTGTGTGGGTAGTGGATCCACTGGATGGGTCAGCCGGTTTTTCTGCAGGAATGCCTGTGTGGGGTGTTTCTCTTGCTCTGTTCGATTCCGGGCGACCCGTGCTGGGCATCATACATCTGCCGGTGACGGGCGAGCTATACAGCGCAAGCCGTTCCGGCCCTGCCATGCTCAACGATCGGAAGATCACGGTGAGGGACCAGGAACTGGATAACGAATCCTTGCTGTTGACTTATTCAAGGTTCCATTCGGATTTCATCACCAAGCTGACTGGCAAGGTGCGTTCGCTGGGATCCACCGCTGCCCACATGGCATATGTGGCCAGGGGTGCTGCCAGTGGAGCCATAATGGGAAATGTTCATATTTGGGATATTGCAGCCGGTCAGGTCATCTTGGAAGCAGCAGGAGGCGCCATTAGGGATCTTAGTGGAAAAAAGGTCGATCTTGCGGATTACAGCAGGGGGGGCGATATAGACAAGGTTCTTATAGCCGCACCCATGGGGCTGCACAAGGAAATCGGCAGCCTGGTAGAGCACCGCTGACTTGGCAAGGAGCCCGTATCTTTCCTGCTTGATCCAAATCTGCCTCGAAAATTCATGAAGTTACAGCATTTTCGTAGGCCCGCGGCAGGCGTAGCTGCCCGTAGCTTCGAGCTTGCCGAGAAGCCAAGGGTAGCTAGCCGTAGACAGGGCCGTACCACACGCTCCAGGGTGATTTTCATCATCTGCGGGTGACGCCAAGGGCGTCATGACGACTCCCACACTAATGAATCAGATTTCCCAGGTCCCAAGCTAAGTGCGAAATCAGGGGTAGACGTCTTTTCTCTGGTTTCTAAGGTGGTACTGCTCGGTCTTCCATCTCAAGAATGCACGCCAGGATTTTTGAACTATGACCAGCCCACCTATGAGAGAGAGCGCGATAAGAAGCGCCACCAGGATACTGTTCATGACTCCCGAATTTTCCATAACATTCATCATGTTCACCTTGGTAAAATAATATGCAAAGTCCGGGCCAGTTTTTTACGGATACAGGGAGCCATGTTGATTTTTCGTTGTTTTGATGAACCTAAAGAAAAACAGGTAGTTACGTTTGATTACAGGGGAGTCGTGGAGATTGTGGCGTGTCGATGGTGTGAAAAATTAAACGCATGGTGCGACATTGGAGACACGAAAAGCGTAATTTTTATCGGAATCGGGTTGGGGTTTTTCCTCCACGGTGCTAAGGTGTTACGCCCTGAATATGGAAGCATGGAGCTATCGAGGTAAATGATTGATTTACACTGTCACCTCTTGCCTGGAGTCGACGATGGTTCGCCCGACTTGAATGAGTCCATCGCCATGTCCAGGCAGTTGCTTTCTCTAGGGTTTACCGATGTTTGTTGCACCCCACACATGCCCTGGTCCACGGTAGTGCGTACGGAGGAGGAGATATCTGCTGTTCGAGAAAAGTTGAGTGAATCCCTGGTGAAAGAAGATCTCCCCCTTTCGCTCCATTCAGGTGCCGAACACTGGGTCACCGAGGTTATGGAACGCCTGTCCAAGGGTACCCTGTTGGTATATCCGGCCAAGACTACATTTTTGATGGAGTTTGGTCTGGATGGATTTCCCCCAAATCTGGATGAGCTTCTTTTTAGGATTCAACTCAAGGGAATGAGACCTGTGCTGGCCCACGTGGAACGCTATCCTGAGGTGAGGAAGGATGTCTCTATCATTGGCAAACTGAAGGAACGTGGCTGTTTCATTTTGGTCAATCTGCCTTCCCTGGTGGGAGGGTGGGACCGCCGCGCTTTGAAAACAGCCCGCAATGTGGTTCGCCAAGGACTTGCAGATGCCGCTACTACAGACATGCACAGTGTGCATGATGCTCCTCTTGTTCGAGATGGATTGGAAGAGTTGAAGGGGCTGGTGGGAAAGAAGGGCTTTGACACTCTCATGAGAATAAACCCGGCGAACATTGCCGGATTGTGCGATGGGAGCGAGGAAAATTGAAAAACACTATTGTCAAGACCATCGTTTCATTGCTCATCGGTGCCTTGTTCATCTACCTGGCCATAAGAGGTGTGGATCTGGCTGCGGTAACGCAGTCCATTGGCAAAGTGAACCTGTGGGTGGTGAGCGCATACGTTGGCGTCTTTTTTCTCGTACATCTCAGCCGGATTTTTCGCTGGGGCCTTCTTCTGAGGCCTCTGGGTAATATTGGATTTTCAAGGTTGTTTACCGTGGCTTCCGTGGGATTCATGGCCTTGATGCTGTTGCCTTTGCGCCTGGGAGAATTTGCCAGACCACTTCTTGTGGCTGAAAAGGGAAAAATTCGTATTAGTGCCGCATTTGCAACTATAGTGGTAGAGCGTGTCATAGACGCCTTGTCCATGGCCGGACTGCTGGTGGGCATACTGTTTTTTGTGGAAGACAGGATGCAGGTTCCTGCAGACCTGCATTTCTGGTCTCGCGTGGTGTTGCTCGGCTTCCTGGGCCTCCTCGTCTTTTTACTCCTTGCATACTGGCGTCAGGACACTACGGTCAACTGGTCAAGGCGTTTGCTTCATCCTCTTTCACCTAAACTGGCAAATCGGGCAGCCTCCATTCTTCATTCATTCATCGGCGGCTTGCGAGCCTTGCCGGATTTGAAACTGTTGGCGGGCGTACTGGCCCTTACGGTTTTGTATTGGGGCCTCAACGGCCTTGGCCTGTGGATAATGTTTGGTGCCTTTGATGGACTCTCCGGTCTTGGTTTGCTCGAGGCCTTTACCGTGTTATCCGTACTGTGTGTAGGTTTGATGATACCGGCTGGTCCTGGCATGATTGGCAATTTTCATTATTTTGTGAAACTGGGCTTGTCTTTATTCGTGGCCGAGTCCGTACTGGGTTCTGATGGTGTGGCATATGCCATAGTGGTCCATGCCATTCAACTGGGGCTACAGGTGCTGGTGGGAGTGTTTTGCCTGTTTTCCGGTCACATAACCCTGCGTAAAGTTTTCTCCAGTGCTGATGGAATAGAGGACCCGTGAATCTTGGTACTCAGTCCTTGGTGACCTCTACAACGGAATGCCCCGTGTTTCCATTGACATCTTCGACGGTGATATCCAACGAGTATGTACCGCTCGGCCCAGCGCTGTAATCAACGCTGAAAACTCCCGATGGAATGGATGCAGTGGAAGTGGACTCTGTCCCCTGGTCATCCCGGGAACTGATGAAGGTATAATCCAGTTGCGCTTCTGAGGTGACAGTCACTGGATCAAGGGTTACCGTGGTACCGCCGTTGGGTGGGGTTACACTGATGCTTACATTTACCGATCCGTCTGTAGGAACAGGGTAGGGCAGGTAGGGTGGAACCCTGTCAGAGTGCCACAGGTATCCAATTGCTTCGAGGGTTTCAAAAGCACTGGTCCCGTCATCATTCGTTGGTCCCGATGGATATAGTACGGATCCTGTGATCTGGGAGCCTGTCATGGTGACATTGCTTATGATCATGCGCGATGACGGAAGAAAGTCAAAAGCACTGGAAGTGGTGGTGTATTCTTCAACACCCGCTCCGTCGAAAAAATGTCCATCTATCCTGAGGCGGTATTGTCCAACTGGAAAATCCGTGTTCTCTTCCCATTCCAACTCCCAAGTGTGGTCAGAGTCATAATCCCCTCGGTACCATGTCATACTCGAATAGAGAATATCGGTATAGGGAACACCAGCAGCGTTGACGACAGCTTGCCACTCTTCGCCCACTTTTTTCTCCAGGGAAAAGGAAGGAAGATCCACTCCGGGGTGTCCACCCGTCCAGAAAAACCTGACCATGGTGGAGCGCTCCACCGTGGCAGGTACATCCTGGATGATAGCTCCCGCATCATCGGGATCGGTTCTGGTAGGTGGTACCGTGTCATCAGGCCAAGGCCACCAAGAGGGAACCATGCCATTGTCTTCCACGAATCCCCCCTGCTGGGCAAAGCGTTGTATTGCTTTTGTCGTGACAGAGAAAAAGTAATCGCCCTCAGCCCATCCCCATATGCCCATGGATGGCTCATATCCTCCCTGGAGCCAGTTGTCCGCATGCATCACGTACAGATGGTGGTCCTGGCTGTATCCGAGCACGTGTCCTCCGGCAAACCCTGCATCCAAAAGCTCCTGGTGCAGATCCCTGCCAAACTTGGAAAGTGGTTCTCCTGCCACCGTGGTCAGGCCCAGATCCCCTATGCGCAACAAGCTGATGCGAACCTTGCAGAAGGGAGACACGGGTACCCCCCCGGAGAGCATCTGGGCTGAAAATATGCAACCTAGATCGCCATCACTGTATTCTGTCGAGGGATCCTCATCCCCTGTTACAACGCATTGGAAGGCGCCGAACAGGTAGTCGTTGCCATCTTCGTCTCTGAATTCTCCTGGTGCGTATCCTAGCACTTCCCGGTTTATGGGTGCCCGGATGGAAGCTATGTCCAGGTCAACATCCGAGGTGGTTTTACCTTCCATGGCGTCGTACTGAGCCTTGATGACAGGCCAGGCATTGAGTCCCACCTGCTGTATCTTGCGCCAGTCGTCGAGACCGCTTCCATCGCCTGCAGGGGAAATATCGCCCGAGTCTCCGGAGAGAAAGCCGGTGGTCACGGCAATACCTGTCAATTCCTGCAGTTTGAGTTCGGCTATGAGCTCTACGGCTCCCGGGGCGTCTCCAGTAACAGCGGTGTCGTTGGAATGGGTTCCATGTAGACCAAAGTTGAAAAGTAATGCCATGGGCTTGCCGTCCATGTCGTCGATCCTGATGGTGAGCATGGAGTCGTCCATTTTTGTCTCATATTCACCCCTTCGATACTGGTGGACCTTTCTGTCCGGGTCCATGCTCTCAATATACGTCCATGCGAGTTTGGCTGGTTTAAGCTTGGCTTCGGCCGCCATGACAGCCTTTGCTATGGCGTCTGCATGTCTGAAAAGCATCTCCTGGGAGTAGTCACCGTGGCCCAAAACACCCATGGAACGGTCAGGAATCCAGAACGAAAACCTGCCAGGGTATGAATGAGTGTGAGTTGCAGAGGTTACGATGCGGTTGATCCAGTTCTCCCCGGTTGCCTGGTAGATGTCCCATGCAGCACGGCTTATCAGGTAGTCGGTGGACCAGCCGGTGGCAGTGCGAACTATGGCAATGCGTTTGAGTCCATTGTCCAGTACGAATGCTTTCACGCGGGGTTTGTCCCAGACCCGCTCCGAACCTCCAAGGGTTTTTCTATAAGGAGTGTGAGGGCCAACACGGGCACCGAATCCAGCCAGGGATACACCCACTGGAAAATCCAGCAGGACCTCGCCAATACCAACTTTCAGTGGTTTTTTTTCTGTCTCCTGAGCATCGGGAGGAGGGGCGGAGAGGGCATCCATGACATCCTGGGGGTATTGTTCACAAAATCCGTAGTTGCAGTAATATCCATCCGTACAGTCCGTATCGTTTACACACAGATCAACACATCTGCCCTCGATGCATTTTGCTCCATCCGGCTGACAGGTGATGTCCTGGCTGCATCGTTTTGTTCTGGTG
>JALVPF010000593.1:4716-22829 GCA_027031935.1 Myxococcales bacterium | reverse complement strand
GCGTGTGTTCATGAGGCGGGGAGGCGGCGATCCTCCGTCGATCAGATTCCTCCGCC
The DNA here is from genome assembly GCA_027031935.1 of Myxococcales bacterium. Classification (GTDB taxonomy): domain Bacteria; phylum Myxococcota; class B64-G9; order B64-G9; family B64-G9; genus JALVPF01. Next base: position 22,773 of record JALVPF010000593.1, on the reverse strand, counting down.
GCGATGAGTTCGGGATAGATCTGTTTTCGTGGGTTTCGAGAGGAACATTACCTGATGGGTAATGCCGCGAGTCCCCAAGCCAAATTATGGCAACCACTTTCAGGATTTTGTTCACCATCGCAGCTTTGTCCATGGCTTGGAGCCCAAATTGCCCAACCATCGTTACGGATCGTTATGCTCACCTCTCTGCTCTGCCCTGCTTGCCAGTCAGAAGGGATGGAGTGTGCCACCACGCTCATGCGGTGTCCGTTTTCACCACCCATGTAGCTCCTGTACAAATATGAAAAAGTGACAGGATCGAGTACCTCGAACGAAGCCCCCAGTCCCCGAGCAGCCTGTGCAAGCTCTTCTAAGTGTTTCGATGAGACAAATATGCATCGAAAGACATTGAAGGCCGAGGGTGAAGCGTTCAACTGATCCCGCAACACCGCTGCCTGCGCTACTGGATCCGCACCACCGTAAGTCAGGCCAGTCAACATGGGGACCACACCCAAGCTGCCATCCAACGAACGAGGCATGTTCAGGGAAGAATGGTAGTAAATCAAATCCGGCGCCAGTATCTTATAGATCCGACGAATCATCTCGCCAGTGGCATTTTGAGCAACTGGAGCGGCGCTATCTTCACCATTGTGGACCCAGCCGCTTCTATAGCCAAACCTTCGCTGCTTATTGGCACTTTGCTGAATCCAGTCGTCTACGACAGCGTCGGTGAGGATGCCAGGGTTTGTGTAGCCAGCTCCGGAATCTGGCATCACGAACCACTCCTTGGCTCCCTTGGTCTTTGCGAAGTATGCAAATATTGGTGGTATGACGTCGGCAATGTTGGCGCTCATGCCCCAGGCAGTGGGAATTGTATCGCTCTTGTCGAACCAAGTATAAGGATATACTCCAGTACGTACGATGTGAGGGGCGATGGCAAAGTCGTCGTCACCATGGTAGAAAAGGACATATTGTTTTGAGACATCTACAGGCACCTGATCGACCCCCAGAAGTACCGCGTCGTCAAAGGAGTAGTTCATGTCCGGTGTGGTGAGATAAACCTGGAGGCGATGGTTGAGCAATCCATCTTCTTTTACGTCGAACTCACAATTCAACTCCTGCCACTCTGTGCTGCTCGTATTGAAGGTGTTTTCGCAGAGTTGTACCGCCTCGTTTTTGAAAGTCCAAAAAACAAGAGCACCATCCAAGGCACTGCCTGTGGGTGAGCTAATATGGATAGAGAAACGATAGCGATAGCCTTTTTTCAATGCCAGGGGAAAATCCTGGTAGATGCTGTAATGCGTGCCCATGTCACCGCTGCTTACGTTTGCTTGCAAAAAGTGACGCCCACTCCGGGAAAGATCGGCATTATCATAGACCACACGGTTTGTCGTATCGAAGGTCCAGGCGGATCCTCCCAATTCAAAAGAGCCATCCGCAGGATAGCCAAGGGTATATCCGTGAGCGAGTAGCTCCCCTGGGATCATGGGGCTTGGCTGGACCACGAGATCGGCACCCGGTCCATGCTGGAAAAAGGAAAAGTTGGCGGCTTCTACTCCATACATGTCTCCACCACCCACCCGCAAGATTCCACCCTTGTCCGCCAGCAACTCTATCCAGGTATTCTCGCCACATTGAACATAGTCGGATTCATCAATTCCATCACCATTACAATCGAATATGTATTCTCTGGCGGGATAACCCCAGGCTTCTAAAACCGAGTTCGCTCCGATTAGGTTTCGAATCGTATCCAGCATTTGCGACAAAACCACACTGCCTTCGCCAGTTGGAACATTGCCCTCCGTCCAGGGGTCGGGACCGCTGGGGTGTACTGCATAGCCAACCGAGAAGGCTTTCTTCGAAACCACGTAGTCCCTGAGCATCAAATTCCAACCAGCAATCTCGTGTAGATGGGAAAAGGCCTGGCCGCGTACTAAGAGGCGATAAAGAGGATAACCATCTGACATCAAGGTCAAAATTGGAGCTGATTTTCCAGTGGCCAGGTAATTCTGTGCAAAAGACTCATAAGCCAAACGTTTGTCCGTAAAAGAGCTGAGATCGTTTTGCACGGGGAAGAAGGCGCTTATCCTGTCAAAAAGCGGGCTTCCCTGTCGCAGCACCACCAGATTGTCTGCTCCTGCCATCGTGTATGCAAGGTTCAAAGTGTAAGGCTGAGACACGTTCCATGTCACACTGCCAGATATGTCCGGATGGTTCTTGAAGATCTCCAATAAGTCGTCGAGCGATGTGACATCCACACGCCTAGCATCTTGTAGCCAGATATCCTCACTCTGCATCAGCTCTAGCCATCGGGAATCAGGATTATCTGACGCGATCAGATAGAGCAGAGGATACTCACGGTTGACGAGCCCCTGTAGAGAAGTCAAAAATACCAAAGTGTCATAGTCCATCTCCAGATCTGCCAGACTTTCTCCGGCCGGCAAGCTGGTGAAGTCGGGAACACCCTGGGTGCATGGCACGCAAGTGCAAACATTGTAACAAAAACTATTAAAGAAGAGATCCCTGGCATCAAAGACATAGTAGCAAGGTTGACCGTCTCTTTCTGAAGTATAGCTGCAAGGCAGCACGCAGCTGTCGCCACTTGGTTCATAAGGAGCGACACAGTTCTGACAGTTGTCTCCAGAATAGGGATGCTCGCAACGACACACAGCCTGCCCGCTTGTATCGTCGCAGGTTCCGTGCCCCCCACAATCGACACCATCACAGGGCATGGTGTTTGCCACACAGCTCAGTCCCTCGGCATGGTAGCCGTCGTCGCATACACACACAGCCTGCCCGCTTGTATCGTCGCAGGTTCCGTGCGCCCCACAATCGACACCATCACATCCCAAAGGCTCGCTAATGCTGTTGGAGCAATTTGAAAGCATAAAACCAAGTGCCACAATCCCCAAACGTAATATATTCTGCATGATCTCGCTACGCATATCGCTTTCTCCTAATGGTATTTTCCCGCCTTTCCAAATCTCGAAGAGAAAGGTGTCACCCGGACATCATGGAAAGACCATTTTCCTGGACCATTCAAGTATCTCAGCTCTTCCTTGTTATAAAAAAGATTACTATATCGAACGCAAGAGGTTAAACCTAATCCAGTCCTAAAAGAGCGTGTCTGACAAAGCGTAACCGGTGTATGGCGAAAGGCGCCATGGAATAGCCTGCCGGGCTTTACTGCAGTCGACTCCGCACAAGCTAGACGCTATTTTGGGCGCATGGCTCATGACAGAAAAGCTCAAGAGACATCAGGTGAAGATCATAATCGGAATAGTACTTATCGGAGTCGCGATGAAAGTCGCATGGGGCCTGCTTGATATCTTCCCTCCCCCATGGCCGACCAAAAAATATTCACAAATTCAACGGTGCTTGAAACACCTGCATGATTAAGCTAGTGGCAATGAAAGCCTTGGGCTAGTAAAATAGCAGGTAAAAATCTGATGCGAGGTCACCATGAAAAACAAGAACAGAGTTTTTCTTTTCCTGTTGATTGTTGCTGCACTATCGACCGCATGCCCTTCAGGCGTGGACCCGGTAAATCCATATGATCCGGACACACCTACTGCCAACAAGGCAAAGGCAAGCCTCTCAGGGCAGGTATTACTGGAGGGTGATGGTGATGTCACACAGGTTGAAATTCTCGTCGCCGGCCTTACCGGGCATCCAAACGAAGATGGAACCTTCCTGGTAGAAGGAATTCCCCCGACCATTCAGGAAGTTCTCTTTCGCCTGGAAGGCTATGAGGATGTTCGACAGAGCAGGCTTTTTACGCCTGGCTCCACAGAGGAGATGAATGTACGAATCCAGGTTTTGCGCGGTTCAGTGACGGGCAGCGTGCTGCTACAGGAACAAAATGATCACTCGGGGGTCACGGTTGTACTCGTACCCGTAAACGATACCGAGGGATCTTTTCAGATGGCGGCCCTGACGGCCACACAGGGCAACTATGTATTCGATTCTGTTCCAGTGGGCACCTACAGGCTCTCTGCTTCGAAACCCCACTACATGGGCAAGGTGGTAAACGATGTCAAGGTGGATCCTTACAGCATCTCCCAGGTTCCACAGCTGGAATTGCCTCCGGTAACAGGAGCCGTGGAGATCCTAGGAGGAGATCCCGCTCAGGACGATCCTTTCGTAAACCCCGACTACCCTGCATGTTGCCCAAACGACCGTTTCACCCGGACCGCCCAGGTTCTGCTTCACACAGAAGGCTTCAATGCCGTCAGGATGAAGGTATCTGAAGACAAGTCATCACTCCAGGGTTCGGAAGGTTGGGAGACATACCAAACCGAGCAGACCTTCGAGCTTTCTGAACTAAATGGGGCAAAGACAGTATATGTCCTGTTGGAGGACAACAACGGAGTGCGCTCGGACGTATTGGAGGGGCACACGATTCTCGACACCCAGGCACCACAGGTAATCGATCTCATGCTGGGTGATGGCTCTGGTTACACGGCTGAGTCAGCCATCACCGTCTCTGCTTTTGCAGACGATCTGCCGGCAGAATCAGGCATAGCAGAAATGCGAATGGAAGTTCAAAATGCACCAGCTGAAGACTCGGTTTGGCAGCCTTACCTGCTGAGGGCTCCTTTCGTATTGCCCCAGGAGGATGGCGAGCACCAGGTTTTCGTGGAACTCAGGGACAGAGCAGGAAACAGGGCGCAGCTTGTCTCTGGCTCCATCAGACTCGATCGGCAGCCGCCGCATCCGCAGGAAGGACAGGATCCCGTGGTCGTCCACAATGGTTCGGGTTACGCATTGGGTATGGACGTGCCCATTTACCTCAACGTGACGGACGACATCACTCCCCCGGAAGATATGAAGATGGCCGTATGTGAGACAGAAGGTTGTGCAGGCGTGGCTTTCTCTCCCTTTTCCAGCCAGACAATCATGTCCTTTTCTTCAGAAGGCGCCCACACGGTCTATGCAGTGTTCAAGGACGGGGCAGGAAACGTCTATTCTCCAGAGGGAGTAAATTTCGAGATCGATACAACGCCCCCCACATTCCCTGTGGTTTCGGTGGAAGAGGGAGATTCCGTGTCATCTTCAGACATACACCTTCTCATAGATTTATCGGGAGCAGACCAGGTTCTCGTCTCTCAGAGCGCCGAGGTTCCTGCCCCGGATGATCCCAGGTGGACTGCGTTCCAGAACAGGTTGGCTTACGACCTTGGACAAACTGAAGGCGAACACATGATTTTCGTCTATGCCAGGGATCTGGCCGGACACATGACAGGCCCTGCCATGGTTAGCGTGGATTTGGACACCAAACCACCGGAGGGCAACATACATATCATAACCAACCAATCCAATTGCAATGGCATACAGTGCTACACCAACTCTGAATCCATACTCGTTGAAGTTGACGTGACTTCTGCCGATGATACATCCAGCATACAGATGCGACTTTCTCTGGACGACACCTTTGATGAACCGCTTCAATCATATGCGCCTGTGGCCACCATGCTATTGGCAAACGATCAGTCCATCTTCCAGGAGGTACACGCACAGTTGATCGACCAGGCGGGTAACACGACACAGATCGTGTCCGACAACAGTATCCGCCTGGATTTGGATCCTCCCAGTCTTCCCATGATTTCCACTACCCCCTCTGGATACACATCCAGCCACCAGGGAATAAACCTGTCCATAGATACTGACAGCGATGACGATGTAAGTGGAGTCGAGCATTACGAATACCTGGTAGATCCTCTCCCTTCCACCTGGGGCTCGCTTACATGGAAAATTTTCAACGGCAATGAGGAGACACTGGATGTTGATGGCTGTGATTCGTGCTCGTATACCTTCCTGGTCCGCGCCATCGATTACGCCGGCAACATAGGTGACCCGGCTTCTGTACACCTGGTGGTGGACGAAACTGCACCTGAGACACCAAACGCTTCAGTGGTGGCAACAGGCATAGACAAAGGACCAAAGGTTATAAACGCTGATGCGGTATCGGTATGGGTTCAGACCGCGGATTCCTCTGACGAAAACTTCGACCAGTTCCAGGTCAGGCTAAGGACCTGCTCAGGATCATACGATCCGGGCACTGACTCGTGTAACAATGGCAACTGGAGTTCATGGTCGTCCTGGCGGGACACCGGGGTGGGAAAGGGAGGCAGAGAGATCCTCGTGGTCCTTGCAGCGCAGAACGCCGCCAACAAGATACAAGTCAGGGGGAGAGACATGACAGGTGCCACCTCGCCAGAGGACTCGGTCATATTCACCGAGGACTCGCGGCCACCTTCACCTCCGGTCATTTATCCCAAAATCGCCGAGGTAAATGCGGATACAGCAATACTTTATATAAGCGACCTTGCCATTGATGAAAACTCCATCGACTCTTACGAATGCACTATAAATGGAAAGTTTGAATGTCGTTTCTGGGCATACGACCCAAATCACAATCCGCCCGGATATTGGAGTGACAACGGAGGCAACAGCTCTCATCTCCCCAAAGACACAAGGGAGATCAAAGTCAACCTGAACCAGGACTCGGAAAACATTGTGCGCCTCAGGGCAATAGACAGTGCTGGCAACTACTCGGGTACCTTTGAATCATCCGTTACGGAAAAATCGACCATCATTGATTTCCCAAAGGAGTTAAGCGCCAGGTCAGCCAACAGGTTCGTGAATACATCGTATAATTTTACGGTAACCAATCCGGATTCCATGGACATGGACGGGTCACTAATTGCCACATCATTTTATGGAAGAATGGATGACAATTCCGGCATGGGTGGACTCCTGATTCAAGACCTGAATTCCAACAGAAACATCGTATTCAGTTCCAATACCAACGACGTGCATGTGGAACATCAGCAAATCGTGGCTACCGTCTCTTTGTTCAATCTCTGCAATGGCGATTTTGGTCCACCGGAGCAGATGCATTCTACCGGTAACAAGGAATTCCCAAGGCTGTGTAACTGCATCAAGGATAACAACAGCTCTGATTGCTCAACTTTTTCCATTGATGTACAGGCCTTGCTCAGCGATCACAGGGACGACGTTGGAATACCTGTGTTGATCGACATGAGCACCACTGAGCCCATCATACAGGTCATCCACACAGATTTCTCCACCGGCCTTGGACTGCAGACGCCCCTTTTGAGAGAAGCAAATTACATCCACACATTGACATCTTTCGACGGGATGAGATTCGCGTGGCTGGGTCCTCCAAGTTACCCGGATACGGTCTTTGTAAGCAAAATGGAGAATGATAGTGGAGGTCTGTGTGACCCATCTCTTGAGTTTTGCGTTTTTACCCTGCTGGGGGCAAAAAGTTTCAGCAACTCGGGAAAAAGTGGCAGGGTTGCGGTTACTGACAAGGTTGTCGCATGGACCTACATAGATAGAGCGCAAATTTCCCATATCATGGTCTACGACTACGTCAATGGACTGGACCCCTGGGAAATTGATCCTGATGGAGCAAAGTTCGATCGTGACCTGAGAAACCCCATGGTAGCAGATTGCCGCTGGGACACAACGACCAACAGCCCACTGTGCAGATATCTTTTCTGGGTAAGCCAGTCCACCTTGTCCCCGACTGTCAAAGTGATGGATCTGGAAGATCCCTCTTCTTTGATCATGCACAATCTCAGGACGGGAATTGTCGAGATTCACTCCATGGGCGCAGAAGACGGCAAAGTCGCCTGGCTGGACATCATCGATGGGACCAACGACGTGTTTTTCCTGGATCTCGACGATCAATGCGGCTATGACAATGCTGGAACCTGGAGTTGCGAACCTGCAAAAATCATCGTCCGCAGCAATGATGAAGAGAGCATGCTTGCCTTGTCCGGTCCGCTGGTACCTTACTGGCGTCTGGCAGGAGATGGTCTTCAAATGCATGTCAGCGAAGCTGCATCCAGACCATGGTTTCTGGCAAGACCGGGTGTCCATGCCATGACCAAGACCGATAACGACAAGGTGGCTCTTTCATACATCGATCCCGTTGCGCCTTCAAATCCATACAATATTGGGACATTAAACGCTGCAACACATGAGCTTTCCTGGAAAGATGAAGGCAATTCCATGCGCCTTCCTATCGCCATAAGGGACATGGGATCTGACGAAGCGTTCTCCTTTTTGACCATCAATGACAATGGCAATTTTGAGACCCGATATTTCGACTCAAGTCTTGGAAGCTCCATATCCTTGCACAAGACAGCTGCACAGATGGGAATCAATGACGCAACTGGCACCTTTGTGACCACCTATGCAACCGGGGACAGAAATCGAACCATCTGGGTCGAGCAGGAAATCCATTCCAATGGAAGCAAGGGCTATACCGCCATCCTGGACTGCGATATGGATCAGTTTGGCTTGCAGCCTTGCCGGCTTGGCGGATTCAGGCTTCTATATAAAATCCCACAGATTTGGAACGAAAATCCATCGGTCTGTTCCATTGCCACAGATGGGGACATGGGAGTCCTCGTATTGATGCAGGAAAACGACAATGGACCTCATCCATCCAGTGGATACCGTCTCGACATGGCCGCCCTGGATTCGTACGTGGATTCTCACAATGTTCCCATTGTCCCAACATCTATTCACACCCTTGCCACGGACTTCCCTTCAATACACAGCGAACTTTTTGGCGGAAGCGATACAGACACACGTTATGATCAAAACCAGTGTTCGGATTTCATGAACAACAGGGTTGCCATAGATTCATCATCTCAATCGTCCACAATCGCCATCATGGTAAGCTCGAACGTTTGCACCAGGTGTGCCCAGGACAATGATACAAGCTACTTCAATGAGACTTGCGACGACCCTCCTTGTTGCGGAAGCGACGAATGTGACTGCGCGAGTCCCAATGGCAACTCGTGCGACGACACGTCTATTGAGAACCGTAACCGGCTCATGGTATTTGACAACAACAGCGATTATCGAAACGTTGCAATGCAGATAACTGATGAAAGCTCTACAGCACTTGAACTTCTCGATGATTTCCTGGTTAGTGAGACCCGCAAAGACGGCAGGTGGGTGTTTTTGGTACAAGATCTGAAGTCAGGCTCTACCTGGAAACTTTTCAAGGACAACAAGGATGTAATGTTTCCAAATTTGTATGAAAAAAACGGTGCAACTCACCTGATGTGGTCCGATGCAACTATGGGACCCCTGCAGATATTCGACACCGTCCTGTCCCACTGATCCTCAAATCTCCCACACTATTGAATCAGATTTCCCAGATCGCCTGTGAGGTCACGGAGATGCAAGAAAGCGCCCGGAGTCGTGGGTGTTCCACGTCGAGGACCGCTTTCGCAGCATCGACACAGAGATCGCAAGCGAAGTGGGAAATCATGGGAATTTCCTGGGGAATTTCCTGGTATTGAAGAATAGACCAATGTCGCGTATATTTGTTCTCTGGAATTTGCCGTCCACCAACAAGCATGGAGTGAAGACATGTCAGCGAAAGCCTATATCCTCATCGAAGGTGCAGCAGGAACAGTTCCCAACATTCTCAAGCGCCTGGCTTCTATAGAGGGCGTAATAAGCGCGAGCGCAGTAACAGGGCAGTTCGACATCATAGCCCTGGTGGAAGCCGAAGACATCAATGCAGTGGGCAAAGTGAGCTACTCGAACATACAGATGATAGAAGGTGTCATACGCACCATCACCTGTAACGTCATAGATCTGGAGTAGCTCTTTGCAAGCAGGGGGTGGCAACAAGGCATCCGGGGGTGCAAAGGAGAATCAGATGGCATCCAAGGCATATGTTCTCATCGAGGGAGCAGCGGGCACGATCCCCAGCATTAAAAGCAAGGTAACCCAGATGCAAGGTGTCAAGGCATGCCACGCTGTGACAGGCCAATATGACCTGGTAGCCCTGGTGGAGGGGGACAATCCCAACACCATTGGCAAACTGAGTTTCACTGAAATACAGAGACTCGACGGAGTGCTCCGCACTCTGACATGTAACGTGATAGAGCTTTGAACCACAAACCACAATTCACACTCATGGCCCTGGTGACAGTTGCTGCTTGGTCGCTGTGGCTATCTTGCGGGCAGGACTCCGGTGAAAACAATCTTCCCGGTGAAGAAATAAATTGTGAATGGTTTGCCGACAACGGCAACTGCTGGCGTAAAAGCCTCAAGGCCTTTTCTTCACTTCTTCCTCAAGACAATACCACCGGAGTATTGGCTCAGGATGGTAAAAAATGCACCTACGACGATGGCATTGAGATCACCTTCGTCAATCCCATAGACACCACCGATTTATCCAACCCTGATGCCTTGCGCGGCTTTGCGTGGGACATGGAGATTCACAAGGGCGGAGATTTCATCGCAGCCTACAGGGAGCCCAATACTTACACCATCATCCTTCAAAGCTCATTGGGCGAATTCAAGTTGGAATCCATATCAGGCTCCGTGATCATAAGCTGCCCTTCGGGAGACCAATATAACGTGCCCATGGCAGGTCTTCTTGCGAGCTGCCCGGGTGAAAACCTCCCGGCAAAGAAGACCACGTGGGATTCAAATGGTGTAACGTTCACCCTCAGAGGTACAGGCGGTAGCGATATCCTCTTGTTCAACTGCAAAACAGAGTAAACTGCCCAGATCTCCGAACTACCTATTGAAAACACTCATCCGGAGTTTTGGGATGGGCACTACCTGGTGACACCCCTTTCGGATGTTCGCAAAAATTCGGTAAACAACCTGAGGTCGGGGCACTGTTCGAGGAGTTGTTCATCTATACGGTCGGCTGCCTCTTTTGCCAGGAGATTTGAATGGAAGGCTAACCTGTATGCTTTCCTGATAGCACGAAGCTGTCCCTTGTCGTATCCACGACGCTCCAGCCCAATCGTGTTTATGCCGTGAAGCCTGGCCCTGTTGCCAGTGGCCTTGCAAAAAGGAGCCACATCCATCACCACCACAGAACCACCTCCAATAAAAGCATGGGGCCCTACCCTCACAAATTGATGAATTGCGCTCACTCCTCCCACGATTGCATAGTCACCTAAATGCACATGGCCTGCCAATTGTGTATTGTTGGCAACGATCACGTGGTCTTGGAGTATATTGTCATGGGCCACATGAGAATATGCCATCAGAAATACATCTGAACCGATTGTGGTAAGGCCCCTGCCCTGGGGAGTTCCGCGATGCACCGTGACAAATTCCCTGATGATATTTCTATCCCCTAAGACCAGGCGGGTAGGCTCATCGGAGTATTTCAAATCCTGCGGTGGTGTTCCCAACACTGCATGGGGAAAAACGCGGCACATTTTCCCTATGGTCGTATGCCCATCTAAAATTGCATGAGCGCCTATCCTGGTGCCGTCACCAATTTTCACATCCGGGCCTACCACGGCGCCAGGTCCCACCATGACATCTCGTCCCAATTCAGCGCCCTCGGCAACGACTGCGCTAGGGTGGACCTGACTCATCTGGACTTCTCCTCATCACTCTTCAGGCGCCGCTTGATCCTCCGCCAGCCAAAAACACTCTCGAACCAGCGATTCACTTCCATGGCAGGATAACCAGCCACCCTTGTTTCATCTGCCACATTGCTGCCAACACCCGACTTTGCACCGACCTGTGCCCGTCTTCCCACTGTAACATGATCCGCGACACCCACCTGACCACCCAGGATTGCACCGTCCTTGATAGTGACACTGCCTGCCAGTCCGGTTTGTGCAGCAATGCAGACAGAGCGTCCGATGGTCACATTATGGCCGACCTGCACAAGGTTATCGATCTTTGTGCCGCTGCCTATGGTCGTGGGTCCCAAGGTACCTCTATCGACAGTACAGTTGGCGCCCAATTCCACGTCATCTCCAATCTCCACCGATCCCACCTGAGGGATCTTTCGCCAGCCCTGGCCTTCCTGAACCAGTCCAAATCCATCCGATCCCAGCACACACCCAGGTCCTATCACCGACCTGTTGCCAATACTGCAGCATCCGAAAATCACGGCCCCATGACCCACGACACACGATGCACCCAACACAGCCCCTGGCATGAGGACTACGTTGCGGCCCACCACAGAACCTGGTCCGACCTTGGCACCAGCACCTATCTGAGCTCCTGCCTCCACCCTCGCCGATGGATCCACCGCTGCACCATCCTCCACCAGCGCTCCTGCGTCAATACCCGGCTCCGGTTTTTCCTCTACATGAAAAATACTCAAAGCAGCAGCCAGGGCCAGACGAACATCACTTACCATCAACACGGCACATGGTGCCAGGTTCTTCAAATGCAAGGAACGTTCTGGTAACAACACCGCAGCAGCCGATGTATTCTCCAACTCTTGTGCCTGTCGGCTATCCGTACAAAGGCTCAGGTCGTAAGGCCCGGCACTATCCAGCGGGGCCATCCCATTGACCTCTGCGTCAGGTCCATCGAGCCTTGCCCCCAGGCGTGCCGCTATATTGGAAAGGGCTATCACGGAAGCTTACTTGCCTTTTTTTCTGGAACCGCCTTTTGTCTTGAAACGCTTGTCATATTCCCTGATAACCTGGCTGGTGAGATCCATTCCGGGAGGACCATAGAGCAAGACCTCCTGGCGAAACACCCATCGAACACCTTCTCTCTTTGCAACAGCTTCGATAACGTTTGCAACCTTCTGCTGGAACTGAGAAAGAGCGTCGGCCTGTTTTTTCTGAAACTCGTTCTGGTACTGCATGGCCAAAATCTTCAGCTCCTGCTCTTCCTTTTGCAGTTGCTGCATCTGCGCTGCGGCTTTTTCTTCTTTCATCATCTTGGCGCGAGACTGAAACTGCTGATACTTCGCCTGCAGCACTGACATTCGTTGCTTGAACTCGTCTTCCTTGGCCTTGCCTTCCTTCTTCAGCTTGGCCACGGTGGCCTTGCCTTCAGCCGTGCCTTCAAGAACTGCCATCAGGTTTACATAAGCTGTTTTGTCCTGAGCCTTAACGGCTGTTGAAGTAAAAGACAAGGCTAGTGCGCTGACCATAGCCATTTTACCCAATTTCCACATTTCGATCCTCCATTCGCTGTCTACTCAAACTTGTCATAGCAGTTAGACTTGAGAGGCAACCGGAGAATTCACCGGGATGCCAAAAGCCCACAAGCAATTTAGAAAAAGTTTCCAATAGTGAACTCAAATAAAATGTCCTTGTCGTCGGGACGCTTTGTCAAGGGGATACCCCACTCGAAGCGAAGGGGTCCAATGGGTGAAAACCACCTGAATCCAAAACCTGTAGACCAGTACAGACCCAAGGCTGTCTCCTTCTCACCCGTGGTGTCTGAATAGCGTTCGGAGAAAAAGCCCTCCCCTTCCCCATAGGCATTTCCCGCATCCAGGAAAATCACTCCGCGAATATTCACTTGCGGGAAGATGGGGAACTCCAACTCTATGTTTGCGATCAACTGCTTGTTGCCCCCAACATTGGCAGAGATCACATGGGAGCCGGGATCATAACCGTCATCCGCCGCGGGCTGTCTAGGTCCGATGGACCGTGGGTCATAGCCTCTTATGGTGTAGATACCTCCGACAAAATACTTCTCGAAAATGGGGATGGGTTCTTCGCTCAATGAGGTAATATAACCCAACGTTAGGTTTGTCTTCAGCACGATTCCCCAGATGACAGGGCGGTACCAGCGGGCAACCCCTGTCAGGCGCATGAACACATTTTCGCTCAAGGTATATGGGCTCGCCCACTCTACCGAGCCCTGCAAGAGATGGCCGTCTGTGGGGAAAAGCCTGTTGTTCCGAGTGTCCCACATTATCGAGCCCTGAATACTCGACGTCCATCCATCCCTGAACAGGTTGTGGTTTCTGTAACCTTCGTCGGTTCCCCTGCCGGCTGATACGTCTACCTTCTCCAACTTGTAAGTGAACGAAACCCGCCAATCATCCAGAAACCAGTATCCCAGAGTCAACCTACCGCCGGTAGCCTTTCGGAGGAAGTTGATATAGTCCAGCTGGGTATTGAACAGCGATGTTGCAAAATACCACTTGGTATCCAAAAAGTATGGTTCCACGAATTGCAGGGAGAAGAACTGCCTCAAGCTCGACAACTGAGCCATCAGGGCCAGGGTCTGACCCCGTCCAAAAAGATTCTGCTGCGAAATCTGCGCAGTGGCGATGAAATTCTCCACCGAAGAAAAACCTGCTCCTATCTGGAACGTGCCTGTCTGCCGTTCTTTTACGTTAACCGTTATTATGATCTTGTCAGGACCACTTCCCCTGCGTTCGCTTATATCCACCTTCTCGAAAAAGCCCAGACCATTTATCAGTCTCTCCGACTTTTTCTTGCCTTGGCCTGAATAGTACTCGCCTTCATAAAGGCGCATCTGTCTCCGAATCACCTTGTCGCGGGTCTTGAGATTGCCCTTGATCTCTATTCGTTCGATAAAGACCTTCATTCCTTTTTGGACGTTGAAATTCAAATCGATGATTCGGGTGTCTGAGTCTATGTTGGTCTCGGGGATCACCTCCGCATAGGCATATCCCCTGTCCTTGTACACATCCCTTATACGGAACATGCTCATTCCCAGTTCCTGCTTGTTGAAAATCTCCCCGGTTTTGAAAGACAGCAGTTCCCCGAGTATCTTGATTTTCAACTGTGTCATGAACTCCTTGCGAACGGCGTCGAATAGCTCGCCCTTGGACGGCGGTGGTGGCTGATCCTCTTCCCACACGCCTTCATCCAGGCGCTTTTCTGCCTCCGCCTTCAGCTCTTTCAAAACAGCGATCTTCAGGGCAAGGATCTCTGATGGTTTTTTAACCTTGGCGAGTTTTTTCTGCAAGGCAGCCGACAGCACCAGGCCCACACAGCCATTTGACACGGCAGTGTTCACCTCCCTCACCAGGGCCTTGTCCGCCACCAGCAAATCACCACTGAAGGTAACGTTGCCTATGCGATACTGTTTGCCCTCATCTATGGACACGGTAATATACAGGTACTTTCGATCTGAACTTATCTCCACGATGGGGTCTGAGACCTTAACGTTCAAATAGCCATGGTTGTAATAATACTCACTCACCCGCATCATGTCCCGCTTGAGGCCCTCTTCCTTGTATGTTCCAAAGGAGGTCAGGAATGAGAAAAAATTCCCTTCGCGGGTTTCCATTATGCTCTTTAGCTCGTCATCCCCAATGGCCTTGTTACCTATAAAGTTTATTCTCTTGACCTCAACCTTTGCGTGCTCATCAATGACAAAGGTAAGGGCCACGGAGTTGTTTGGCTGATCGGTCAATTTGTACTCTACGTCAGCGAGAAAATAACCCTTCTCCACGTAGAGATCCTTTATCTTGTCCACATTCGCCCGAACCTTGGTTACATCCAGCACCGAAAGAGGCTTTATATCCAGCACCTCCTTGATCTTGTCGTCGCTCACCTCGTCATTGCCCTTGAAATCGATAGTCGATATGGAGGGCTTCTCCTTTACAACGAAAACCAGTGTTTCACCTTTAGCTCCCTGCTCCACGATGGCCTTGACATCCGAAAAATACCCCATGGCAAAAATCGCCTTGATGTCAGTGGCAACCTTGTCTGCAGAAAGGGCATCACCCGTCCGTGACCGGATCACCATGCGGATGGCATCTGTCTCGACCCTCTTGTTCCCTCGCACCTTGACCATCGCAAGAGAATCCGCCCTGGCATGCACAGCAGCACCAAGCAGAAGAGCAAAGCACGTCAAGGACACCAGTAAAGTCCTGATCTCCCACCTCGCTTGCGATCTCTGTGTCGATGCTGCAGAATCTGTCCTCGACGTGGTGAATCCACGACTGCGGATGATTCCTTGCATCTCCGTGACCTCACAAGCGATCTGGGAAATCTGATTCAATAGTGTGGGAGACTTGAGTAAAGTCCGATTCATTCTTCCGTATCTCCCCTCATCCCATCTTTTGTCAGCATTCCATCATGCAACAACAGTCTGCGTTGCATCCTGGCTGCCAACCTGGGGTTGTGGGTCACCACGACCGTAGTCATGGAAAACTGCTTGTTCAGGGAAAGCAACAGCTCATGAATTCCATCTGCAGTAGTCTCATCAAGATTGCCGGTGGGCTCATCAGCCAACAACAAGCGTGGCTTGAGCATCAGTGCACGAGCCAGTGCAACCCTTTGCTGCTCTCCTCCCGAGAGTTCTACCGGCCTGTGTTCCAGCCTCTTTGAGAGTCCGACCCTGTCCAGCATGCCCTCGGCCATGACAGCGGCCTGAGCACGCGGAATCCTCTGGATCAGTGCAGGCATCATGGTGTTTTCCAAAGCCGTAAACTCCGGTAAAAGATGATGGAACTGAAAAACAAAGCCTATGGTCCTGTTGCGAAAGGATGCCAATTCATCCGAATCAAAAGCCAGGACATCCTGATTATTGATACTTATCGCCCCCTTGGTGGGCCGGTCCAGCGTCCCAAGCAGATGCAATAATGTGCTTTTGCCTGCTCCGGATGCTCCCTCGATAGCCACCATCTCTCCCTGTTCCACCTGAAAATCCACGCCCTGTAACACGCGAACGGACTTCCTCCCCAATTGATACTCCTTGTGAAGGTCATACACCTTTACCATGGCGTGTGTCATCGTGTTCTTTTACTCCCAGGTGTTTAGACTGAAACCATCCATGCACCCAAATTATTCAAACATCGCCTCAGTCGTACCTAAGCCCCTCCACCGGCCTCAATCGCGAAGCCCGCCTAGAAGGGTAAATAGTAGCAATAAAGCTGATATGCAAGGCGATTCCTCCAATCAGAAGAAACTCGATGGGGTCAGTATTTACGGGCAAGGCCTCTATGTAGTACACGTCCGGATTCATCTGCAGGCCCATCATCTTCAAGGCCAGACACGCCCCCCAGCCAACAACCATGCCTAAAACCGTGCCCACGATACCAATGGTCAAGCCCTCCACCATGAAAATCTTCATCACTCCATCACCTGTAGCGCCCATGGACTTGAGAATGGCAATCTCTTTTACCTTCTCCCACACGAGCATAATCAGCGTGGATACTATACCGAAAGCAGACACAAGTATAACTATTACAAGCACCAAAAACATGGCAACTTTTTCCATCTTCAAGGCGGAAAACAGACTCTTGTTCATGTCATACCAGGTCCGGGTGGCATAGGGCCATCCCCCCAGTCGTCCAAGAATCGTATCGCACACATGTCTGGCATCATCTATGTTGTCAAAGCGCAAGGCTATGCCGCTGACAGAATCACCTGTTCCAAGAAAATCCTGGGCATCTGGCAAATTTACGTAAACCGACTTTGCGTCGTACTCATACATGCCCGTATAAAACACACCGGCAACCCTGAAGGACCTGGCCTTTGGCATGGGCCCCGCAGGACCCAACTCTTCACTAAGGGGTGATACCAGATTGATCCGATCGCCCACATCCACTTTCAGAATCTTTTTCAGTTCGGCGCCGATCAGTGCACCCGGAGGCGGTTTTTTTGCCGTCCGTGCCATTAAAACACCCGGCATTGGGACTTCATCATCCGAAGAAGCATCCTCGGATTTTTCATCCGGTGGGGATTGGTCCTTGTCTTTTACATTCGACCCAGTGTCCGGTTTTTTATCCTCTTTCTCCGTGGGTTTTGGGTCCTCGTCCTTTTTCCACGTATTGACCACAGCACCAGGACCCCGATGGGTCTCCAACCACTTATCCACCAGAGCGGGGTCGGTCAACATCTTCAAGCTGCCTATTTTCATCTCCAGCCTTGTAACACTTCCGACAGTTGCCGGATCTATTCCCCGGAGATAGACCCCGGACAAATTGAACTCGGAGCTGGCCATTACCTCACTGTAAGCAAAAGGTGATGCGGACTTGACACCGGCAATTTTCAAGACCTTCTTCTCCACCTGTCTATATTCACTGAAATCAAGTGCTTTTTTCTGAATTATGGCATGGGCGTTTGCACCGATAATCTTCTCTCGCAGGTCTGTCTCGAATCCGCTCATCACACTCAGGACAACGATGAGCCCTGCCACTCCAAGGGCGACGCCAATCACCGTAATACCGGTTATCATCTTGAAACGCAGGTACCTCAGCCCCACAAACCTGGGATAATAGATACCTCCACCTTCCAACAGAAAAACGATGAAAGCGCCAAGGTACAGAGAGGCAAAATGAGCTTCGAACTTCAGAAG
>JALVPF010000593.1:0-4706 GCA_027031935.1 Myxococcales bacterium | reverse complement strand
CATAAAGACCTTCCAGGCTTGGAAAGCGGCCCCGCCGCTGGCATGGCCGGACCCCCCCCGGCATTCCCCCGGGCACGGGAAAAAAATAAGAAATGCCAGTACCCCAGTCCCCTTCACCCGACAGTAGCATGCCAGCCAGTTCAGCCAGGATATACAGGACCGCAGTCAACACCATCGCCAAACTGATGTCGATAACGAATGACCTGGTCCTGCGGCGCCTGACCACTAGCCGACCTCCAGGAGGGTTCAGGCCTCTGGCCGCAGCAGAGGGAAAAGGATTACTTCGCGGATGGACTGGGCATCTGCCATGAGCATAACCAGACGATCTATTCCAATGCCTTCGCCAGCGGCTGGTGGCATACCGTACTCGAGGGCGAGTACATAATCTTCATCATAGGGCATGGCCTCTTCATCGCCTTGTGCCTTGGCTTCCATCTGAGCAGAAAACCTGGCGCGCTGATCATCCGGATCGTTCAGCTCTGAAAAGGCATTTGCGATCTCACGACCCGCGATGTAGAGTTCGAACCTGTCCACCAGGTCTTCCTGCCCTTCCTTTTTCCTGGACAGAGGAGACACGCTAAGAGGAAAATCAATTATAAAAGTCGGTTGGATCAGGGTCTCTTCCACCTCCTCCTCAAACAGCGCCATGAGAAGTTTTCCGGCATCCCACGCATCATCGCAAGGGGCCTCATACTGATGGGCAAGATCGAGAAGTTTTTGCCTGTCGTCAAGCATGTCAGGATCAATATTCAAGCCTTCTGCCACGGCCTGTTTGACTGATTTACGAGGATACGGTCCGGAATAATCTATGGTGTGCTCACCAAATGGAAGTTGAGACTTTCCATGCAAATGCTCAGCCAGGGAGCCAAGGAGATCTTCTGTCAGGCTCATCAGATCCTCATATGTGGCATAAGCCTGGTAGAACTCCAGCATGGTGAATTCGGGGTTATGCTGTGTAGAAATACCCTCATTTCGAAAACAGCGGTTGAGCTCATACACCCTCTCCATGCCACCCACCAATAATCTTTTCAGGTAGAGTTCAGGTGCCACCCGCATGAACAGCTCCATGTCCAGCGCATTGTGGTGGGTGACGAAAGGTCTTGCAGCAGCACCACCTGCCAGCGGATGCATCATGGGAGTTTCCACTTCCCAGAATCCCCTGTCATCCAGATAGGCTCGCAAAAACTTCAGAACCGAAGTCCGCAGTTTGAAAACCTTTCGCACATCCGGGTTTATGAACAGATCCAGATAACGGCGTCTATACCTCAGTTCCACGTCCTTGAGACCATGGAATTTTTCAGGAAGAGGCTTGATCCCCTTGGTCAACAGTTGCAAAGAATCGGCAAGGATCGTCAGTTCACCGGTCCTGGTGCGGGTCGGTTTTCCCTCGACACCGATGATATCACCGATTTCAATATACTTTTTGAAAAGCCCGAAAGATTCATCTCCAAGGGAATTCTTCTGGACGAATAGCTGGATGTCACCGGTTCTGTCAGACAATTTTACAAAAGCTGCCTTGCCAAACATTCTCAAGGCCATGACCCGCCCAGCCAGAGTATAACTGGTCTCCACCTTCTCCAGCTCTTCGGCGCTCTGATCCTCATGAGCCGCGATGACATCAGAGCAGTGATATTCAGGTTTGAAGCCGTTGAAATACGGATTTTGACCAGCCTCCCGAAGGGCCGCCAACTTCGCTCGTCTCTGTTTGGTCTGCTCGTCCATGAATCAATATAACCTTTCGAATAATAAACGTTTTTATCCAGGCAATGGATGCTGCACAATAGCCCACAAGCCTCGGGCGGTCAAGCAAAAACAGTAAAAACAAGGCCTTGCAGGCCTTAAAAGGACCTCTCAACAAAACGTTTGGATAGTGAAACAATCACACCAATACCGGGTATTCCCACCCACAGGATTCAATCATATCTAAGACCCTGTACAGGGGTGAGCCTGGCAGCCCTGCGGGATGGATAAATGGTAGCGATGAAACAAATGTGCAAAGCCACTCCTGCCACGAGAGCGATCTCCAAAGGGTGGCTCTGTACTGGCAGGTGTTCGATATAATAGACTTCGGGGTCCAGTGACATACCCCACCAGGAGAGCAAGGCGCATGCAGCCCAACCCAGCAAGACCCCCAGGGTGGTGCCAACAGTCCCGATTGTTATACCCTCGATCATGAAAATCTTCATTATGCCGTCGGGAGTGGCCCCCATGGACTTCAAGATCGCGATCTCCTTGACTTTTTCCCACACCAGCATTATCAGGGTTGCTATGACCCCAAATGCTGAGACGAGAATGACAATAACCAGCACTATGAACATTCCCACCTTCTGGAGCTTTAAAGCTGAAAACAGATTTCGATTGAGATCGTACCAGGTTCGTGTGTAGTAAGGATACCCATCCAGGGAAGCCACCACCTCATCACATATGGGTCCGGCCCGCCCGGCGTCCGTCAAGCGCAAGGCGATACCCGTGACCGAATCTCCAAGGGAAAAAAAATCTTGGGCATCCTTCAAGGATATGTATACGGATTTTGCATCAAACTCATACATTCCAGTATGGAAAACGCCCACCAGTCTAAAAGTCTTGGATCTGGGCAATGGTCCCCCGAACCCGCCATCATCTCCGGTCGGGGTCAGGACTTCCACCGGATCTCCCAGGGCCACCCCAAGAAACTCTTTCAGAGTTTTGCCCATGATAATTCCGGGTAGTGGACCTTTGTCCAGGTCATCGACAGATCCCTCCTGAAGCTTAAGAGGATGGACCGACGAGATCGTCGCTGTATCTATTCCCTTGAGAAAAACCCCTGAGAGTTGCTTGTCGAACCGAACCATGACCTCACTGAAAACAAAAGGACTCGCAGCCACCACATCTTTCAAGCGCTCCACCTTGGCCATGGTGGTCCTATACTCAGAGAAATCAAAGCCTCTCTTCTGAATCACGGCATGTGCGTTGGACCCTATGACCTTGTCCTTGAGTTCAGCTTCGAAACCACTCATGATGCTCAGTGCAACGGCCAGGCCTGCGACACCAAATGCAACACCAACAACAGATATGGAGGTAATCATCTTGAATCTGAGATACCTAAGCCCGATGAACCTGGGATAGGCCTGTCCTCCACCCCGTATCATGAAAACCGCGAAGGCACCCAGATAAATGGCGGCGAAATTTGCCTCACCCCTGAGAATAATGGTCACAGCCCTGTCGAGCCCTACGCTCCAATCATCCATCTGCAACATCCACAAGGGCACGAACAAGCTCATCAAAAACCCTGTCACCGCAGGAAAACCTTTTGCTATCCAGGCCAGGAGTCCTCCGGACAGCACTCCCATGACCACCACCAAGGTCATCTCCTGCCACTGAAGCGGTTTATGTGACAGTAAAGTCTCCAGGACATGGTGACCGAATATGGCTACACAAGCCTGTATCGCCACTGCGACATCGAATGCCACGGCCAATCGTATCCAGTTGGTTTTCGTATTTTTCATGGCTTATTGCTCAAGCGATGTCCTATTCACCAGACTGGATGAGGAAGGCTTCGATAAATGCATCCAGATCACCATCGAGAACCTTGTCAACGTCTCCCACTTCAACATTGGTTCGATGATCCTTTACCATCCTATAAGGCTGAAGAACGTATGAACGGATTTGAGAACCCCAGGCTATTTCCTTTTTTTGAGCATGAAGCGCGTCTTCTTCTGCACGTCTTTTCTCCATCTCCAGCTCGTACAGCCTGGCCTTGAGAATCTTCATGGCAGTGGCCTTGTTTCTATGCTGACTGCGCTCATTTTGGCAGGCAACCACAATTCCCGACGGCAAGTGCGTCAGGCGAACAGCCGAGTCGGTCTTGTTCACATGTTGCCCTCCTGCACCCGAAGCTCGATAGGTATCTATTCTCAAGTCTTCTTCCCGCACCTCTATTTCAATCTCATCGTCAACCTGAGGATAAACAAACACGCTGGCAAAAGACGTATGCCTTCTCTTTGCCGCATCAAAG
Source organism: Myxococcales bacterium (assembly GCA_027031935.1). Classification (GTDB taxonomy): domain Bacteria; phylum Myxococcota; class B64-G9; order B64-G9; family B64-G9; genus JALVPF01. Next base: position 712 of record JALVPF010000593.1, on the reverse strand, counting down.
GGGGAGATCCTCACCAATCGATGAATTCCCATCTCTGCGTGCAGATATCCGTATGCGTCGGCACCGTCCACGGTAAAAGTCGCTGATTTGATTCCAGCTTCATCACCAGCCTGAAAGTCTGTAATGGATGTCTGCCAGCCCCGGCGCTCGCAGAAGCGCATGTACATCCTCAGAAGCATGTCAGCCCAGTCGCATGACTCGGTCCCACCAGCACCAGAGTTGATGCTCACAATTGCAGGACGGTGATCGTTAGGTCCAGAAAGCATCTTGGCCAGTTCCATGCGACGCACTGACGCTTCCATCTGTTCGACTTCCGCGCCTATGTCAACAGCCACATCTTCGTCGCCTTCCGACTCGGCAAGTTCCAACAATTCCAGTGCATCCTTGATGCTGGATTCTATCTTCGTAAATGAATCCACCACCTCGGCCAGGGCTGAGCGCTCTTTTTGAACTTGGGCTGCGTTTTGGGGATTGTCCCAAAATCCGGGTTTTTCGATATCCTTGTCTATGGTCTCGATGCGCTGTGCTTTGCCAGCGATGTCAAAGAGACCCCCTTAGCGCATCCAGCCTGCTCAGCAGACCTTCCAATCGCTCTCGGAGTTCCTTGAACATGAAGTACTCCTTGTGTAGAGAAAATTAAGGCCATCACAATGATTTCGACAGCGAGCTATCACTACCCCAAGGACCCGCCCCATGTCAACCGCAGGGGGTG
>JALVPF010000592.1 GCA_027031935.1 Myxococcales bacterium | reverse complement strand
CCCATGGAGATACCCTCCGTAATGCCCATGTGTATAAGTAACTGTTGAATATAACACTAAATAATACTGCATACCACATGGGGACATGATGCGTCTAGTGTGTTTTGGACCAGCAGGTCTCGTTCATCCTGACAGGGGCTGTAGCATGCAAGAGTGTTTTTGTGGCTAAGGGCTTTCTGGTGTAAGCGGAGGGGCAGGGCCAAAGGTGGGTCCATCATCGTCATCCTCTTCGCCGTCGTCTTCATCCTCATCGTCCATCATCATCAAGGCCATATGCCGCGTTTTCCTTTTTCTGATCCAGGCTGCCACCAGGGCCAAGGTGGCGATGAGCCAGAGCGTTGCAGTGCCGGTGATGACCGGTATCCAGGTAAAGCGCATCTTCAGGTCCGCATGCCAATCCGATTCGATTTTGAAGATGCCCTGATCGTATGCCTCTTCCATGGCGTTTACAAAAGTCCAACCCCTGCCGAGGTAATCGATCAACTTGTGAAATTTGCCCTTTCCATATCGTCCCAGCAGGTATGAGACGAAGTCTATGCTTTGTGCATAGGCAAGTTGTATATCAGCTGGTGACTCCGGAAAGCTTTCCTCCAGCGCCTGGAGAGAAAACAATCTGCCTGACAGTACCCCGCTGGCAAGGGTGGTCACTCTGCCCATGGACCATTCACCGGACTGGTATATGGCGAAGCCTTCTTGAAACCATCTGGGCAGTGGACGATTGTCAACGGCACTGCTCAGGGCGAGGTGGGCCAGTTCGTGAAGAAAAACTGAGTCCAGATTGCTTCTCGAAGCCGTTCGCCCATCTGCCCTGACCAGAACCGTTTGATAGGAGGAAAAAGCCATACCGGCAGCCCATGCCGGAACCCTCGCCCCTTCGGGGGCCATCTTTTGCATGCACGACAGAGAATCACATAGAACCACGGTCACGTGTTCCATGCCCGGTTTTCCCAAGTCTGCAAGCAGCCTGTCTCTATAGACGCCTGCGTTTTTCGAAAGGGCCTGTCCAAGGGGTTTCAGATGCTCTGCGTACATGAACCTGAAGTGTGGAGACTTGTGTTGAGCCCAGTCTTTGCCAAGGCTCACCTCGTAGGCTTTGGCGTGTGCCGAGGGAGAGAACAGAATTACGAGAAGCAGGAGCACAAAGGTGTAAACTTCTGTATGTAGTATGACTGGTGCTTCGGTGAGATTTTTTGGGTTCATGAAAGATACTTGCTGTGTAATTGGGTAATTGGGACGCAGAATTCAGGATGAGGCCTTGGAGCCATGGTCGGCTTCATGGGACTGTTGTTCTTGTGGCTCGGGCTCTGCGTCAAGGTCCGAGATCTCTTCTTCCGTGTTCGTTTGTTTTTTGGGCTGCTGCAAAACCCGCAACTTCTTTTCCACCTGGCCTGATGCTTCTGATAACTCTGCCTCTTCGCGAGCTTCCAAGAGCTTTGAATGGGTATCGATTGCTCCTTGTATTCTGGAGATCAGATTCGTCTGGAGGGCTTTAAGTCGCTCGACCTCCTCGCGGAGATCGTCTACTTCGTGATCCCTGTCCAAATCGAGGAGGCTGGCCTGGGCTTCGAGAATCTCATGGATCTGCGCATGCAGCCTGGCTCTTCTCTGCCTAAGTTGCTCAACCGTCAGGCTGAGAGCCTGTCCACTTTCTTCGTGTATCTCGTGAAGGAGTTTGCGGTGAGACTCGATAATGTTGATCATGTTGGTCCTCAGTTGCTCTCTCTGCCGCTTCATCTCGTTGATGTCTTCTATGATTTTTACCAGCCTGTCGCTGGCAGCGTGTACGATTTTCTCCGCCTGGATCTCCGCCCTGGAGATGATCACGTCAGCTTCCTTGCGAGCACTTTGCTTGATGTCATCTGTTATGCGTTGTGCCGTGATCATGGTCTCTTTGAGCGTACGTTCCCGTTCCTTGTGTTCTTGGATCACTCTGCTGCTGCGTGCCAGATCTTCCTTGAGCTTGTTGTTGTCTCTAAGGACTGTCTCCAACTCGTCGCTTACGAGGTTTAGGAACGAGTCCACCTCCCTCGGATCCAGCCCACGCATTGTACGACGAAATTGCTGCTGCTTGATGTCGATGGGTGTAATCTTCATGATCCACCTCCATAAAAAGGAACCCACACCCCGGCACGTTCAAGTAGGTCGACAGTCTCGCTCAAGGGCAGTCCAACCACGTTGGTATAGGAGCCATTGATGGACCGTACCAGGATGGCTCCCTTTCCTTGTATACCATATGCACCGGCTTTGTCCATGGGTTCACCGGTGGCAAGATAAGCATGGATCCAGGATGGGTCAAGCTTGCGGAATGTCACCTGTGTGCTTGCAAGAAACTCGTCCTGGTAGTCCTTGCCTGCACACAGCAGACACACCCCTGTCAAGACCTCATGTGTCCTGCCGGACAGTCTGCCGAGCATGTCTTGTGCCTGAGCGCGATCCTGTGGCTTGCCCAGCACCTGACCATCCAGAACCACAGTGGTATCAGCACCCAGCACCCACGTGCCAGGTTCACATAGCCTGGCAACCGCGCGGGCCTTTAGCTCAGCAGCGTCGCTGGTGTATGACTCAGGCGAGGTCTGGTCCAAGACCTTTTCGTTCACTCCACTGGTCTGAACCCGAAAAGGAATTTCAAGCATTCCAAGCAAATCCCTGCGCCTGGGAGAAGCAGACGCTAGCACCAAGAAATGGGAGTTGGGTGTTTTTGGGTCCATTTCAAGGATCGTAGGCCATGGGTATGATACAGTCAAAAAATAATCCAGGCATGATGAAAAGCTGGTATTGGTCAATGGGAGGATGTTTGAGTTTCGTTCGGGGCAGGTAGACACGGTCTTTGTACATTGTTTGACTCACCGTCGGAAGATCTGTAACAATTACGGGAATCCAAGGGGAAAGCATGCAAGGAGAACAACTGCTCAAGGAGATGACGCGCACCATAGAGGAGTTGCGTGTTTTCAACGACATCGGAAAAACCCTCACCTCCACCTTGAATATCTCGGAGGTTCTTTCTCTTATAATGGAAAAAACCAGCCAGTTGCTAAAACCCACCAACTGGTCTTTGCTGCTCGTGGACCAGGATACCCAAGAACTCTATTTTGAAATTGCAGTGGGTGAGGGTTCGGACAAGCTAAAGGACATCCGGCTGCCCATGGGTGAGGGGGTTGTGGGTTGGGTGGCACAGAATGGTAAACCTTTGCTCGTCTCCGACACCCTCAAGGATGAACGATGGTGCAACAAGGTCGATGACATGACCAAGTTTTCTACCCGTGCCATAGCCTGTGTCCCCATGATGGTCAGAGATACGTGCTTGGGTGTCATAGAGCTTGTCAACTCGGAACCCGACTCTTTCAGTGAGGCTGATGTCCGTATATTGGATTCGCTGGCAGATTTCGCGGCTATTGCCATTGACAATGCTCGCAACTTCGAAAGGGTCCAGGAACTGACCGTTACAGATGACTTGACCATGCTTTATAACACCAGGTTCCTGCACGAGGCACTGGACAGGGAGTTTGAGCGTTCCAAGAGGTATGGCCATCAGTTTGCCGTCATCTTTTTTGATCTTGATCATTTCAAGCAAGTCAACGATCGCAATGGCCACATGGCTGGCTCCAGGCTCTTGGCGGAGGTGGGGCAACTGGTCAAGGAGCAGCTTAGATCCGTCGATATTCCAACCCGCTACGGAGGTGATGAGTTTGTCATGGTCTTGCCCCAGACATCCAAGGACCAGGCTTATCATGTGGCCCAGAGGTTGCGTGTCGCTTTGAACGAGCGTGTCTTTCTGGAATCGGATGGGCTGAAGGTGCGTGTTACCGCTTCGTTTGGTGTGGCATCCTATCCTGAAGATGCAACAACCAAGGACGATGTGCTCAGGTTGGCTGATGAGGCCATGTACCGTGTCAAGAACACCACAAGAGATGGAATCTTGATTGCTGATTCCCATGTACGAAATGCTCCGTGAGTCACCGATATTATCCACACATCCCATCTGACTGTATAACTACATAAATTCCAAGAAGTTAAGCCTTGTAGGTCCTGACATACCCAGTTGGGTGAAAAAAGACTTCACATTGGGGGTGTGTTTTCTGTATTATGGGTCATTCCTGACCCATTTTTGCTCTTGGGGACTTGCGACTTGCATTTGTCTGAATCCATAAGTCCTTGAACTTGAATGGATGTTTGGTGGGCGTAGATTTTGATAGGGCTGGTATGAATCTCGCAATTGCCTTTCTCCATCGCTATCAATTTACTGCCTATGGAGGCTTTCATGAGAAAATCAAGAGTTCTTTTCGTGGACGATGAAGCCAACGTCCTGAGTGCCCTGAGACGTTCGTTGCGACGGGAACCGTACGAATGCTTGTTTGCCGAAGGTCCTGATGAAGCATTGGAGGTTCTGAAGGAAAAGGAGGTGGATCTGGTTGTGTCGGACCACCTGATGCCTTCTATGGATGGTCTGACTTTTCTGAAGCATGTACGTGACATGTATCCGCATGTTGTCAGGGTTATCCTCACGGGACATGCAGATTTGCAGATGGCCATCGAGGCCATCAATGAGGGGGAGGTCTTTCGATTCCTGACCAAACCCTGGAACGACCTGGAACTGAAAGTGGCACTGAAGCATATGCTGGATTTCATTGAATTGAGAAGGGAGAACCAACTCCTGATGGACACGGTTCGGAAACAGCAGAAATTCATCGAAAAGATGGATGAAGAGCATCCGGGAATATTTGAAGTTGAAAGAGACGAGAGCGGAGCAATCGTTCTTGATTTGGACATAGATTTTTGATTCGGGACATGAAGCTTGACCAGCTGTCTCATAATCGATGCAGATGCTGCTGCACGCGAGTCTGCGAGTGAGTTGTTGACCAGCAGGGGATTCGAGGTTCGCCAGGCCCAGGATGGGGCAGATGGGCTTGAAAGCTTTGAGCGAAATCCTGCGGATCTTGTGTTGCTGGACCTGGAGTTGCCGGATCAAATGGGCATGGAATTGCTTTCGTCATTGGTTGGATCTGAACAGGCATGCAAGGTTGTTGTGACATCTGCACATGGTGATGTTGAACGATCAGTACAGGCATGGCGTTATGGTGCTGCGGATTTTTTGCAGAAGCCCTTTAGCCCTCGGGGATTGCTGTCGTCTGTGGGTAGGGCTCTGACCCAATTGAATGCTGACAAGCAGATGGCGCATCTTTCCCATACTCTACAGCAAAGGGTCCGAGATCTTTCTGTTGTAAACCAGATTTCCCAACTCATAATATCATCGAAACCCATCGAGCAATGGATCGATGAGGTAATACGGGCCTCTTGTGACTACATAGGTGCTGAAGCCGGTTCTCTGTTGGTACTGCATCCTTCTGATAACTCTCTGGTCTTCTATGTTTCTACCGGGCCCAAGGCCAAGGAGATCAAGGAAGTCCGTCTTCCCAAGGCAAAAGGCATAGCAGGTTGGTGCGTTGAAAATGTTCAGCCCCTGAAGGTAGATGATGTCATCTCGGATGAGCGTTTTGATTCGGCCATAGATAAGCTGACCGGCTTTAGAACCAAGAGTGTCATCGCTGCTCCAATAGTTGTACGGGATGAGTGTATTGGTGCCATTGAATTGTTGAACCATTCCTTCAATGATTCATTCAGTGACGAGGATCTGCACCGCTTGGTGGAACTTTCCGGTCACGTGGCAGTTGCTGCTCACAATTCAATGGTGGTCAGGGATCTGAAACAATCCAGAGAAGAACTGGCAAAATGGTCAAGAGAACTGGAACAAACGGTAGAGCAACGCACCATCGCCTTGAAGCGAGCTACTGAGTCCAGCCGCCTGGTACGTCAGGACCTTTTGAGAACCCACAAGGCCATGCAAAAAGCCAAAGAAGCACTAGTTGAACAGGAAAAAATGGCCACATTGGGATTGCTCGCTGCAGGTGTTGCCCACGAGATCAACAATCCCTTGGGGTTCGTCAATGCAAACCTTTCGGTGTTAGAGGAGTATGTCCGATCCATGCGTCGCCTGGCTGCGGTGTTGATCCACGCTCGTTCACGTTTTCGTTCTGACTCGGAAGACCAGGCATTGATGTTGCTCAAAGAGGCTGAGCGCGTGGTGGAAGACGAAGATCTGCGTGAAGTAATGGATGACCTTGGCCCTGTTTTCGATGAAATGCGCAGTGGACTCGTAAGGATCATGTCCATAGTAGAGAAGCTGCGAATGTTTGCTGAGGATGGGCGTAAAGATGGAATGGATGATGACGGTGTGGATCTGAACGACGAGGCCCAAAGACTGATAGAGCTGGTTCAGGGTTCCGGCAACAGGGCGCTTCAAATAGAGTACCACTTGAGCGCATTGCCTACAATGCGTTTGCCTGTCATGGAACTGAGGCAATGTCTTCTTAATTTGTTCGGCTTTTTTGCAAGGCAACGGGGGGAGAAAAGTCACCTTGTGATGAAAACGGATTCCAGGGATGATTCAATAGTACTGGAATTGTTGGATCCCAAGGCGGAATTGACCGACATGCAGTTTGCCTCCTTGCTGGATCCTGGAATCGATTTGGAAGAGAGCAAGACAAGCGGATCTTTGGGGTTGTTTGCCGCAAAGGGTATCGCTGATGGTTTGGGCGGAAGGATGGATATAGTACGTCTCAGACCTGCTGGTCTGAGTGTGAAAGTCATTTTCCCGAAGGTAAAGGTGCCGGGAGAGGCAACGGAGCGAGTGTCATGACTGAAAAAAACACTAGTAATCCAGATGAACAAAATTTACCGATTGTAATGGTGGTAGATGACGAGAAGGCGATCTTGATGTCCCTTCAGAGAACCATGCGCAAAATGCCCTGGCGGGTGGTAACTTCACAGGGAGGGCGGCAAGCGCTTTCTTTTCTGGAAAGTACAAAGGTGTCAGTGGTCATTGCTGACTACCAGATGCCGGAGATGAACGGCATCGAGTTTCTCAACGAGGTAAAGAGGCGTTGGCCTGACATACAGAGAGTCATGTTGACCGGTGCTGCCAACCTCGGGGTCATAGAACAAGCTGTGAACGAAAGTGAGGTCTATCGTTTTCTGAACAAACCATGGAGTGATTCCCAGTTGAAAGCAACAGTAATGGAGTGTATCGACAGGATACACCTGGAGGAGAGCAACCAAAATTACAGACGAGAACTCGCCGCACGAAACGAGCAGCTTCAATCCATAAACAGAGACCTGGAGAAAAAGGTTCAGGAGAGAACCGCTGCCTTGTTGCATGCCGAAAAAATGGCCGCTTTAGGCAGGATGGCAGGGGGTGTGGCACACGAAATAAACAATCCCCTGGGTGGTATACTGGCATTCACCCAGGTTCTTCTGCGAGATGATGATGGTGACCCTTCAAGGCTCGAAGCCCTTGAAGCCATTCAGACCTGTTCCATAAGGTGCAAGACCATCGTGGACAATCTGCTCAGTTTTTCCAGGAAACCCGCTGTCGGGGCTTTGGCACATACCAGTATGAACCAGGTCGTCGATGGAGCCTTGGGAATTGCCAGGTTGCACCCAAAGGCACGTTTCGTCGAAGTGCAGGTGGAATTGGAAGATGACGAGGTACCATTGCTTGGACAGTCCAGCTTGCTTCAGCAGGTGGTGGTCAACTTGTTGCAGAACGCTTTTCAGGCATCGCAGGATGGAGACGTGGTCTTGCTTCGCACCTATCATGACAGTCAGTGGGCTGTGCTTGAAGTAAAGGACGAGGGTAAGGGGATTTCAGAACAAGACCTGCCTCATATTTTCGAACCATTTTTCACCACCAAGGAAACAGGCGAGGGTACAGGGCTCGGCCTGTCCATTTGCTACGGAATCGTGAAGGAACATGACGGAAAACTGGAGGTCGAGAGCCAAGAGGGTCAAGGCGCGTTGTTCCGCCTTAGATTGCCACTAGTCAAGGAAGACAAGGAGACCGATAGATGAAAGGTGATATGGCCCAAAGCCAGTATCGTGAGTTCAAGATTCTGATCGCAGACGACGAACCTTACATGTTACAGGCGTGGAAAAAAATCCTCGATGGCCAAAATTGTCTGGTCAGAACACTGTCCGACGCCAGGGAGGTGGTTGATGTGGTCGAGGTTTGGAGACCTGATGTGGCTGTTTTGGACATCAGAATGCCTCATGTATCGGGTATAGACCTTCTCAAGGAGATCAAGGCCAGGGATCTTCCTACCGAGGTGGTTATGATGACCGCCTATGCTACGGTGGAGACAGCGGTGGAGGCTGTAAAGTCCGGGGCTTATGACTACTTGACCAAACCTTTTACAAATATTGATTCGGTGGCACTTACGATCTTGAAAGCCGCTAAGCATAGACGCCTTGTGCAG
>JALVPF010000591.1 GCA_027031935.1 Myxococcales bacterium | reverse complement strand
AGTATTTCGGTGGTCGGTGTTGCTATTCAAAGTGAAATAGAGGGCTCTATAATGGATTGCCAATTGTCTTACTGGGTTCTTTAGTCTTTATGGGGAACAAATGAAAGCTGGAAACTATCAGGCTTCTGAAAGGGCATTGGCTCTGATGGAGTCTTCGGTGGTGCTCGATACCCATTCTCACTTTTTGTTGAACGGGCATTATTTCAAAAAGGATTTTGGAAAACGCCATAAGCCACCCTGGTTGTGGAACCCATTGCGTAACACTATCGATCTTCCAAGGTTGCGAGATGGCAGGGTGTCTTGTTCGACCTGCACGGTCTATGTTCCTGCCCCTCCGCTGCGCATCACCGCCTGGGCTGCGTGCAATCGTGTCCTGGATACACTGGATTCAACCGCGCAGAAGTTTGAAGGTCAGGTTCAGAAGGTGGATTCTGCCAAGGGTATAAGGGATGCTCTTTCCCGTGGGGTCGTGGCTCTCTTGCCCGCCGTGGAAGGAGGGCATGTCATCGGCTCCAAGGCAGAACGCATTCGGCTGTTGCGTCAGCGGGGAGTAAGGTTGCTGACCCTGACACACTTCATACCCAATCGCATCGCGGATGCCGCTGCAAAGCCACACGTACACGGTGGAATAAGCGAGTTCGGTCGCAGGGTCTTGAAAGAGTGTGAACAATGGGGAGTGGTTGCTGACCTGGCCCATTGCTCTGACCAGGCCTTTGTCCAGGCCCTTGAGCTTTTGGACAAGCCTCCCGTGGTTACCCACACGGCTTTGCGACAAGGCCGATCGAGCCAGAGATTTATCACAGAGGATCTGCTCAAGCTCATCGCACAGAAGGGTGGAGCGGTGGGCGTGATCCTGTGGCCCTGGTACCTGAAGCGATTCAGCGTGTTCGGGGGGCTGGATGTGGTCGTCGATACCTATGCAAGGATGGCGGACCTGGTGGGCACTCAGCACCTTCTCCTGGGATCTGACCTGGATGGGTTTACGTGGGCCCCAAATGACATGAAAGAGGTTTCTCGACTGCCCATGCTGACCGAAGCCCTATTGTCCAAGGGGTTTTCCAGTGATGAGGTCAGAGACATTCTCGGCAGAAACGCACTGAGGGTATTGAAACAGTGGGAGTAGCTTTCAGTAGTTCAAGACTTTTATGCCACGATGGTTTTTTCTGTTCCAACTTTCTATTCAATGATGGTGATTCGATTCGAGTTGTGATGGGTCACAAGGGCCTTGTCACCGCCAGGGGAAAAGACGACTTTCTTTGAGGATGTATTCATGCTGAGGTTGGAACTTACAGTCTCGCAAAATTCAATGGTGCATGTGGAACTCGACGGATCACATATGGTGCCTTCAGGGCAGAGCCTCGATTCGCCTGACTCACTCGTGCAAGCTCCCTCGTAGCATTTTTCTTCCTCGGAGTTGCAGTCGCTGTCGCTGGAACAAAGAGCACCTGTGGTGCATGACTGTGGAACACAGAAGCCAAAATGGCAATTTCGACCTGCTTCGCATTCCGAGTCATCGTCGCATGTGGGAGTCGGCAGACAATCCGTGTCCACAACCGTAAGTTTGCCTCCGGCACTGTGTGTCACAAAAAGTCGTCTGCCATCGGGACTAAAGGACATCTTTTCAGGAGCACCTGAGACCTGAATATATTTTTGATCGTGATTGGTGCCATCGAGATAAGATCTGATTTCGAGAATTTTTCCTGATTGAGGCAATGCGAAGAACATCCTCACAAATCCCCTGCGTGCAAGGACTGCTATGTCCGTCACTATGGTAGAGTCCGGTGGCAAAATTGACAATTGCATAGAGGCTGCTGCAAGGTGATCATCTACCGGATACAATGAAATTCGCCCGACATCATTATTTGCACCTTCTACTACTGGTTCCCAAAATGCCATGAACTGCGCATCTGGATCCAATCGCACTATTGTTACCCTTGGAGGAATGCTTCTTGGCTCTGGATCTACATTATTGAGCCATTCCCTCATTCCATCTCCATCCACAAGCATCGAATCCATGTCTTGCGAAGCACTCACAGCAGCGGGCCATATCAGTCCTTGAGTGTTTTCATCTTTAGGATATTGGACAAAGAAAAGGGCGTCATTTATCTTGTCCTGCTGGATAATGTGGCTTGGGATAATCTCATTGAAGTCATGGGCCTGTGTATCTACCAATGAAGAATCATCTGCCAAACCTGGATCTTTCAGTATTCCAAGGGAGCTGATCTGCCCTAACCCATTTACTTTTCTCAAAACCATATTGTCGAAAGTCTTGTTATCCAAATCGGGAGACATGTAGTCATTTGCAATAGGAATGAGAAGAAGATCTTCACCGCTATCATGAATGCACATCATGTCTGTGGCACCAAAACTGTTTCCATCGTGAATCGAGAATTTGGATTTTTGAATACCCGTATTCATGTCAATAACCTGAATAGAGTTATCCAGGGGATTCGTAAGGTAAATAAAATCGTCAAATTGTGAAATTGCGACTTGAGGTCTCGTGTTTCCAACCATGATAGGTCTGGATCCAGACAAGGATTTTCCGGCTGTAACTGTAACTATTTGATTTCTTGTTGTGTCAGCAAGGGAGATGGTATCAGAAACTTCGTCAAGACTTAGTCCATATTTTGCAAGTGAGTTGGGCTTCCCGATGGATCCTGGGAGGCTCAGAAAATCCAATATCCTCATAGGCGCGGACTCACACATGAATGCCATGCAAGA
>JALVPF010000590.1:317-8318 GCA_027031935.1 Myxococcales bacterium | reverse complement strand
GTAATAGACGACAAGCTGGTAAAGGTCCTTCCCAGCAAGTCGAGCCCTGTCAACCACGGCGCATTGTGCATCAAGGGCTGGAACATGCACGAGTTCGTCAACAACCCCAAGCGCTTGACCAAACCCCTCATCCGAAAGGACGGAAAGCTGCAGGAATGCGAATGGGACGAAGCGCTGGATACGGTTGCCAGCAAGCTCAAGGCCGTCAAGGAGGAACATGGCCCTGACGCCATAGGCGCCTTTTCGTCTGCCAAGTGCACGAACGAAGACAACTACCTGATGCAGAAGTTTATCCGCGCGGGGGTCGGAACAAACAGCATCGACCACTGTGCGCGATTGTGACACAGCTCGACGGTCGTCGGTCTGGCGGCTGCGTTCGGTTCGGGAGCCATGACCAACTCCATTGCGGAGCTGGAAGACTCAGACTGCATCCTGGTTACAGGTTCAAACACCACGGAAGCACACCCTCTTATATCTGACAGGATACTGCGCGCCAAGCAAAAGGGCTCGACTCTGATAGTTGCAGACCCAAGAAAGATCCACTTGGCCCAGTTCGCTGACATCCACGTCCGCCAGAACCTGGGGACTGACGTGGCACTGATAAATGGAATCATGCATGTCATCCTGAGAGAAGGTTGGCACGCAAAGGAGTACATAGAACAACGATGTGAGGCCTTTGACGATCTCAAGGCCGTGGTGGAAAAGTACACTCCAGAGAAAGTTTCCGCTATCACCGGAGTGGACAAAGACGACATAGTGGCCATCGCCAAGGCCTATGCCACCTCCAAGACATCGGCCATAGTCTACGCCATGGGCATCACCCAGCACACCACCGGTGTAGACAACGTGAAATCCCTTGCGAACCTGGCCATGCTCTGCGGAAGAGTCGGCGCCTATGCAGGTGGGGTCAACCCCCTCAGGGGACAAAACAACGTACAGGGCGCTTGTGACATGGGTGCGCTGCCGAACGTGTATCCGGGATATCAAAAGGTCACCGACCTGGCAGCTGCGGAAAAATTCGGAAAAGCCTGGGGAGCAAAGGTATCCATCGAAGTAGGCCGTACGGTGATGAAAATTGTCAACGGAATACTAGAAGGAAAGGTGCATGCATTGTATGTACTTGGCGAAAACCCGGCCATGAGCGATCCAAATTCCAAGCATGTACGCGAGGCTCTGTCAAAGGTAGATTTTCTGGTGGTCCAGGATATCGTAATGAGCGAGACTGCCGAGTACGCACACGTGGTCTTGCCGGGATGCGCTTTTGCCGAAAAGGACGGGACCTTCACCAACTCGGAGCGCCGGGTTCAGTTGGTTAGAAAAGCCATCGATCCTCCAGGTGATGCAAGAGATGACTCATGGATCATCACGCAGGTCAGCACTCGCATGGGTTACAAGATGGAATACAAGATCCCATCGGAAGTCTTTGACGAGATGGCACTCCTTACGCCCCAGTATGCGGGAATGAACTACGAAAGACTTCAGGGTGACGGACTGCAGTGGCCTTGTCCCAGCACAGACCATCCTGGCACTCCGTACCTGCACAAGGGCAAGTTTGCAAGGGGCAAGGGACTGTTCCACGCCATCGAGTACAAGGCACCAGCAGAAGAATGTGATGAGCAATATCCTCTGCAGTTGACCACAGGACGATCCTTTGTGCACTTCCACACTGGCACCATGACCAGACAGTCGCCATCTCTTGACGAAGAGCAAAAAGACGCCTACGTGGAGGTCAACCCCCAGGACGCCATCAAGTTGGGAATCAACGGCAAACAACCCATAAAAGTCATAACCAGGCGCGGTGAGATTTCCATCAAACCCATAATTACAGAGAGGGTTAGCGAGGGGGTGGTTTTCATTCCATTCCATTTCGCTGAAGCCGCGGCCAATGTCTTGACCATAGATGCGCTGGATCCTATCGCAGGAATTCCAGAATACAAGGTATGCGCGGTAAGAATCGAAAGTGGTTCCGGTTCGTGATGACCGGAACCTGGAACATAACCTAAGGAGAGGCGAATACAATGTCGCGTATCGGAGTTTTCGTATGCCATTGCGGAACGAACATCTCCTCTGTGGTGGACGTTAAGCACGTTGTTGAGGAGTCCGCCCAACTGGACGATGTGGTGATAGCCAAGGACCTGCGCTATAGTTGCTCCGCCATAGGTCAGGGCGAGATCACCGCAGCCATCAAGGAGCACAACCTGGACACTGTGGTCGTGTCTGCTTGTTCGCCACGAATGCACGAGCCCACATTCATGAAATGCATGGAGAAGGCTGGAGCAAACCCGTTCAAGCTGGAGATTGCCAACATCCGCGAACAGTGCTCATGGGTCACAAAGGACAAGGCCGCAGCCACGGAGAAAGCTGTGGCGCAGACTCGCATGGCCGTGTCCAAGGCGCGCAAGTTGCTCAAGCTCGAGCCCATGAAGAGTCCTGTGACCAAACGGGCGCTGGTAATAGGTGGTGGTATCGCAGGCATTCAGGCGGCCCTGGGTATAAGCAAGGCAGGATACAAGGTCACTTTGGTGGAACGCAGTCCGTCTATAGGAGGGAGGATGGCCCAGCTGGAAAAGACTTTTCCAACGCTGGACTGCGGGGCTTGAATACTCACCCCTCGGATGACGGAGTCATCCCAAGACCCTAACATTACCCTGTATACCTACTCCGAGGTGGAGGAGGTCAAGGGATATGTAGGCAATTTTGAAGTGACCATTCGCAAGAAGGCCCGCTCGGTGGATCTGGATACATGCACAGGTTGCGGAGACTGTATCCAGAAGTGCCCCAAGCGTGTGACCAGTGAGTTCGACATGGGACTTGGTAGGCGCAAAGCCGTATATATCCCATACGGTCAAGCTGTACCCAACGTACCTGTGATCGACAAAGACACATGCCTGTTCTACACAAAGGGCAAATGCAGGATGTGCGAGGAGGCATGTGGCCCACAGGCCATAAGGCTCGGACAGGAAGATGAGCTGATCACGGAAAAAGTTGGAGCAATCGTGGTTGCCACCGGTTTCGACCAGTGGGACTGGACCAAGTATGGTGAATACGGCGGCGGAGAGATCGAAAACGTCATCACTGGCCTGCACATGGAACGAATGCTCGAGAGTACAGGTCCCACCGCCGGCCATGTAGTCCGTCCATCCGACGGCAAGGAAGCCGAGACGGTGGTCTTTATCCAGTGTGCAGGATCCAGGGACCCGGAGCGGGGAGTGTCATACTGCTCCAGGGTCTGCTGTATGTACACTGCCAAACACGCGCTGATGCTCAAGGAGCATCAACCAAACTCGCAGGCCTACGTATTCTATATCGACGTGCGAGCACCTGGGAAGAATTACGAGGAGTTCTACCAGAAGGCCCAGCGGGATCACGGTGCCATCTATGTCAGGGGCCGTCCTTCGAAGTTGTTCGAGCGAGGTGACAAGGTAGTGGTACGCGGGGTGGACACCCTTACAGGCAAGACCCTGGAGATCGAGGCCGACCTGGTTGTGCTGGCAACGGCCCTGGTGCCCAGCAAGGGCTCTATGGAGTTGGCCAAGAAGCTGAACATTCCTCATGACGAGTATGGATTTTTCTCAGAGGTACACCCCAAGCTGCAACCGGTGGACAGCGTTACAAAGGGTATATTCCTGACAGGCGCATGCCAGTTCCCCAGGGATATTCCAGACACGGTTGCCATGAGCGGTGCAGCCGCAGCAGGTGTATGCGCGGTGTTTTCACAGGACAACCTGACCATAGAGCCCAGGATCGCAGAGGTTGACGAGGACAGGTGCAGTTCCTGTTTCAACTGTGTGGATGTGTGTCCTTTCGGAGCCATCGAAATCGCCACCAGGGGAGACAGAAAGGTCGCCCATGTACAAAAGAGCCTGTGTGCCGGTTGCGGCAATTGCGCATCGGCCTGCCGGGTGAGAGCAATAGACGTGGATGGGTTCCGAGATCATCAAATCTACGCCCAGATTCGAGGCGCTTTCGAGTGGGGTGAGAGGCCATGAGCGAGCAAGAGACCAAAACAAGCCATACTGATCCCCACGCATTGAGGAAACTCATTTTGGAATTATCCGGTGTTGACATCGGTAAATGCATACAATGTGGCAAATGCACAGCCGGGTGCGTGGTCGCCAATGAGACAGACTGGACACCCAACCAGGTGATGCAACTGATCAGGCTGAACGATATGGAGACATTGCTGGGATCGTCCATGTTCTGGTATTGCACTTCGTGCCAGACCTGTACTGTCCGCTGCCCGGTGGGTATCGATATTGCCAAGGTCATGAACACCATGCGGCTGTTGGTATTGGACAAGCAGGTAGATCCTGCAGAGACCGACGTGGCAACGGTCAACAAGGTTTTCATGAGATCCCTCAAAGCTCACGGCAGGGTGTTCGAGTTGGGACTGGTGATGAACAAGAACTTCAGGACCGGGCATCCCTTTCAGGACGCAAGCATGGGACCAGCCATGTTCTCCAAAGGTAAAATCGGACTAAAACCTCATAACATAAAAGGCCGGCAACGTATCAAGAGCATAATCAGAAATGCCGGACGTTTCCTCAAGCGGGACTGAGAGTGGGTGGCACCATGGAGTACGGCTACTTTCCAGGCTGTTCGCTGACTTCCACAGCAAAGGAATATGATGAGACAGTGCGCGCCATGGTCAAGAGTTTTGGCGTGGACTTGAAGGAAATTCAGGATTGGAACTGCTGCGGGGCTACACCTGCAGGAGCTGTATCCGAAGAAGCATCGCTGGCTTTGCCGTGGCGTAACCTTGCCTTGGCCGAGGGCCAGGAGTTGACACAGGTTCTCTCTCCCTGCCCGGCATGTCACAGTCACATGTGTTCGTCCCACGAGGTGGCAGATGATGCTCAAATAGCCAAGCGTATGGAAGAACTCACCGAGCTTTCTTACTCAGGCAAGATAGAACTCAGACACCTGTTGGACTTTCTCATAGAAGAAATCGGCATAGAACAGATCAAGGAGAAGGTCACCAAACCGCTTTTGGGAATCAAGGCTGCTTGCTACTACGGATGCCTGACCAGGCTGCACGGGGCCAAGGTGGACGACAGGGAACGTCCGATAAAGATACAGCAGGTAGTTGAAGCTTGTGGCGGTACCGCTGTTTCGTTTTCACACGCCACAGACTGTTGTGGCGCATCCTTGGTACTTTCAAAGACCGGAACCGTATTGAGGCTGTCGAACGAGATCCTGGCTGCGGCAAAAAGAGCGGGCGCCAACTGTGTTGTGGTGGTTTGCTCGGTTTGCCAGGGCAACCTGGACATGAGGCAAAAGGCCATAGAGAAGGCATACAGCGTAGAATACGACCTACCTGTCATTTATCTCAGTCAGCTCGTCTTGATGTCCCAGGGTGCATCGCCCAAAGAACTTGGATTTTCAAAGCACTTCGTAAAACCCGACGCACTCTGGGAAAAGGCCTTTGTTGCAGACGATACGCCCAAGAAGAAAAGAAAGAAGAAAAACAGGGGCAGAATCACTCACTGATCAAGAAGGTCGTCGGGGGAGACGAAAAAAATTTAAATCATGATCATGCGTCCAGGAGGGAAACATAATGAGCATTTTTCAAAAGCTGCTAGATGCTGCGGATGAGAAAGTCAGAGAATGGGAAGACTTTCAACAAAACTGCGTGATCTTCACAAAACAGTTTGCAGATACAATCAAGGACCTGACGGGCATTGACGAAATCCGATATCACCCCAGCGACGACAATGTTCCCAAGACCATTCCTGATCTTCCGCTGCCAAAGGCCATCGTCTACCACGATGGAGGCTGGGCAAAAGTGATGCTCAAATTTGACGTAGGACACGTAACCGTAAAGATCCCCGTCGAGACAAAAGTTCACGCGGGCCAGGCGGAGATACGGGTAGTGGAGATGACGGAACAGTTTACCTGGCCCATCGCAAAGGAGCAGCAGGAAAAGCTCGAAGAATTTTCAAAGCGTGTTCTGGATGCGGTAATAGATGATCTTCGAAACGATCTGGAACTCTACATGCAGGGAAAACTCGACCGTTCCATGAAGTTTTCGTGAGTTTTCCTGGGCAGTTTTGGGGATATTTCCCTAGATTTACTGTGTCACCTTTGGTGGTGTTGCAGCGCACCGAAATCCCACCGCCACGAGTCTTCTTATGGGGTTTGGCCAGCGGAGACTGATTCTCGTGGTGGAAGGTTCACCGTACCAGGCACCTCCCCGGGCAACATGCATGTCTCCCTTTTCAGGTCCTTTGGGGTTTGAGGCGGGGCCTTTCTTGTAATAGTCGGCATCATACCAGTCAGCAACCCATTCCAGCACATTACCTGTCATGTCAAAGGCTCCACATGGACTTCTTCCGTCCGGGAACGATGCCACAGGAGACGTGGCAGCAAATCCATCATCATACCCTTTTGCCACAGTCCACTTTGGATCTCGTCTGTGCGCAGCTTCGTCTGCTATGTTGGCAACCTTCTTGCCAGACTTGGCCAAGTCTGCGTATTCGGTGTTTCCCCAGGCATACTTGCGAGCATCCGTTCCCCGTGCGGCCTTCTCCCACTCGGCCTCGGTGGGTAATCGCTTGTCCAGCCACTTGCAATAGGTATTGGCCTGGCTCCAGGAGATACAATTCATGGGGTGCTGCTCTCGACCAGGTTTTGCCCAGTTGCAAGCCCATGCCCAGTCCTTTTGCTCCTTGCCATCCCACGAAGGCACATCCAGACCCTTTGCAGAGCAGCTTCCAGAATCTACACAGCTTTTATATTGAGCGACAGTCACTTCGGTCCTGTCGATAAAAAACATATCCAGGTAGACTTCCCTGCCCGGCTTGTCCGATTCTTCACACTTGCCGTCAATTTCCGGTTTGCACCCCATCCAGAACTTGCCCTTGTGGACAACACTCATGCCTTTGGGGATGGGAAACAAAGGAACACCACTTATGGCATGATCACCAACCTCTTGCCCGGATTGCATTTTCTTGTCGGTTACCATGGGCTTCTGTGCAACTTTCAGGTTTTTTGTTTCAATGGACGCCGATGAAGTCTTGCCTTTTTGCCCAGAGGATTGGGAGCTATCCGATTTTTTGCTGCAGGAGACCACTGAAAACATGGCAACAATAGCAAACAAGGCGAAGAGTTTGGTGGTGGCTGAGTCTCTGACATGAGATCGCATCAATTTTCTCCTTTGCTCATTATTACAATTTCATACCCTAATATTACCAATTCAAATTCAGAGAAGCTTCAATGGCACGATGGTCGGATGGGTAGGTCGGAGGATCTCCGTATTTGTGCACATCCACATTCCAGTCATCACACGCCCATGAAGAAGCAGCCCCTCCCACGAATATGTGATCTATCCTGGTGTCCGGGTCCCAGCTTGACGCATCACCTCCATCCACCGTATGCACAGATGCAAGGTCGAAGGAGTCCTCTAGCCCCAAGCCTCCCTTTTCAGATTTCGCAGTCAACTCCAAATAGGCCTCATCCTGAGGTTCGGAATTGAAATCCCCCGTGATGACCACAGGATAGTCCTGCGCAAATTTTTTCGTCCTCTCCAGCAACACAGGAGCACTCAGTTCCTGGCTCGGAGAATTATTGTCAAAATGGGTGTTGACCAAAAGAAAATCCTTTCCAGAAGCCTTTTCTTCAAACAAGGCCCAAGTGACGATCCTGGGAAACTGCGCACCTTCGGCAAAGCCTGTGCTCCAAGCCACATCAGGAGTTGGACTTAGCCAGTAACTTCCTGAGTCTACCAGCAAGAATCTATCCTGTTTATACAAAATGGTTGCATCCGGGTAGTCTGTAAGACCGAAATCTCCAGGTTTGTCGCCCTTGAAATATACAGCCTTGTATCCATCTTTCAGTTCCAACACATCCTGCACTTCTTCCGGCCAGGTCAGCTCTTGCAAACCCAGCAGGTCAGCGTCGTACCTTTCAAAAATATCCTTGAAATAGGCCAGGCGTTGGTCCCAGGGTGGATAGCTTGCATCACAAAAAGAACACAGCATATTGAAAGTGATGACCTTCAAC
>JALVPF010000590.1:0-307 GCA_027031935.1 Myxococcales bacterium | reverse complement strand
ACATTTCGTAATGCATCAATGCCTGCAATTTCATAGCATCGGCTTTTCAAGATCACTCCCTGGCATTCACGTTCACACTCCGGAGCCATAGACTACCAAATCTCCTACCGCCTGCAATCAGATTTCCCAGATCGCTTGTGAGGTCACACAGATGCAAGGAAGCGTCCGCAGTCGTGGATTCACCACGTCGAGGCCTCACCTCACCGAAAAAGATTCTGCAGCATAGCCACAGAGATCGCAAGCGAGGTGGGAAATCAGGGAGACTATAAGCGCATGGCGCTCGCGGACCTCACGGACTGTACATGGA
>JALVPF010000589.1 GCA_027031935.1 Myxococcales bacterium | reverse complement strand
CGAAGGGGTCGAGGCGCGGCCTGAGTTGGATCGTTACCTGCAAGGCAACATCAAGGGACTACATATTGTTGGGGCGGCTAACGGTTCTCCGCTTCTGAAGACCTGTATAAACGAAGGCGTCGAGGTGGTGCGATACATCTCCCGCTTAGCCAAGCCCCAGAGCGAGGCCGGTGATGACGAACTCGTGGACCTGGTCATTATTGGTGCTGGCCCAGCTGGTCTTGCAGCTGCCATGGAGGCTTCGAGGAGAGGCTATTCATATCGGCTGCTGGAAAAGAGTCGTCCACTGGATACCATTCATAATTTTCCCGCCGGAAAACACGTATACGCAGAACCTGCAAGCCTCGCTACGCAGGGACAGTTGTGGTTGGATGATTCTACGAAAGAAGACTTGCTGGAGAAATGGGGACAGGCAGCTTCTGGACTGAAGATCGAACTGGGATTCAATGTGGTGGATATACAAAAGCTCGCGGACCATTTTGAGGTCAAGACCACAAGCGGTGTGATGGTTCGCGGGCGGAGGGTCATCTTGGCCATCGGCCGCATGGGCAACCCAAGGAGACTCAATGTGCCTGGTGAGGATTCACCTCAGGTCTACACCAAGCTGCTCAACCCGGGGAAATACTCTGGAAAGAACGTCGTCGTCATTGGTGGTGGTAATTCTGCAGCAGAAGCGGTCTTGGCGCTCTGTGAGAAAAACACGGTATACATGGTGCACAGGCGCAAGGAGTTTCCCCGGCTGTCGAGCACAAACCGCGAGCTGCTTCTCTCTGCTGAGAAAAACTCCAAGGTCACAATTATACGCGAAGGCAAGGTCACGGAATTCCATGAGGGGCAGGTGCTTGTCCAGGATCCGGACGGAAGTAAATCCATCAAGTCAGATGCAGCTTTCGAGCTCATTGGGGGAGATCCTCCCACTGCCTTTCTCAAGCGAATAGGGATAAGGTTTGAGGGTGTTTGGTCTGCCTCACGTCTGGTTCACCTCCTTTGGGTGTTTGTGCTGGTGTATTCCATCTACGGGACCAAAAACGGTCTCTGGCCTTTTGAAAAGCTCTATGCCGGATTGAACCGGGCAGGTGTGTATCCTGGTATGCTCTATGGTCTGCTGTACTCACTCTTGATGACTTTTTTTGGCCTCAAGGCCATGTCTCGATATCGTTCTGATCCTTATCAGCAGAAGCGTTTTGGAACCCTCATCGCGGCGCAGTGGATAGTCTACTTTGCTCTCCCCTGGGCCCTGTGGTACCTGGTGGACTATGCGGAGTTCTGGCGTCTTTGGGGCGTGACCCTCACATATCCACTGGGATACTATGGTCTGTGGGATCCGGCAGGGAAGCTCTTTTCCGATACGATTTTGCCCTGGGCCCTGGCCACCTTGCTGGTCTTTGCTGTCTTCATGCCGATATTTTCCATCTACCACGGCAAGCGTTTCTGTTCATGGTTTTGTCCATGTGGAGGGCTTGCCGAGACAGTGGGGGATGCCTGGCGTCAAAAGGCTCCAAGGGGCAAGCCAATCAGAAAACTGGAAGCCTCCAGCACGCTTATAATGATCGTTACATTTTTAGCTAGCGTGCTGATCATCAGCGACTATCGGGAGTTTCTCTCTCCTCAGGGCGTAAGGTACTGGTACAAGTTGATCGTGGACATCGGCTTGGCCTCTATCGTCGCCATCACCCTCTATCCCTTCTCCGGTGGACGTGTATGGTGCAGGTTCTTCTGTCCGCTAGCCAAGTGGATGGAATTGTGGAGCAGATGGGGAGGTGGCAAGTTGGCCGTAGTCCCCAATGACGAGTGCATCTCGTGCGGAGAATGTACACGGTATTGTCAGATGGGGATCGACGTTCGAGCCTTTGCGCAGCGAAATCACCCCCTGTCCAACGAGACCACAAGTTGTGTGTTTTGCGGGATTTGCGTCACTGTGTGTCCTGTGGATGTCCTGAGTATAAAACGACTGCCCAGCGGGACTCGGGGCTTTCGTCCCGGAGATGGAGATGGCAAGCAGGAGCCAAGACCATGAATCCTGAGCAGTGGACCAGGGTGGAGTTCGATTCAATTCCCATATACGTACAGGGGGATAAGCCCGACTGGTTCGTTCCCAACGAAGCTGGTGACGCCTTATTGCAAAAAATCATCTCTTCCAACGAGTTCAAAGCCGATCCGGAGGCCTTACGTTTTCTGGAACGTTTGCCTGAGAGTACATCGCTCAAATACAAGGGAAGGGCCGATCTTTTGAGCGTCGAACACCTCAGCGAGATCTGGTTCCACGTGACCAACAACTGCAACCAGGCATGCAAACACTGCCTGTTTTCCTGTTCAAACAAGACCAGGAGCGAGCTGCCGGTGGAGAGAATCTTGCAACTCGCCTCCGAGGCTGCGGAGCTAGGATGCCGCGTCTTCGCCCTGACAGGAGGCGAGCCTTTCGTTCATCGTGACATAGCGGCCATCGTAGATGGTTTGCTGTCTCACGACGGCGCTCACGTGGTGGTTTTGACCAACGGATTGTTGCTGAGGCGCTTCGAGCTCGAGCTTGCCCGGTGGCCCTCCGAGCGTTTTCATCTACAGATCAGCGTCGACGGCATGCATGCCAACCATGATGCCTTGCGAGGACAGGGCGCATTTGCCAGGTTGGAGCGAGAGCTGGTATGGCTGTCGCACAGGACTGTTCCCTATACCGTGTCCATGTGTGCAGGCAAGCACAATCAGGCAGACATGCCTGATGTCACAGATTTTGCAGCCGCCAATGGTGCAGCGGGTGTACATTTCATGTGGTACTTCGCTCGTGGTCGTGGCAACCCTGAGGGCATGGGGCATCCAGAGCAGCTTTTCCAGTCCATGGTAGAGGCATCCTTGCTTGCTGAGAAACGCGGCATAGGCATAGACAATGTTGACGCCATGCGAACGCAGGTCTTCGCGCCTCCCGGTACCATTCATGACGGCAGCAACAGTGGCTGGGAGTCCATCGCGGTGGGGCCTGATGGTCTGATATACCCTTCTGCGGCTCTAGTGGGTTTGGATTCGCTTGCAACAGGGCTCAACGGTGATTTGGGCGTATCCTGGCGACAGAGCCCGGTGCTCCAGAAATTGCGATCAACAACTGCCGCTCGAATCGATTCTCCCTGGCGATACATAGTTGGCGGAGGAGATCCGGATCACAGCTATGTCTTCAGTGGTGATTTTGCAGGACAGGATCCTTATTGGCCCCTGTACGAAAAACTCGCCCTCTGGCTCATAGCAAAGGAAGCCTCCCGCCAAAACGCCGATGGGCCACCGAGGCTAAGGCTCAAGATGGGAGACATATTGGAAAGCTGCGGAGCTCATGGCGCCATTTCCATGGTCCACTCCAATTGCCTTTTGTCGGTGGCGGGCAAGGACACCCGGACAGTCGTAAAGGAGTTCTACTCCGAGGCTGCCTCTGAACCGCGTGCTGATATCGTCAACCCGGTCTCATACCCGGATGAATTCATGGACCACATCCCTGAGGAGTTTCGTTTTCGGGGTTATGGCTGCGGGAGCCCGGTCCTGGACGCCGAGATTTCATCAGGGCAGACGGTTTTAGACTTAGGTTGTGGTAGTGGTATCGAGTGCTTTATCGCAGCTCGCCTGGTGGGACCAGGGGGGCATGTCATTGGAGTGGATATGCTCGATCCCATGCTCTCGCTGGCGAGGCGAGGGGGCTCTAAGGTAGCTGAGAACCTGGGATATGATAATCTGGAGTTTCGCAAGGAGTACCTGGAGGAGCTTACCTTGGATGATGCATCTGTGGATGTGCTTACCTCCAACTGCGTGCTCAATCTTTCCAAGGACAAGAGGCGAATGTTTGCGGAGATTTTCAGGGTCTTGAAGCCTGGCGGCAGACTGGTAGTGGCCGACGTGGTCAGTGAGAACGAATCAGCTCCTGAGATTCGCAACGATGAGCAGCTTAGGGGTGAGTGCATAGCTGGTGCCCTGACCCAGCGAGATCTTTTCGCCCTACTTGAGGAGTGTGAATTTACGGGAAGAAAAGTCATCAAGAGGTCTCACTACCGTACTGTCAAGGGGCAGCCCTTCTTCTCTTTGACCTTCGAGGCCCGAAAACCTGTGGGTGATGACGAGAAGATCCGGGTCTTGTATCGCGGCCCTTTTGCGAGAGTGATTACCGAGGCCGGTACTCTCCTGACCCCTGGCAAGGTGTGCGAGGTATTTTCAGACGAGGTAGTTGGGCATGGTGACGAATTGTTCGTGCTGGACCGACAGGGTGCTGTGACCAACGTAGACATGGGGACCTGTTGTGCTTGTACTATCGCACCAGAGAACAAGCCAAGCGACGGCATCCAATCTTGTGACTGCAGTATCCCACCTGAAGCTGAACCGAAACCCAGCCCCCTCGTGTCCATACAGGTTCGGCATCGTAGCGGGTGCATGGTGTGCGGCTCGCCATTGGAGTATCTCGACAGGGAAGTGGAGCGGATATGCACATACTGCAACAAAAAAATGACAACCCAGACTCTTTGTGTCAAAGGGCATTTTGTTTGCGACGCCTGCCATACCCATGACGGACTGGACGCCATTCGACAACTCTGCCTGAGCAGCACCGAGACTGATATGATCTCCTTGCTGGACAACATCCGCAGACATCCGGCAGTACCGATCCACGGACCGGAACACCATGCTATGGTGCCAGGGATAATTCTGTCTACCTATAGAAACCTTGGCGGTGAGATATCCAATGAAGATATTGAGACCGGCATCGAACGGGGATCCAAGGTGCCGGGCGGATATTGTGGTTTCGTGGGTGCATGTGGGGCCGCGTTGGGCGTGGGTATAGCTTTCAGCATCGCGCTGGGGGCTAACCCGGTAAAGGCCACGGAGCGCATGACAATCCAGACCGCGGTCCATGCTGCGCTGGGCAGGGTGGCTGAGTTCGAGGCAGCGAGATGCTGTCAGCGTGATTCATGGGTGGCGTTGAAAGAGGCCGCACATCTGTCCAAAAGCATGCTGCCTATTACCTTGAGCGCGGATTTCCACTTGGTCTGTAAGCAAAAATCCGCCAACAAGGAGTGCATGGGAAAGGCCTGTCCAATTTTCATGCCCGTGTCGTGATGCGTCATGCTGACCGGTCCTGCCCTGATAGTGTTTGCCCGCCAACCATGCCCAGGCAAGGTCAAGACCCGTCTTGCAAAGAGTATAGGATACGAAAAGGCTAGCGAGGTTTATTACCGTATGCTGGGCTTGACCCTTGAGCAATCATCTCTTGTCGAAGCAAGTCGTTACGTTTTTTTACCACCAGGGGAGGCCCTGCCGGATTCCCTCAAGCCTCAGTCGGCTTTTTCCTTCCGTGAACAAGCAGGGAGGGATCTGGGCGAAAGAATGGCCAAGGCCTTTGATGATATTTTTATCGAGGGGCATGATCGAGCTGTGCTGATAGGGAGTGACTGTCCCTATCTCACAAGGAAGTTGCTGGACCAGTCCTTCGATTACCTGCTCAGGGCCGACACGGTGTTCGGCCCGGCCGTCGATGGTGGCTATTACCTCGTTGGGCAGAGCACTTATGGACGCGACTTGTTTTCAGGGATACAGTGGAGTACCGACATGGTCTGGACCTCGACCCGGGAGCGTCTTTCACTTAGAGGCTGGACCCACCTGGAGTTGCCTGTTCTGGAGGATGTGGATAACCATGAGTCATACTCCAGATGGCTTGAGTTTTTGGCTGTAAAGTGCGGATGACTGCAGAGAGCAAAATTCTGGAAGGCCTAGCTTTTGGTTTTTATACATTCACCACCCCAATCACGGGTCTTGCATACCATGCCCTCCGGGCATGAGTGCCATGTGGTGGGTCAGGTGCTGCAGTCCAGGTAAAGACACCCATCATCACCTTTCCTGCACTCGCGGTATTTTATATCGGTCATGCATAAGATTTGACCCACGTAGTCGCATTCATTTATTTCAAAGCATTCCACCGGCGTCTCTGGTGCACAATAAGCTATTTCCGGCCGACAGGTCAGGCCCTTGGCACAGGCTTGTTCCTCGCCAAAGAACATGCATCCGTTCTCATCCGGACCAGCGCAGTCACGTTGGGTATTCGGGGTATCACCACAGATGGACTCACCCTGCTGACAATCGGTGGTGCAGATACAAGAACCTTCGGAACATGACTGATGTTCAGGGCACGCCTGTCCTTCGGTCCAGACTGGACACAAGAGGTCCTGGTCCGAGACGCAGGTGATCAAAAGGCCTTCAGGATCACAAAGAGTGTCGCCAGGCTTGCATGGCTTTTCGCAATTGCATGAACCACCTTGACATACGGCCCCCTCCTCACACTGTTTTGGCTCCCCCCATGCAAAACATCCATTTTCATCCGGTCCTTCGCATAGCAACTCTGCATCCCCTGCACAGACTGCATCGCCATCCTTGCATGGATCATCGCAGACACATTCTCCTGCCTCGCACATCATGCCATCCGTACATGGCGCTTCCTCGCCCCAGTCCATACAGCCGTTGCCAACGGGTTCACACGTACTGATTCCTCCACCAGTACCACACCTGCTTTCTCCCTCATCACAGATTTGTTCGCACTGACACATCCCGTCCATGCACTTCTGGTTTTCCGGACAAGGTATCTCTTCGGACCACAGCATACAGCCGGATTCGTCAGGACCTACGCAGTGAATTTCCCCGCTTTTTTGCCAGCATCTGCTTTGTCCGGCTTCGCACGGATTTTCGCATATGCACGTTCCGGTCTCACAGACTTGACCCACGGGGCAAGCTTGTTCTTTAGACCACCGCATGCAGCCGGATTCGTCAGGACCCATGCAGGTCTTCACCCCACCAAAATTTCCGCAGATGACATCACCTGGCTCGCAGGAAATATCGCATTGAAGTCCGCTTGTTTCGGCGCTTGCACTACAGGCCTCAACCAAAGGAAACAAGAGAAGACAAACCATTGGCGAAATCTTTGCTATCATGGAGACGACACTAACAGATTCTGGCCGGAGGCACAATCGCAAATATATCGTCCACAGTCGTGGATTCACCACGTCTGGGCCTCTGTTCAGCGGAAAAGATTCTGCAGCATGGGCACAGAGAACACAAGTTGAGGTAGGAAATGATAGATTTTCCGGTATACTTGACCATAGACAGGCATTGACGATAGAATTCCATATAGCTGATCCCACTGGAGAAAATAATGCTTGGACGAACTGCTATATTGGCTTGCATATTGAGTGTGGTGGCCATTGAAACCTTGGGTTGTGGCGGGGTTGATATTTCACAACAAGGGCCAGAGCCTTTGATGCTGCTGTATCTGACACCCCATGACAAGGAGATTGATATCGCTCCCGTGGTGGATGTGGTAGCAGTATTTTCCGCACCTGTGAGTTTGGGTGAGGGTGATTCAAACCTGAATGAGAGAACTTTTTTTGTGCGTGTGGATGGAGGAAACAAGCTGGACGATGTGGTGACCTTGTCCAAACTGGATTCGGAAGAAGGCTCCGACATGGGGAGTACTGCAGTGATCCGTCTGGATGGTCTGGAAGCGGGCGCATCCTATTCCATATTTGTCTCGGGAAAACTCATGGGGAAGGATACTGGCCCTATGGGTGTTGATGTACACTCCTCTTTTACTGTTTTTACTGTCAAGCAGTGAGGGCATGATGAAAGCTCCCGTACATTATCTGGTATTTTTTCTACTTGTGGTACCCATGGCATCTTCTTCCTGTGGGAACCCTGAGGTGAGTCTTCCTGATGCCCTGTCGGTGGTTTTCATGCCGCTGGATGGCGCCATAGATGTTGAACCGGATGTTCCCATCGAGATTTACTTTTCGGGTGATGTTGCCCCGGATTCTGTGACCAAGGATACCGTGTTCCTGGAGAGCGCCACATTTGATGGAACAAGCTGTGGCCAGTGGCAGACTGTGGATTTTTTCCCAAGGGTCAGTGATGTTGATCCCCGCGTTGTGATAATAGGTTCTGACAGCGACGAGTTGGAACTCGATACCTGTTACAGGATTACTTGCACCACCGGGGTAAGGGGGGTAGAACTCGGCGCTCTGGTGGACCTGGGATTAGCGGCAAAAAAGGATGGGAGAAAGGGTATTGGTGCTGAAGCAGTATTCAGAACCAGATCTCGATCTTAATAATCTCGATAATTCATCGTTCCAGACCCGCAAACAGCCAAAATCCGATTGCAGAATCGCTGCTCGTGGATCTCAGGGGGTCAGAATTATATTGCCTGTGTCCTCTTCTTTGTCTTCCTCCTCCTGAAATTCATTGGTCATGGCTGCTGCAGTTTGATCGGCAGGAGAAAAGATTTTTCTTGCCAGCTTGTTGAAGAAAACGCTCGAGGTGGCTTCAAACTCCTC
>JALVPF010000588.1 GCA_027031935.1 Myxococcales bacterium | reverse complement strand
GAGATGAACCGGTGTGAACAGGTGCAGGGCTCGTTGTTGGCAGGAGAGCCCCTCGGAAAGGATGACAGGCTTCATGTGGATTCGTGCGAGCACTGTCAGCAAACCATGCTCATGATCAATCATCTGGCTGAAGCGGGTAAAGAACTCGCCGTGGCCGAGGATGTGGACCCTGGTGTGACCGCAGCGGTGAGGCAGGCCGTGATGGAGAAAATGGAGCCCAGGGCCAATCGACGGTGGGCACTGGCTGCTTCTGCCTTGACTGCGGGTGTCCTGGGACTTGTGGTCATGTTGATTGTCATGGGACAGAATACTCAGCCCGGGGCCGGACCAGGATCGCAGAGTGATTTTTTGGCTTTCATGGATGTCTCTGTGGACAATTGGGGCTTTGAGAATGATGAAGACATGGATTTGGCATCAGACCTCTTGGGTGCTGCTGATAGTGTAAATGACGAAGATTATGACTGGTCCATGCCTCTTTCGGATTCGTACCTGGCCTTGGAAGAGATTTTGGAAATATAGATTGGTTTATTGGCATTCGTATCATGGAAAGAAAAGAGAGGTAAAAGATGAAATGGACTACTTTTTTCTTGGCCTTTGTGGGGGTGATTTTTGTCTCATCGCTTGGAATGGCTGGTCCGGGTCCCATGGGTCCAGGTCCGGAGGAGGACTTGCCTGGTCCGCACATGGGCATGAAAAAGGGCATGATGAAGATCTTGCTAAAGCAGAAGGTCGGATTGAGTGACAAGCAGATCCGCAGTATCGAGGATCTCAAGTACAAGGCGGACAAGGAGCGAATAGATATAGATTACAAAATAAAGAAAGGCCGGCTCGAGTTGGAAAGGTTGATGGACGAAGACAAGCCGGACAAGGCAAGGATTTTGAAGCAGGTCGACAAACTGGGCCAGTTGAACACACAGTTGAAGAAAAATCGCGTTGGCCTGATGTTGGATATAAGGACCTTGTTGACCCCGCAACAGTGGGAAAAAATGGAGAGGCTTCACCGGGAACACAGGAAAATGCGCAGACGCAAGAGGATGAAAAGAAGGGGCCCCATGGGACCCATGGGCATGGATCCAGGAGAGCCTTCAGGGCCATGACCGGCCGTTTTTCCTTTACCAGTCGAACTCCAGTACCACCGACCGCAAAGTATAGTCATCCCTGTCCGGCGTGCCTTGCGCGGTTCCATTGTCCCCCGCACTGAATGTCAATGTGTTATGGCGTTTGAACATGCCGACAGATATCCATTTGGTGTATTGCACCACCTGGTCTTCTGAATCCGAGTGGGTGTTGAGATCCATGAGAAAGGATCCGTTGAGTTCCACCCTGTCACGATAATGTCCCATGGTATACTCTTTGCTGGTTGCACCGGGAACGCCGGAATATCTCAGCTTCAGCCTTGCCCTGCTGGGCCTCGCCGGTAGTTCGAATTCGAAAGATTTCTCGGTCAGGAATGGTTCGGTCTTGTCCTGGAACTCCAGAGGCTCTGACAACAAGACCATCCTGGAAGGACCCTTGGGAGGGGGCGGACGCCTTGTGCTTGCCATGTTTGTTTCGGGCTCGGGCTTTGGCTTTTGGCCGGAACAAGCCACGGTAAAAGCCATGCACACGAGGGTTATTGTGGCGGATGATACAAGGTTTGAGATTTTCATGATGGACGAACCTCCTGGTTATGGGCTACTGGGGAAAGCAGATGTTAATATCCGGGTCAGATGTTTTTGTACAAGAATAACCTTCTCTGCATGGATCAAATCCATCTCCGCATATCTTCAGGCAGGCTCTTGCCATGTCACCCTGGGACTGGGAGATGACATGTATGCAAGTGCCTCCCTCCGGGCAGAGGTGGTCCAGGGCGCAGTCGCGGGAACATAGCCCTTCAGGAAATTGTTCCAGGCATACGAGATCATGAGCACAGTCAGAACTGCTTTGGCAACATGATCCCAACTCACTGTCCGGTGTGCATGGCACGGAGCAGGAATGCATGGCCATGAACATCATCAGACCAATGAGTCGTCGCGTAGTGGACATGCTGCCACCATGTATAAAAGGAATTCTTGCCATGCATTACTAGCCGTCATATGATTGCCGTTGACTGAACATACTATCACAATATGCTCCAAAGGGGTGAGACATGAACTCTTCCCATGGCGAGGGCCAGAAAATCCGAAGGCGTACCTTTCTTATCGATCGGGCTTTTCAGCTCAAGTGGACCTTTATCATAGTTGCGGTAGGGGTATTGGTGTCGGCTGGCCTGGGTTACTTCATCATCAGGTTGAACCTCACCAACACTGAGTTGCTGGAGTTGGATGCTGCCTATGCTGACCAGGTGGCGAAATATGATGCCATGGCCATATACTACCTGGTGGGTTTTGTGGTGGTCATGGCTGTTTTCCTGTTCGTCTGGGGCATTATCATGACCCACAGGGTGGCAGGACCCATCTACATCATCTCCAGGTACTTGGAGCAGCTGGCAGCAGGAGAGGTTCCCCAGCCTCGTCCTTTGCGAAAGGACGATGAACTGGTGTCGTTCTTTGCCACCTTTTCCAATATGCTCTCGAAGATGAAGGACAGAAATCACTCCGAAGGAGAAATCCTGGATACGGCCGTGGCCTGGATGAAGAAAAACAACGCTGATGCTGATCTCATAAAGGAAATGGAGAAAATCGTCGAAAACAAGAGACGATGGGATTGAACTGCTCCAAGCTAGATGAAGAAAGTCCTAGGTCCCAGCTTGCCGTCTGACATAAGTGGCTCCAGGTGATTGTCCTTTTTTGTGTCCTTGCTGCGGCAAACCAGCACCACGTCTCCTCCCTTGAACTCTGCCTCTTTCAAACCCCTGGTGGCTTCCTTGATGAGGGTGCCAAAGGAACGGACCTCCATGCTCTGTGTAGAGGCGACGACTATTGATACGGTCAAGTGTAGTTCTGCAAGGCTCGCGGGGATATCCATGGATGATATGCGATCCCGTATCCTGTCGGCAACCACCGTAGCCCCTGAGACATCCGTGTGAGGTGCTACTATGAGGACTTTTTCCTCAGCAAACAACAGGGGCATGTCTATATCCCTGATGGACGTCCTGACCTGCCGCCTCGTATGGGCGTATAAGGCTTTTCGCTGTTTTGGAGTGAGCCACCTGGAGACCTTGTCGAAATTGTCAAAGGCCATGAGGATGATGGCCAGAGGGTAATTGTATCGTTTGGCCCTTCGTACCTCCAGTACTATCATCTGCTTGAAAACATCAAAACGGAAAAAGCCGGTTTCCGGGTCCAATATGGCCTTGTGTGACAATGCTGTCCGCAGCTCCTTGTTTTCATCGCTTAGCTGCGTGATTAACCGAGCCTGCTCTGCTATGATGCCCAGTTGATTGATGAGGTTGTTTATTTCGTGTTCCGGCACTGGGCTGTGCAGGACCAGGTCAGCGCTTTTTTCCAGAATTTCCAGCTCAGTCCCCTTGTCCGACTCTTGCCTCAGTAGCACGAAGGGAATATGACCGGGCATGAATTCATGCACGAATTCGCAGAGTTCCTGTGCAGATGGGTTCTGAACCCGGGAATGACAAAAGATGAGTTCCGGCTCTTCGTTTTGCATCAAGGTCAGTGCCAGTTTGCCACTGTTGGCTTGTGTGACGGACAAGTTCCTCTGCCTCAGCAACTGAGCCAATTGCTCGCCACGTTCCTTGGAATGATCTATTATCAATGCGTTATGAATCAGGGAGGATTCCATAAGAGACAATATTACCATGATTGACCTGGATTCAGGAGCATGTTTTTTACATGCCCTGGTTGCAATCCTGCTGTGTGTCGTGGCCTTGGGATTCAGTCCTGTGGTCATGGCTACCGAGTCCGGGCACAACAGTACCAAGGAATCGGATGAGGTATTGAAATCAGCCATATCCTTATTCAACCTTGGAAAGTTTAGAAGCGTCATTACCAAGGCATCGGTCGCTCTGTCCAGGGCGGATCCAGGCGGCGAAAAAGAGATCCGGTCGAAATTTCTCAGGGCATTGGCATGCATCAGAGCTGGACTGCCATCTGATCCCTCTGACTGGATCTCTGTCATGTCCAGCAAGGAAAAAGGCTTGGCAGCCCATGCAGCATGGTATCTGGGGCTGGATCTTTGGAAAAGGGGCAAAAAGCAGGGTACGAAAAAGGCATTCGACCTCGCAGGACCATATCTGGAAAAGGTCACAGTCCCTGGAAGATTCGGCCTGGACGCAAGCAGCAAGATCACAAGGGGCATGTTGGCATCGGCAAAACCCCGTCAGGCATGTCATGTGGCCACAGCGGTGGCCAAGGCTTATTACAGAAAAAGAGCCGAGCCACAGGCCTTGTGGTTGCTTGCCTCGTGTCTTCAGAGAGCCGGCTGGATGCTCATGCGCTTGGGAGACAAGCCCCTTGGGAGGGATTATCTGACTCACAGCGCCCAGTTATCCAAGATGATCACCATAATGTGGTCTGAGCACTGGACTGCTCCCATGGCTGCCAGGTCTTTGAGAGCTTTGAGAAAATCCGGGTTCAAACCAGGACGGCTGCCGCTCGGGCCTCTGATGGAAAGAGCCAGGGATTTGGTCAATCATCGTCGTTATACGAAAGACATGACGAGGTTGTGGCGAATAAGGAAACTCTTGGCCCGTGGGGTAAAAGATGCGGCTGGTGCCGAGCTGGAGCTGCTGTGGGCAAAGATGAGCTTGTCGAGGAGAAGGTTTAGGAGCGCATGGCGGGCGGCTTGCAGAATAGTGCGCCGAGCAAATGACGTTGAAATGAAGGCTAAAGCAGCTCTGGTCAAAGCCCAGATCATCGCCAGGCGCAGCCGTACTCGTGCAATCAAGAGCTATCTGGATTTGGTCAAAAGGTGGCCTGAGACCTCTGCGGCATCCAGGGCCTTGTATATGGCAGGCGAGCTTACCAGGCGCGGTGGTGACATGGAACTCGCCCATGATCTGTTCCTTCGTTGTATAAGGGATTTTGGCGATTCACCCCATGCGGGCTCTTGCCGTTGGGGGCTGGCATGGACGTATTATTTACAGGGTCAGCTGGAACCTGCCTTGGAGTGGTTGGCTCCACTGTCTGAGCAGGACGAACTCTTGGTGGACGCTGAACCATTGGCTGGGGGGCAGGAACCCGAAAAGAACCTGGACAACGTGGAGGCTGTGGACATTGGCGCTGATGAGGACACGGACTCGGATGAAGGGGATGGGGATGATGGGCAGGATGTGTCCGAAGAAGAGATAGATGAGTTCGACCACAGGGGGGTAAGACTTTCCGAGATGGCTCTATACTGGACAGCCCGCATTCATCAGAGGCTTTCTCACCAGCATAGTGCCGAGCAGCTTTATTCGTCCCTGGTAAATGATCATCCTTTCTCTTACTATTCCATAATGGCCTGGGCACGTCTGGCGCAGATGGGCAACGCCCCAGCGCTTGAGTTGGAGCCGCAGGACAAGCCGGAACCTGGGGAGCTTTCTCCAGAGGTGGCTGCCGCAGTGACATATTACACAATGGGCTTATGGGGTGAAGCTCGTGCAACCCTGTTTTGTCTGAGCCGCCACGATCTTGTCTCGCCAAACGATAGAAGGTGGGCAGCGTGGGTTTACGATGGATTGGGAATTTATGTTCGTTCCCACAGGATGGCTCCTGTTCCCATGCGCGGAGGCTTGCCGGACTATTCTGAACAAGCTTGGCGTTTTGACGCCAGGTTGGCATTCCCAAGGGCTTTCTCCCGCCTTGTCCAGGAGGCGGCCACAGGGCAATCAGTTCCTCCTTCCTTGATGTATTCCCTCATTAGGGCCGAGAGTGGATTTTGGCCCAAGGCCCATTCCGCAGCTCATGCCCGAGGCTTGACCCAGGTCATTTATCGCACTGCTGCTGCCATGGCCCGAAGACTGAAGATAAAACGATTCAGGTCATGGAAATTGTATAACCCGCAGATGTCCATTCGAATAGGCGCAGCATACCTTTCGCTGTTGTTGTCGAGGTATGAAAACCCTGCCCTGGCCATCGCTGCCTATAACGCGGGCGAACCCTCTGTAAACAGGTGGCTTGCCCTGAGGGGCCAGATGCAACTGGATGAGTTTATAGAAGAAATCCCCTATGCCGAAACTTCCAGGTACACAAGAAAAGTCATGTCCTGGTGGGCGATTTATAGGGTGCTATATGAAAACGACATAAAATTGCCCCTGGAAGTCAAATTTTCTCTCCGCTGAACAGAAAATAAAAATTAGTATTTTCAATGGGCTGAAAAGAAAATTTTCTTTCCGTAAGATTTATATTGACAGAGGTGTGGGTGTGTAATACACCCGCGCACTTGGTGGGTAACTAAACCACCTGTGACTTCCAGCAGGCTTCTGGGTCCAACAAGCCGGATGGCGGGAAACACCCAAGAAGTAAAGAGGGTGATGGTATGAATACAATAAAAAAAGACAGATTCTTTCTGATGGCCCTTGCGGGTTCCTTGTGTCTTGCTTTTCTTGCTGGTTGTGGTTCAGACCCGGTGTCCATGACTTCGGCCCTGGGCGATAGCGATGTACAGTACTTGGATCGTGAAAGTTTCGATGGAGTCACACCCCTGAGGGTGCGAACCCAGGGCATTGGTATTTCAGTATCTTCCGTATTGCACATGGTCCAGACAGCTGAAGGCACCTTCTGGACCATGAACTTCGAGTCCAGCCGTGCGCTGGCGTCAGTGTTGAGCTACGGCAACGACGGCGAACTGGGGCAGGCCAGACTCCTGGATTCTTACAAGTTCGAGGTACGTCTGGATGGCAGTGAAATATCTGCCATGCTTGCCGGTGAACCCCTGAATTTCATGCTTCATGCGGACGAAGGGGAAAAGCTTCGGTTTTTCGGAACGGCCAGCTTGTCACCAATGTTGGTCAAACCCACTGGATCTTCCCTGATTTGGCTGGATATGGGCATGGATCTGGTGGATGTGGATGGGACCCTGATGCTCAAGGGGCACGCAAAGACCTCTGACCGGATCAGGCACCTGAGCATAAGTTCGGACGCTGGTATAGAACCGGAATCCATCAGCACCAACGCCAGGGGCCAGTGGTCATTCAGTTTTCTCCCGGCCTCTGTTCGAGACCTGTTGGCTTCTCCCGAAACATACGTGTACTTGACGGGCGAGGACGCTGATGGTCTTGAGTACAACCTGAGAGCCTCACCCGTACTGGCAGTACAAGAGTTGGGAATCACCAACGGTGATGAGTCTTCCTTGTAGGGCTTCTGTGAGTAGCTTGTCATAGCCTTCATGGTACATGTTTTGCGGGTAGCTTCTTGAACCTCTTGCTTTTTACTCGAGACGAAGTCGTTCAGGGCAAGGCGGAGGTTCATGGACGTCGCGCCAGGCACCTTCTGGATGTTTTGCGGGTGAAGCCTGGAGACCTGCTTCGCGCAGGAATAGTCGACGGGCCTGTGGGCAAGGCGACAGTCGAGGAAGTTTTTTCTGACAGAGTTATGCTCAGTTGTACCTTTGATGGCAAGGAAGCAGGCAAGCCAAAGGTGGATCTTATTCTGGCTTTACCAAGGCCCAAGGTTCTCAGGCGCATGTGGGCTCCCTTGGCCAGTCTGGGGGTGGGGCACATCGCTTTGACCAACGCCTGGAGAGTTGAGCGCAACTATTTCGACACTCATCTTTTCAGGCCGGAGGTCTATGAGCCCCTGTTGAAGCAAGGTCTGGAGCAGGCTGGACACACCTGTTTGCCAAGGGTCAGTGTTCACAAGAGACTTGTGGCTCTCATGGAAGACGATCTCGAGGATCTGTTTTCACCTGGTGTACGATTGATGGCTCATCCCAATACTGATGGCCGTATCTCCAACTCACTACATGGTGCGGACGCAGATGGCGTTTTGCTGGCAGTGGGTCCGGAGGGCGGGTGGATAGACAGGGAGGTGGCTCTCTTTGAGCGGGTGGGGTTTTCACCGGTCAGCGTTGGAAGCTCTATCTTGAGGTCTGACATAGCCTCTTATGTTCTCCTGGGATTGATCAACGAGCTGCTACAGGCCTGAAGCGTGTTTTTTGAACTTGTTTCTTTATTGCAGTTCATCATAGATTTGTAGCCATTCAGGGATTCTATGGTTCCACAGCCATCCTTTTGTAACCTCTCTGCGGGCGTTTTCCCCCAGCCGATACCTGAGTTCGGGCGAACGAAGAATATTTGTCAGGTTTTCTGCCATGGCCTCCAGGTCATCATGGCTTGTCAGATAACCATTTTTTCCGTGCGACAAAAGAGATTCGGTCCCGGGCGATTTGGCTGCCACCACTGGAACCGAGTGCGCCATGGCCTGCAGCACACTCATGCCAAAGGTCTCGAAGCGGCTAGGTGTCAGCATGACCCAGGTG
>JALVPF010000587.1 GCA_027031935.1 Myxococcales bacterium | reverse complement strand
CTTGGGCCTGTCGTGGGCCACCTTTCCAATGCGCTTGTGCCGCTTGTTGAATCTCAGCCCGAATAGCCCATGAGCCCTGCGCATGTGCTCTGAATAGGACCTCAGAGTGCCCCGGACCTCGTCGACCTCGTGGGCGTGGTTTGCCATGATGTTGTAGGCGTAGATGACAAAGTCGTCTTCTGAGCACTTTTTCATGTAGTCATCGCGCAGGCACTTGAGATAGGCATGCTTTTCCGTATGGGACTGTAGGAGGAACTCCTTGTTGTGACAGCGCCAAATCTTGTGGAAAGGAATGAATCGCTCGATGGTGTATTTTCTTGGAACTCGCATGCCATGAGAACAAGCACAAACGATGCCAAGAAAAAATTTTGCTGTAACTGTCCGTAAAACAAAGAGTCAGGATTTTGGCAGGGGTGTCGAAAACTGGCTGAGTGTACAAGAATCTTGTACACCCTTGAAAAAGTCAGACCTCCGTCCCTGCCTTTCCCTGCCTTTTTCCTGCTTTCTGTTGGCAAGAGCCCCATGATGGGATAATGACACAAGGGTGAAGTTGGCGACTAAACATGCAGACCTTTCATGGATGCTTTCAAAGCGCTTGCTGGTGCTTACC
Organism: Myxococcales bacterium; assembly: GCA_027031935.1. GTDB lineage: Bacteria > Myxococcota > B64-G9 > B64-G9 > B64-G9 > JALVPF01. Next base: position 22,315 of record JALVPF010000587.1, on the reverse strand, counting down.
GGCAAGGGCGGAGTAGGCAAGAGTGTCCTGTGTGGAGCCATTGGAAAGGCAGCTGCATCCCTGGGTCGCAAGGTAATGCTAACAGAAGTGCGCAGTCTTCGTCGTCTGCCTTCCCTTTTTGGACTGGATGTCACTGATGATGGTCCCTTGAACATTGGAACTAATCTGGAATGGATAAACCTGACCCCCGAGCATGCCCTGGAGGTTTATGCTCTGAGATTGTTGAAGCTGCGAACTGTCTACAAGGCTGTGTTCGAGCAGAGAGCTGTGAGAAAATTTCTCCGCGTGGTTCCTTCCCTGGCAGAAATCCTGATGCTTGGCCATGTGGTTGACATGATTGAGCATGATGAAGCCGATTTGTTTGTGTTGGATGCACCATCCACTGGACCGGGCGCATTGATGCTCCAAGCTCCTGGCGCCGTCATGGAGACTGCTCCACCAGGTCCTCTTAGACAAGGAGCTCAATGGATCCACTCTTTGTTGAGTGACCGGCAAGCCTGCGCCGTGTCTCTTGTGGTCTTGGCCGAGGAGTTGCCGGTTTCCGAGGCCATTGAGTTGTATCATGTATTGCGCGACAAGGTGGACGTACCCATGGGTGTTAGTTTTGCAAACAGAATTTTTCCGGAACCGCAGGAGTGGCCCAAACCAGATATCTTGGACCATATCCTGACTTTGAAAAATTGCTCTCCTCTCAAAGACGTCTGGCGTAGTTATTCCGCAAGGCTTGCCCTTCAAGGCAGATATCTGGACAAGCTGGAGGCAGGAGTGGACCTGCCCATGGTCAAGCTGCCCGAAGTGCTGGAAAGTGACAACGGCATGGATGTAGTCAACTCCTTGGCCATAGAGTTGGGCAAGATGATGGGAGGCGAGGGGTGAACCTGGGGCAGCTCGTAGAGAAGAAGCGTATTATTCTAACCATGGGACCTGGTGGTGTTGGCAAAACTACTGTGGCTGCAGCCTTGGGTCTTCAAGCTGCCACTCTGGGGCGAAAGGCTCTTGTGTTGACATTGGATCCTGCCATGAGGTTGGCCAATGCAATGGGATTGGAGACTTTTGCTGTAGGACAGAGGAGCGAGTTGAGTACCGAATCCCTGCGGGCCATGAACATACCAGCAACACAGGCCCTAAGTGTTGAAATGCTCGATACGCACAAGGCTTGGACAGATGCTATTTTCCGTGCAGTGTCAGACCCTTCACTTCGCAAGCGTATACTGCATCATCCCTTTTTCGAACGCATGAGCAAGGACCTGGCAGGGGCGAGGGAATATGCGGCGATGGAGGAAATCTATAACCTGTATCTTCGAGGTGCTTATGATCTTGTTATTTTAGATACGCCTCCGACAGTACATGGTGTGGATTTTCTTGAAGCTCCGGACAGGGTCTTGGATGTTTTGGAACACGATGCATATCGTTGGTTGATGCGACCTGCATTGCTGGCGGGGAAAATGGGTCTCAGGATGCTAAATTTTTCAGGTGGTTATGCCATAAGAACCCTGTCGCGGTTTACCGGCATGGAGTTTCTCAAAGACCTGGCCGGGTTCGTGGATCTCTTCAGTGGCCTTCTGGAAGGATTTCGACAAAGAGCCTCGGTGGTAAGAGCAACCTTGCGCTCTGATGTCACATCCTTTGTGCTGGTTACGGTTGCCCAAAAAGGGGCGGTTGATGAGACTGCAACTCTATATCGCAGACTCAAAAACCAGAAAATGGCTCCCGATGCCTTGGTGGTGAATAGATTCACATTTCCGCCTGCTCAGCTTATTGATTCAGGTGGCTGTAATGATGAGCTGACGGAGCTTGCTCGTAGGGACAGAATTTCCGAATCAGATGTGAGGCTCATTACCGAAACGGTTATATCGGCCTACGAAACCATGCTCAAGCTCTCGCAACGAGATCGGGCTGCATTAGATTCATTGAAAAAGCTATTGCCCAATTGCTGCGATCCTCATACCGTCGCGATGATGGATGAAGATATCCACGACCTTCACGGCTTGGAAAAACTTCGGATGGCGCTCTTCGAAAATCCTAATGATTGAAGGGGGAAGCGGATGAAAACAACCTTTACCGTCAAGACTCACAAAAGATCCGAGATGTTGGATATCACCTCAGAGCTTAGGGACATTGTCGCCAGGTCTGGCATCAAAAACGGGGCTTGCCTGGTGTACTGTCCTCATACCACCGCCGGAATTACAATAAACGAGAATGCGGATCCGGATGTTGTTCACGACTTGTTGACCATCATGGATACAATGGTGCCCTGGCAAAACGGCTATGCGCATGCAGAGGGGAACTCCGCCGCCCATGCCAAGTCATCGCTCATGGGATGTTCGGCTTGGGTGATAATCGATGAGGGGCAACTGGTTTTGGGAACCTGGCAATCCGTGTTTTTTTGTGAATTTGATGGACCGAGGAGCAGAAAGGTGCATGTTCGAGTCATTTGACTTTTGACATCTGCCTGCGCAAGCTGGCTCAAAAGGCCGGAATAGTGTTAGCATTCCAATAGCGTTGTGATTGATTTTCAAAACGGTGAATAGGGTGAAAGCCATGATGCTTGTTCGGCAGAGTATTCTCTTTTCCGTATGCTCACTTGCCTTCTTGTTAGGTTCTTTTTGCGCCGCCGCTGAAAATCCGTCGGCGGATGTAGCGGTCCAGCAAGACAATGATGTGTCTTCTTCGAATGATGAAGTTTTCAAGCCGCGTTACATCATAGAGTCCATAGAGGTTCGTGGAAATGACATTACAGAAACGGACTTGATTCTTTCCTATCTGGATTTCAAAAAGGGAGACTTGCTGGATCAGCAGGCGGTGGAGTTGAGCAGGATTCGTCTCATTGCATTGGGTTATTTCAAGGATGTCAGAATGAGTCTGGAGAGGGGCTCGAAGCGAGGCATGGTCAAGCTGATAGTTGATGTGGATGAGAGATGGACTATCATTATCGATGATATTTTCCTGGGCTTGTCCGAGACAAATCCCTTTTGGGGTGGGCTCGGGGTGTCCGATATAAATTTCATGGGCTTGGGGATGGTCCTTTCCGGCGCTTTTGTCGCTTCTGAACACCAGGTGGCAGGCCGCGTGGGTGCGTATTGGCCATCAGTCATGGGTACCGATTACTCTGCGGGAATAATGGGTTTTGGTGCTCATGCTCGCGAGATTTCCCTTTCCAAAAACATAGGCAGCCCATCTGAGGGGGTGGACGGTTGCAATTTTGATGAAGATCAAGCCCTGGACTACTGGCGAGCAGGCGTAGTGGCGACTTTCGGGTTCAGGCTGGGGCGTGAGAATCGTTTGAATTTCCAGCTCCATGGCGAACACATTGAAGCGGATCACTTCGTGGATCCGGTAGACAGCCAGGGAAACAAGTGCAAGAACTATCCTTTCCTTGGCTACCTTCGACCAGCAGGAAGCACCCTGATGTCTTTTTCAGCGCAGTTCGAAAGAGACACGAGAGATGATTTTTTTCTGCCATCCCAGGGAATCCATCTTCTCATCGGTGTTGAGTTGGCGTCCAAGGCCATCCTGTTTTCTGACTATGAATATTCAAAGTACACGATTCAATACGAGCAGTATTTCAATCCATATCTGGACCACGTCTGGAGACTGAAGATGGCAGGAGGGCTACTGCAGGACGTGGGAGAGAGAGGCAGTCCGTATTTTGTAAGGTTTTTCATCGGGGATTATGCGAGGTTTCAGATAGACAAGAGTTCCCTGGCGAGAAATCTGGACCTGAATTTTTCCACGACCACCGATTATGGCGATCTGCTGTTTTCCGCTGAATTCGAATACGACATTCCACTGTGGACAGGGGGACGCTTTTTTCATAGAGGGTACGCTTATGCTGCCTTGAACTTCTCCGCTATAACGAAGGCTCGTTTTTTGGCTTCCAAGGATGAATGGAGCGGAAGGACAAAGAGACCTGTCACTTTTGACCTTGGGTTGAAATTCGAGACACCCATAGGTCTGTTGACTTTTTCTGCCGGTTACATTGCAGACCTTTTTGTAGATTGAGCATGGGGAATTGCTCTTGATGGCAAATCGGGAAAAATATGTTTTATGCATTTTGTTGATCTTGGGTATGGTTTTTTCGGCTAGTGCTAAATCCATGCGTACCGCAGTCTACGTCAAGGACATGAAGATAGAGCCGTCGAGTGTTGGCTATGATTTATCCTTCGACTGTTCCGAGGTCTTTTCAGACAGGGTAAAACAGAGGTTGTCCAGTGGATTTACCAGCAGAGTTGTCGTCAGCGTCAGTGTGACAGGCATGAAAGGAAAAGAACTCATCGCCCAAGGGCTATTGCGATACACCATCAGGTACGACATATGGGAAGAGCGTTTTGCTGTAAGAGTCGAGGGACTGCTGGGCAGAGAGGATATTCGTATCCGCACCATGGACGATTTGGTCAAACGTTTTGGATCCGTGCATGCCATGCATCTTGCGAGGATACCAGGTGCTTCCAGGCCTGAATTGGTGCTGGTCAGGGTAAGGATAGTGGTGAACCCTGCGTCCGAAGAGCTCAAGCGCAAGGTCAGGGAGTATATTGCCAATCCGGATGGAAGGTCAGACCTTGGCGTTCCCAGATCCTTCTTTGGTTCATTTTCGAGAATATTCGTCGATGAGAAAAAGCTACAGGCAGATGCATTGCTTCTGTACAAGTCACCGCCTCTTGGGACAAAAAGCAGCGCAGGTGGAAGATAATCATGAGGGTCTTGGGGCGATTTGAGTGGAAGATTATCTCTGCCTTGTTGCTGACGGCGGCAGCCCCTCTTGTGTTCACGTTTTTCATGGTGGATCGTCTGGTAGAAGAGAGCATGTCTGTGGGCTTGAACGATCAGGTCCTATCAGGATTGCGCGATGGAGTGGAGCTTTACAAGGAGGTGATTGAGTCCAGAATGCGAATAGCCAGACTGCAGGGGCAGTTTTCGGCAAACTCTCGATCTCTTCAAAAGGCGCTGGAAAGCGGCGACACTGCTGGGGTCAGGAGTGTGCTGGAGGACCTGGTGGATTCTTCTAACTGGATAAGCGAGGCAAGTATTCGAAAGGCAGACACCACAGTGGTCAAGGTTGTCAGCCCGGTGTTGTCCTTTCCCCATGATAAGTGGAAATTCAAAAGTGATCAGTGGCCCGTGGATGATGAATACACCCTTGCAGTTACCTTTGTCATATCCAAGGATTTTCTTGCAGCCTCAGGAAAGTTGCGTGACCTGGTGCTTACCATGGAGTCCATAGAGGAGAATTTTCAACCTTGGAAAATGGGCTATTACAGGTTGTTTTTGTTTATTTATTTTTTCATTCTCGTCGCCGCTGTCGTCTTGGGTTATCTTTTGGCAAGATCGGTGACAAAAAGAATATCCGCTCTCGTGGACGTCACCAAGCTGGCATCTGGAGGAAACCTGGATGCCCGAGTGGGAGTTCAGTCTTCGGATGAGATAGGCTTATTGGCCAAGTCCTTCAACCAGATGATGGACGACATACAGAGAAGTCGGGACAGGATCATGTTCCTGGAAAAAATATCTTCCTGGCAGGAGATCGCCCGACGCATGGCTCATGAAATTAAAAATCCTTTGACGCCCATTCAATTGGCGGTTCAGGAGTTGCATAGAAGCTACCGTGGACAAGATGAGTCCTTTCGTGGAAAGCTGAATGATTCTCTGGAAATCGTGGAAGAAGAGATCGGGACCTTGAGACGCATGGTCAAAACCTTCACCGAATTTGCAAGGATGCCCAGGGTTCAGGTCGAGCCCGTTGAACTGAACGGATTTGTAAGTGACTTTGTAAAGCATAATCCTCAGTATTCGGATAGGGTCGAGTTGTTTCTGTGCGATCAACTCGTTACCGTCAAGCTTGACCGGGGCCTCATGGGGCGAGTTCTGGGAAACCTTATCGATAATGGAATTCAGGCGAGTGACGATGATGGAGTCATAAAGATCGAGGTGAGCACACATGAAGGCTGGGGGCTCATCTCGGTAAGTGACCAGGGGTGCGGCTTGAGCCCTGAAGCCAGGGAGAAGTTGTTCCAGCCTTATTTTACTACCAAGCCGGATGGCACGGGCTTGGGGCTGGCTATCGTAAAAAAAATCGTTTTGCAACATGCTGGTGAGATCTCAGTGTCAGATGGGGAAAAAGGTGGTACCGTGTTTACTGTGAGCCTTCGAGCCTCTTGATTGAAGGCGAGGTATGCCCTCATGAATGGGAGCTTGGATATTTTGGGTGGAGGTAGGTAAATGGAGCAAGTAAAGGATTTTCAACCTCGGGTCATGTTGGTCGACGACGAGAAGAACATCAGAAGAACATTGAGAATGGTGCTGTCAGATTCGGTGGGAGAGCTTTCCGACTGTGGTTCAGCAGAAGAAGCCCTTCGCATGATGAGGGAAAACCCGGCGGATGTAATCGTTCTGGATATCAAGCTTCCCGGCATGGATGGACTGGAGCTGCTGGGCAAGATACGAAAGGAGTGGCCCGGCACGGAGGTGATAATGATCTCCGGTCACGCCACTATACAGGATGCCATAAATGCCACCAGGTTGGGGGCCAATGATGTCCTTGAAAAGCCTCTGGACCGTGATCGTGTTCTGTTGTCGGTGCAGAATTGCATGGAGAAGGTGACTCTTCGTCACCAATTGACCCAACTGCAATCCAGGCTCGACGAACAATATGAAATTCTTGGTGAGAGTTCCGTCATGAGGCAGTTGCTCGATGAGGTAGGCAAGGTGGCTCCCACAAATGGAAGGGTGCTTATCACGGGAGAATCAGGAACCGGAAAGGAGCTTGTTGCAAGAGCCATCCACCGCTTGTCCAAACGATCCGAAGGGCCATTTATCAAGGTCAATTGCGCGGCGATACCGGCAGAGCTTATCGAGAGTGAGCTGTTTGGCTACGATCGTGGGGCGTTTACCGGCGCAGTCGGTATGAAAAAGGGCCAGTTTGAATTGGCCAGTGGGGGCACGCTTTTTCTGGATGAAATCGGGGACATGAGTCTGACCGCACAGGCAAAGCTTTTGCGTGTATTGCAGACCGGGGAACTGAGCCATGTGGGCGGGGAGCGGACCATTGAGGTGGACGTGAGAGTTTTGGCGGCAACCAACAAGGATCTCAAGGCAGCCGTTGAAAGGGGAGAGTTTCGTGAGGACCTGTATTTCAGGCTGAACGTGATCCCGGTTCATTGTCCTCCCCTGCGTGAAAGACTGGATGACATTCCAGTGTTGGTCGCCAGGTTTGTGGATATATTTTGTGAGGAGAACGGCTTCAAGAAAAAGGACATGGATCCCGAGATGCTCACTGCATTGAAAGCATACTCATGGCCTGGCAATGTGCGTGAGTTGAAGAATGTAACCGAGAGAATGGTCATAATGGGAGGGGATGTGCTGACGAAGCATGATGTCCCGGAGTATATTTCTGGATCCAGCCGATCCATTGACATCCGAAGGTTTGACGGCATGAGCCTGAAACAGGTCAGGGATGAGGTGGAACGGGCCTACATTCGTTCCCGGCTGGAGGAATTTGGCTGGAACATCACCCGGACTGCTGAATCCCTCGGTATAGAGAGGACCAACCTGCACAAGAAGATGAAGCAGCTAGGTGTAAAACGCGATGAACAAACTTGAACCTGCTTGACTGATTGAGCCCTGGATTGACGCATTGTGCCAATGATGAGCCATTAACTTTTACTTACAGCTTTACAGCGGATACTTGTCCGCCTATAATCCCCACCGCACGAAAAGCTAATAATTTGTACTTGATAGGGCCTTGTCACACAGGGCTTTCCCTGTTGTCGAATTGGAGTTTTCAGGAGGCAGGCGGTGAGCAAGACTATTCTTGTCGTAGAGGACGACAAGTCAGTACAGAAAGTACTCCAGGATGTTCTGGAGGAGGAAGGCTTCGACGTACTCTCCGAAAAGGACGGGGACTGGGCCTTGAGATCTTTCGAGTCCAGATCCATCGATTTTGTCATTTTGGATATTCTTATCCCTGTCATGAATGGATTCCAGGTTGCCGAGAAGATCCGCAAGCTGCCAAAGGGAAAAAATGTTCCAATCCTGATGATCAGTGGAATCTATCGTGGAGTCAATCACAGGGAAGAAGCCATAAGGCGCTATGGGGCGGTGGAGTATCTTGACAAGCCTTTGAATCCTGAAGATATCCTGGAAATACTTCGGGAGCAGTTTGGCCAGCAATACCCTTCGGCCGTTGCAGCGCGTGCCGAGAGAGAGGCCATAGACAAGAAGTCTCCAGAACCTTATGCGAGCCCTGAAAGTCATCTGGAGACAGAGGAGGTTGAAGAGCGATCACGAGACTTTGCCAGCGTGGCAAGAAAGGGAAACCTCTCCGAGACCTCTTTTGCAGAATTGTTGTCTGAATTCTACCGGGAAAAGGCCAACGGTGCGCTCCTGCTTCGCAGGAACAAGCTAAAGAAGATCGTGTATTTCAAGAATGGATACCCGACGTTCATCAAGTCCAACCTGCTGAACGAATGTCTTGGCAAGGTCATGGTCAAGGAGAAGATGATCACCGAGGGTGAATGCGAAGAATCCATTCAGATGATGAAGGAATCAAAACGACAGCAGGGAACCGTGCTCATCGAGATGGGCTGTATTTCTCCCCATAATCTGCAATATGCCCTGGAGACCCAGCTACAGGTAAAGCTGTTCGACATCTTTGCCTGGGAGGATGGTGACTACCAATACAATCCCAAGACCAGTGCTCCTCCCACCACGGTATCTCTGGACGGAAGTGCCGCTGCTTTGATTTATGAGGGAGTCAGGCGCAAATACGGCATAAAGAGACTGCGCATGGAGTTGGACGAATTTCTCGACAAGTATGTGGTCCCCCATCCGGATCCTCTTTTCAGGTTTCAGGACATGGATCTGGATGATGATGAGGAAAAATTCGTCTCACGGCTGGATGGCAGCATGACTTTGCGTCAAATCCTGGATCTGGGCATGTCAAGGGAGAAGGTTTACAAGATCATATACTCCCTGCGCTGTGCGGCCATGATCACCATGGAGGATGAGCCGAGCGAGGATGCACATTCAAAGCCCCCTTCTACCCCACCTCCGCCTCTGCCTCCCAGAAAAAAGAGAAAGAAAAAGTCGACAGCAAAGGGAAAAAAAGAAGATGAACAAGTGCTTGTCAAGGGACGGCTGACCCAACGTGGCGGTATACCGGTTCCTTCTTTGCTGGATTCACCACAAAAAAATCTCTCCCCGGAGGAGAGTTCCACCAGGGAACAACTGGCTCGCGAAGTCATGGAGCTGAAGAAAAAAGACTACTTTGAGGTCTTGGGGGTATCCAAGAGCGCATCCACAGAGGAAATAAAGAAGGCGTATTTTTCTCTCGCCAAGCAGTTTCACCCGGACAGGCTATACTCGGATGCATCTGCAGAGGTGAGGAACCTGGCTGAAGAACTCTTTGGACTCATATCTGAAGCCAGCGAAGTCTTGGGTGATGAACAACGCAGAGAGCGTTATCTCGACGAGCTGAGTTCAGGTGCCAAGCGGCATGTGTCTTCTGAGGTATCCAAGATTTTGACTGCCGAAGGGGTTTTTCAAAAAGGAGAGGTCGCGCTCAGAAAACGGGATTACGACAAGGCCAGAAGGCTGTTTGGTGAGGCGGTCAAGCTGTGTCCCGATGAAGGTGAATTTCACGCTTTTCTCGGCTGGGCTCTTTTCCAGAGCGATCCCAAGGATGAAGACCTTGTCTCAGAGGCCAGAGATGAGCTGAATCAGGCGATTTCTCTCAACCCGAAGGTCGACAAGGCATATCTGTTTTTGGGATACATATACAAGGCCATGAATTACAAGGAAATGGCTGAACACGAGTTTGAAAAAGCCATACAATGCAATCCTGATTGCACAGAAGCCCTTAGAGAACTCAGGCTAATATCCATGCGCCGCAAGAAAAAGAAAAAGGGCGGATTTCTTAAACGGTGAAACAGCATGTCAGAGCCAGTTGAATTCGGCAGATATATTTTACAGGAAAGGTTGGCGGTAGGGCAGATCGCAGATATCTATCGCGCCACGACCACCACTTCCCAGGGACAAACCCTTGTGGTGGTTATCAAGCGTATCAGGGATGAACTCTCCCGGGACCCTGCCTTCTCAGGTGCCTTCATAGACGAGGCAAAAATTGCCTCGTCGCTGGATCATCCCAATATAGCCAAGGTATACGAATGGAGCCGCCAGGACGATTCCCTGTTCATCGCCATGGAATACATAGAGGGAACCAACCTGGCCTCGCTCATGCAGTCGTGTTCTGAACAAAGCCTCCGATTTCCACCAACGCTGGCCATTTACATAGTCAGCGAGATTCTCGCAGGGCTGGAATACGCCCATGGCCTCAAGGACGCCTATGGAGATTCCCTGAAGATAGTCCACAGGGGGGTAAACCCTCATAACGTGGTTGTATCCAGTGATGGCAAGGTCAAGTTGGTGGATTTTGGCATGGCGAGAGCTTCGAACAGGGTTCACGGGACGAGACCTGGAGTTTTTTCCGGCCAGCGAACTTATATGGCGCCTGAGGTCTTTTCATCATCTGCTGTTGATGGCAGGGCGGACGGATATTCGGTGGGTGTCCTTTTATATGAGCTGCTGACAGGTATCAAGCTTCACGACAGTGGCGAAAGTGAATCGATCTACGGGGCAATTTCCTCGCGTCTTCCCTCTTCGGTATATACCGACATACCTGTGGACTTGGACAATGCCATACAAAAGGCCGTCAGCCCGGAGCCCGATGGCAGGTTTGCAAGTGCAGGTCAGATGCGGGAGGAACTGAATTCATTTCTCATCCACTGGGACAAGCAGGTCGACCCACCTATGCTTTCGTCTTTTCTCGTCGAGGCCCTCTCCGGCCGATCTGCGGGAAAAAGTGGAGGCGGTTTTGCTTTTGGAGAGGCAACCAGCCATTGGTTTTCCGAAGGAGAAGATCTGCTGAGGATGGATCCCCTGGCTGCTTCTTCGCCTGCTCCAGAAGCGGCGCCAGTGCCTGAGTCCGAACCAGACTTTGCGCCCCCTCCAAAAGGCTCGTTTACCGCTGGTTCTACGGTAATGGCTGTAGAGCAAAGCGGACTGGGAAAAAAACGTCATCTCAAGACAAGCATGTATGTGGGTGCCGGTATACTCGCGGTGGCCTTGCTGATGATTTTTGTCATTTCCGGTCTGTCATCAAAGCCGGACCTTCAAGAGGCAAAGCCCAAAATTGAAGAGAAGCAAGAGCAGGGGTTCTCCGGGCCGGTTCAGGTTACCACCGACCCTCCGGGAGCGCTGATCTTTGTAGATGGTGATCCGGTAAAGCCTGCAGGTTCGCCGCCGAGAATCCTGAACCTGAGGTCTGGCAAGAGGCGATTCAAACTGCTGGCCCCAGGTTACATTCCTTGGGAGGGAGACGTGGAACTGGTCACGTCTCAGCCAAAGGATATAAGCAAGTCTCTCGAACCCATTGTCGGTACCGTGGTCATTCGCTCCAAACCATCTCGTGCGAAGGTCTACATGGATGGAAAAAGAAAGGGTCATACGCCCATTTCCATCGAGAATGTCTCGGGGGCAAAGGCGCACAAGCTTGTCTTGAAGAGGAGAGGGTACCTGCCTGTCAGGTTTGAGATCAATCCCTCTGACTGGCAGTACGATAAAGAAGCCAAGCTGGTTTTTGAAAAAGAACTCAAACGGCCAAAGAAAAGACGCAGGAGACGCAGAAGGCGGTGAATTGTTGATGGGTAATGATGACGTTGTAGTTGTCTCCGTAGCTCGGACCCCATTCGGAAAATTTGGTGGTGTTCTTAGAGACGTTCCAGCCATAGAGCTTGGGGTCACTGCCGTCAATGGTGCTCTTTCCAGATGTTCACTTTCCCAGGAAAAAGTAGACGAGCTTGCACTGGGCTGTTGTATCCCGTCGGAGGCTGAAGGTGCTGCTTCTGTTGTCGCGAGACAGGTGCAACTGGAATCGGGAATTCCGGCAGATCGACCATCTGTCACCATAGACAGGGCCTGCTGTTCGGCGCTCGCAGCCTGTGGATGGTCGTGGCGTTCCTTGAAACTTGGAGAGGCGGAGATCTCCATAGCCGGTGGAACCGAGAACATGAGCAGAACACCCCATCTGCTAAGAGGCATCAGGTGGGGAAAGAGATTGGGGGCCATGGAGATTGACGATCCTCTCTTTCCACTGGCCTACAGTCGCTATAATCCGGTGGCCTTGGATGCGGGGCAGGTGGCGGTAGAGTACGGAATCGACAGGTCCATGCAGGATCATTGGGCTGTCAGAAGTCAGCATCTGTATGAGCAAGCCCGTCTTGCCGGCAAGATGAAAGACGAGATCGTTGCTGTATCATACACCACAAAGAAGGGCCATGAGATCCATCTGGATGCGGACGAATTTCCGCGACCTCAAACCACCTTTGAAAAACTCTCCACGCTATCCACCGTCTACCATAGTCCCACGGTAACAGCCGGAAATGCGCCAGGGTTGGATGCCGGTGCTGCTGCCTGTGTGATCATGACTCGTGGTCGTGCACATGAGCTTGGTTTGGAACCATTGGCTGTATTGAAATTGGTGGTAAACCGATGCGAAGAGCCACACAGGATTGCTGCTGTGCCTGCCACGGTCATCTCTCATGCTCTTGAAAAGGCTGGCTGGTCCCTGGATGATCTATCGCTTGTCGAGATCAATGAGGCCTTTGCTGCCATGCCTCTGGTGAGTTCTCAGATCCTGGCCGGAGGCGAAGGACCGGCTTGCGAGCGTCTGCGAGATCGAATAAACGTCAATGGTGGTGCCATAGCCATCGGTCATCCCATAGGGGCAAGCGGAGCCAGAATTTTGATGACCCTGATCCTCGAGCTGCGACGCAGGGGTGGAGGAAGAGGTGCTGCTGCCATCTGTGGTGGACTGGCTCAGGGGGAATGCGCGCTTGTGGAAGTTTGATGTTGTTTTGCTTTATAATCGGAATCAATCGGGGGAGATCGGTCAAGGAGAATTCCGATGAAGATGTCGGTGATAGGCGGTGGGAGTACCTATACTCCCGAGTTGGTGGATGGTCTGATTGAAAACGCGCATCATGTTGGCTTGGAAGAGCTTTGCTTGATGGACATAGACCATGAGCGATTGAAGGTGGTGGGTGGATTCTGCCGCCGCATGATAGAAAACGCAGGCTCGCCCTTTTCTCTCACGCTATGCGAAGACCTCGATCAAGCACTGGATGGTGCAGGGTTTGTCATAAGCCAGGTTCGAGTTGGGGGCCAGGCCGGTCGCCACAAGGACATCATGTTGGGGCTAGATCACGACCTCATAGGACAGGAGACAACCGGAGTGGGCGGCTTTGCAAAGGCCATGCGTACGGTTCCCGTGATCCTGGATGTGTGCAGGCGAATGGAGCATCTTTGTCCTGACGCATGGCTCATCAATTTCACCAACCCTTCCGGAATCGTGACCGAAGCTGTCCTCAAGCACGGTAGAGAGCAGGTGATCGGACTGTGCAATATCCCCGTGAACATGAAGATGGATGCGGCAAGATTGCTGCAGGTTCCGGCTGACAAGGTCGAACTTGATTACATCGGCCTGAACCATCTCAGTTGGGTCAGGCGGGTTTTAGTAGATGGCAAAGACCTTCTCCCTGACATGATGGATAAGCTCAGTGGAGCAGGTCGTCCGGTGAATATTCCAGAGGAACTGGAGTATCCCCACGATTTTCTAAAGGCATTGGGGGCCATACCAAACTCGTACCTCCACTATTACTACAGGACCAAAGAGGCATTGGCTGAATTGAAGGGAAGGGAAAAAAGCAGAGCGCAGCAAGTCATGGATGTGGAGCGTGAGCTCCTGGAGCTTTATATGGATGAATCTTTGACTACGAAACCGGAAGCCCTGGACAAGAGAGGTGGTGCTTTCTACTCCACTGCTGCGGTGGAACTGATGAGGGCTATCATAGAGGATGAGGGCTCCGTTCACGTGGTCAACGTGCGATGCGGTGACGCAATAAAGTGCATGCCTGATGATTGTGCCGTGGAGATACCATGCAGGGTCGATGCAAGTGGTGCCCATGCCCTCGCCCTTGACGAACCCGAGCCGCGCATAAAGGGGCTCATGCAGCACGTCAAAGCCTACGAGGAGTTGGCGGTAGAGGCTGCCGTAAGCAGGAGCAGACAGACTGCCATCATGGCTTTGGTAATGCATCCGTTGGTAGCTGATCCCGACGTGGCCATAAAGCTTGTAGACGAGATAGCTTCCGTCCACGGGATTCGATGGACATGAGCCGCGCAGTAGTGAGAGGCAGACTTGTGGGATCTTGACGCAATTTTTCGCACCATTGGCAAGACTTCTTTGTGGTCGCGGTCAATGGTCTTTTTTGATCGCCTATCCTCTGCCATGGGAAACGATAACGAGATTCCAAAACCGCCTGGGGCCAAAGGACTCGTGCTCGACGAGTTTGCCGATTCTGCTCCTGGAGTTTTCTTGGCAGGTGCCGCTCGTGTGGATATTACTCCAGAAAGACCGGAGGGCTTGCTGCTGGCCGGATTTGACTATGGCCGCAAATGCACCGGGATAAAAGATCCACTGTTTGCGCGAGCCCTGGTGTTATGGGATGGACAACAACCCTTGGTCATAGTTACGCTGGATCTCATTGGGCTATCCCTTCCTCGCAGCAGGTATATTCGTTCGTTGATTACTAACAAGTTTGGCAAGTCCGTTTTGTTGCTTTCTACTCATAATCATCAGGCACCGGACACCTTGGGCATGTGGGGTAAATCATTGGGGGGAGTCGTGCCCATTCGCTCCGGGATAGACCATGGGTTCATGGAACAAGTCCAAGGTGGTATCGTGCAAGCTGTCAGCATGGCGCTGTCTTCTGCCAAACCGGCACGGGTCCATTTTGGTCAAGGCCTGTTCGACACAAGGGGCAAGTGGATCTCCAATGAGCGCTCCAGGGTCCTGGACCGGCAGATGAGGATCATGCATGTAAGGCAGGAGAATGGTGCGCCTATCGCCACACTCGTTCAGCACGCCTGCCATCCCGAGTCCTTGGGGGAGACAAACACCCTGATTTCTGCAGATTTCTGTTCAAGGTGCTGCGACGGTGTGGAGCGAGCGCTTGGTGGTGTCGCCCTGTATGTAAACGGATCCCTTGGCGCCATGGTGACGGGGGCCTTGGCCCATGATTCTGCCATGGAACAACGATACGAGTTTGCCGATGCCTTGGGTGCAGCCATGGCTCGGACGGCAGTTCGTATCGCCAGAAAAACGGTAAACAAGCCTGTAGAGTTCAAGAGCATAGTTTCTGTTGGCGGTACGCCAACCATACCCAAGGACAACCCCTTTTTTGAACTTCTGGTCTCCTTGGGGGTGGTGGAGCGAAGAGATATCTCGAAGGGCTTTGCCACTGAGGTGAGTCTTGCTAGATTGGGTGATGCCGTAATCCTTGGGCTACCTGGAGAGCCAAGTCCCGAGCTGGGACTGGAGTTGCTTTCGCGCTTGCCTGGAAAAATAAAATTCATTTTTGCTTTGGCCAATGACGAGCTCGGTTATCTGATGCCGCCGGAGTTTTTTTGGGACGCCAAATATGACTATGAACGCACCATGAGTCCCGGACCTTTGTCCGCATTAAATATTTCTTTGTGCTTGGAAGATCTGGTACGTCAGATATACAATGTTGACTTCAATATAAAAAGGGGTTGAAAGGAGGACCCGGTGATTGGGCGTACTCTGCTTTCGTTTTTATTTTGTTCAGTGATGTTGGGCTCCGGTGTCTCAGTTGCCGAGGGCAGTTTGTGGGAGCGTTATACGGGATATTGGGATGAATGGTTCAAACGGGTGGAAGAGCTGGATTTGTATGGTCTGACTTCTCAGCTTCCTCAGGGGGTGTTTGGAATCAAGTGGGAGTGGAACAAGAGAGACGCGGTGGGTCGCTTTGATCGCCATAGGGTGCGAACACCCATTATTCAGCCCATCGAATTTGGTGATGAGGAAAATCCCATGTTGTCCTTGGACCTGGGCGCTTCAGGTGGAGGATACGGGATCACCATGCAGTATTCTTATGGGATAAGCGATCCCCTGGATTTCTATTTTGAGCTTCCTCTGCAAAAGGCTCACATACAGATGCGTCCCAAGTTGCAAAAGGTCGATCCCTTTGCCTTGGCCTTGATTAACTCTTACATGCAACGCGATAACTATCCTACTGCTGAATCGGCCTGGTTCAATGATGACGGAACGGTCAAGGCTGCATATGCCAATGAAGCCTCAGCCTGGTTTCTCAACTATCTAACCCACCTGGGACGACCGAGCCTGATCGATAATTCTCAGTATTCGGACGAGCTGGGGCCCGGGAAGGATTATGACACGGGCGGATACGTACTGGCTGATATAAACATGGGCTTTTCGTGGAATTATTACAGATCGCACCGATGGAGCGGTTCTTTCACCGGTAGGGTGTATTTTCCTACCGGAAGCCTGGCCGATCCCGACAATTCCCTCACCCTGGGTACCGGGCCTGCGCTGGACCGGGGGACAGGCTCTTTTGGAGTGGGCTTTTCGAAAGATTTCGACATTCGTCTTTATCAATACAAATATTGGTTTGGGCTGGTGTTCTCGGCCGAGTTCACGGCTGCGTATTTTTTCAAGAGTCACAGGAGATATCCCGATTTTCCCAAACCTACAGAAGGAGGCAATGCCTTGCTGGACATGCTGGATCCCAACCGGCAGTATTTTCCTGACATGTCCGATCTTACGGGAAAAACCTACGAATATACTCCTGGTCTCGGTGCTGCTGCCCAGATGGGTTTGAACGTATCTTTTCTAATGATGGATGCAGGATGCAGCGTTGGATATCAGTACATGCAGGAGCCTGAGCTGAATGCAGACTGGCGCTTCGAGACAATGGTGGATGCCTTGGAGATGCAGGCGGCTGGTCACTACGAAATCATGAGATGCGCCGTGGGGATAAACCTCATCCCTCTTTATATTCCTTTGCAGATTCACTATCAGTACGAAAAGAATATTGGCGGACGCAATACTCTTATTTTTGACAACAATCACTGGATAACCATCCAGGGTTATATTCCAACTTACTGAGGCAAGGGAGGATGAAAATGAAAACGGCGCTTGGTTTGTGGGTAGTAGCTGTTTTGTTTGTCGCAAATCCTGTCCTGGCCCAGGAGGACAAAGGCGTACAAACCTCAGGAGACCAGCCTGCACCCCTGGTGATCGCATCTGACTCTGGACCGAAGATAAGGTTTCAAATTGGTGCCGATGCATTTGGCGGGATGTCAGGGATAGATTTCATGGGCGGGGTCAACGCCACGTTCCTTTATCCCATCATGGATTTGTTGTGGATAGGACTTCGGCCCTCGCTGCATTACACCATGCTCAGCGATAGCTTGTATGATACGGTGTGGATGCACGCTGATGTGGTGGCCCATGTCAATATCATTCATGATCCCATAAGGCTGTATGTTGTAGCGTCTGGGGGTTATTCCTTTGCCGCGGATGGAGACCTGTACGACAAGCTGGCCCACGGGTTTAGCGTCATGGGGGGCCTTGGTGCAGCATGGCAACCTGAGGACTCAAGCGTGGGATTGTTTTGTGAGTTGGGCTTCAGGTACGGAACGGCAAGGGCTGAGACGAGCAAGCTGGTACTTGGTGAAAATGGAAAACCCGTTTTTGACAGCGAGACTTTTTCCTATACCACAGAGACCTATGACCGAAGCTTCGAGCTGGCCAGTATTTTTGTCAACGTGGGGCTTACCGTCAGTCCCTGATTCTTTTACACAGGCGATTACTCAACCGTGACGCTCTTTGCCAGGTTGCGAGGTTGATCCACGTCGGTACCGTTGAAATCAGCCACATGGTAGGCCAAAAGCTGCAAGGCGATGACATTGATCATGGGTTCCAACTCTATAATGGTCGTGGGCACCTGTATTATGAACTGTGCAAGCTCCCTTATCCTGTCATCGGGTTCTGAGCAAAGGGCGATGATTTTTCCATCCCTGGCCTTGATCTCTGCCAGGTTAGAAAGAACCTTGTCGTATGACTTGTTTTTCGTGGCAATGGCTACCACCGGCATGTGTTCATCTATGAGGGCTATGGGACCATGCTTGAGTTCCCCTGCAGGGTAACCTTCAGCATGAATGTAAGATATCTCCTTTAGCTTCAGGGCGCCTTCCAGGGCTATGGGGTAGTTTATTCCTCGCGCCACATACAAAAAATCCCTGGCGGATGAAAATGTCCTGGCGATTCGTGCTATGGCGTCTTCATGCTCCAGGGCTTTTTCTATTATCTCGGGAAGGGCGCTCAGTGCATCAACGATGTGCTGAGCTGTCGCGTCTTGCAATACCCCGCGAGCCCTTCCCAACCTCAGTGCCAACATTACCAGGGCTGCAATCTGGGTGGTGAAGGCCTTTGTGGAGGCGACTCCAATCTCCGGTCCTGCATGGGTATACAGTGCGTGTTCGCAGGCCCTGGGAATACTGGAGTCGAGAACATTGCAGATGGCCAGCAGGTTTGTGCCAAGATCCTTTGCCTCACGAACCGCAGCGAGGGTGTCGGCCGTCTCACCTGACTGCGAGATGGCCACCACGAGATCGTCCTTGCCCACCAGCGGTTTTCTGTAACGAAACTCCGAAGCCAGATCTGTTTCCACAGGAATGCGGGCAAGCGCCTCCATGAGAAATTTTCCAACCAGGCCTGCGTGCCACGAGGTGCCGCAGGCCACTATCAGTATCCTGTTCAGTTTTTTTATGTCAGTGTCAGACATTTTGAACAGGTCAAGAGTCACATCGCGATGGTCTGAGTTCAACCTGCCTGCCAAGGTGTCTGCAAGAGCCCGTGGTTGCTCGTGGATCTCCTTGTGCATGAAGTGCTTGTGGCCACCTTTTTCCGCCATCATGGGAGTCCAGTTCACGCGCTTTGGGGATCTTTCTATCTGTTCTCCAGAGAAATTTTCTATCTTTACACCTTGGGCCGTGATGAGGGCCAACTCTTCGTCTTCCATAAAGATAACGTCTCTGGTGTAGGCCAATAATGCCGGAATATCTGACGCGATGAGATTTTCGCCTTCTCCTATTCCTAAAACCAGGGGAGATGCGTTTTTTGCTACAACAAGCCGATCTGAAAAATCGGTACACAATACTGCCAGGGCGTAGGTTCCATTGACCTTTTTCAAGGCCCTCGTGACTGCCTGTTCCAGGGTGACATCCTTGAGTTCGTCATCTATGAGATGCGCCAGGATCTCAGTGTCGGTCTGAGAAGAAAATTTGTGTCCCTGTTTCAATAGCTGTTCTCTAAGCTGTGCGTGGTTTTCAAGGATGCCGTTGTGTACCACCACCACCTTTCCCCATGCGTGAGGGTGTGCGTTTTGTTCCGAAGGTGCGCCGTGGGTAGCCCACCTGGTGTGGCCTATTCCGCAGGTGCCATTCATGGGCTCTGATGCGAGGACAGCACGCAGGGCCGAGAGTTTCCCGGCAGCCCTGTGAATGTGTATTTGTTTGCCATCGTGTACGGCAAGTCCGGCTGAATCATATCCGCGGTATTCGAGCCTCGCCAAGCCGTCCATCAAGATGGGTGAGGCCTGTTGGGTTCCAACGTAGCCTACGATGCCGCACATGTCTTGCCTCCTGTTGTTTTATCCAAGGGCGATTATGCTTTTATTTTCCACTAATGGGCAAGATCTTCCAATCGTTTGGCAATGACGCGAGCCATGTCCTTGGTCTTGCTTTCTCTATATCCCAGATTCCCCAGTCT
Organism: Myxococcales bacterium; assembly: GCA_027031935.1. Taxonomy (GTDB): domain Bacteria; phylum Myxococcota; class B64-G9; order B64-G9; family B64-G9; genus JALVPF01. The sequence goes on along the minus strand of JALVPF010000587.1, from coordinate 2,607 downwards.
GCTGATGTGTTCGGAGACGATCTTGATCATTCTCCCCAGCATCCTGTCTATGGCTGCCTCTCTGAGCCCAAGCCTTTTTCCAAAGGAGATGAAATCTGATCGTTTGATATTGTCGTCCCGACCTTCAAAAGCCAGGGCCATCTTGCGATCTCCATAGGGCAGTGTGCAGATCAGATCATAGGCGGGCGTCAACTCGATTCTTTTGCCATCAGGGCTCTCCATGAGGCTGATGTTCCTTGCATGGAGATCTCCATTTGCCATGAGGTATGAGAAGGCCACGAGCTGTATAAACCTGCTCAGGTCCACCAGGGGCGCAGACGAAAGCTCCAAGATGCCCTCTGCGATGGTCCTGCACGAGATACGATATTTTTCGCTGGGATACTTGTTTAGGAATTGGCAGGCATCTTCCATATGAAGTTTTTTGGGTTTCTGACCCTTTTTGCCCAGCCTGTCGAATCGTTGGATCAGCAAGCCCCATTGTCCTTGCTTGTCCTGAATTAGCCTATGGTTGGGGACTCGAAGACCGCATGACTTTGCCAGACTCAGGAAAAAGTCTTCGTTCTGCACCAGCAGGGGCATGTCTTTGGGGGAGAGCTTCAGTATATGCATGGAGCTTTTGTTTTTGATCCTCACGGGGATGGAGATCATGGATGCGGATATTTTATCCTGTACACCTGGGATACTTGGAAATTTGGGTACGAACTCCTTGTCAAAGGAGTCGAGGCTTTTTCTCAAGACCTGGCTGAACGAATGAGGCCCATATGCGTCTATCTCCAGCTCGGGCCACACATCCTCCAGAAATTCGTCTTTCGTCGTGACAGAGATGTCCCCGATGCTGTCGGTTCCACTGGCCAGCAGCAGGCTGAAAAGATCGTCTTGGCTGGTCTTTACTGCCCGGGTCAGGGCCTTTAGGCGAAGTCCTTCAGGTAAAAGTCCAGTAAAGAAAGGATGCAGATTGACCCCAGAGGTGGAGACACTTTTGTTTTTCAAAGGAATGCTGAATGCAATGCCGCAAAGGGAACCTATTTTTTTTACATCGGCATCTTCTGAATATTTGAAAAGACTTCCATGGCTGGTACGTTGCAGTGTTCCAACCAAATGCTCGCCCTGATATACACTTGCTGTTTGGGTATCTTTGGCTTGGGTGAACTTCATCAGATTATCTCATCGATTCGAATGTGATCTCTTCCTTGCTCAAGGGCAAGCTGCAGCCCCAGCACCTGCAAGATGTCAAGGAGCTTCTCCAGTCGAAGCCCGCTTTTTCCGTGTTCCAGAAGGTGGATGTATGCGGTGCCGCAACCGGAAAGATCCGCCAGTTCCTCTTGGGTAATTCCCAGTGACTTTCGCCTAAGGCGAATACTCCTGCCTAGTTTGATAATCGATTCTTTCTTGGTCATTTTTGATTCCCATGAAATCATATAGATTTTAGGCCTTCTTGCATTTGTTTTCAAATTATTATCCTAATATCTATATGATAGTATAGATTCTATGTATTTTGGGGCTGGATTTGTAAGTTTAAACCAGAATTCCATATGATTGTATTGATTTACCAAAAAAGCACATGCTTCCAAATCGTTAGTTTGTCAAACCAAAGACCTTGTAATAATGTATGAAAACTAGTGTATTATCCAAGTCATGGAAAATCTTGCCCAATGGACGTCCCTGTTGCCGGCCTTGGTGGCCATCGGTCTTGCCATGGTATTTCGACAGGTGGTCCTGGCCCTCTGGGTGGGGGTCTGGTTAGGTGCCAGCCTCTTGGCCCAGAACCCCGGAACCGGTTTTCTCAGGTCTCTGGATCACTATGTGGTGGGGGCCATGGCTGATGCAGATCATGTCTCTGTGATCATCTTCAGCCTGATGCTTGGGGGAATGGTGGGCATCATCGCCCGCAGCGGCGGAGCCATGGGCCTGGCCAATGGCTTTACTCATCTTGCCACCAATCGTCAAAGGGGCCAGCTTGCGGGTTGGCTCATGGGCCTGGTGATATTTTTCGATGATTATGCAAACAGCCTGCTGGTGGGAACGAGCATGCGTCCCATCACCGATAAACTGAAGATCAGTCGAGAAAAGCTGGCCTTTTTAGTGGATGCCACGGCCGCTCCAGTAGCCAGCCTGGCAATCATATCTTCCTGGATAGGCATGGAGGTTGGAACCATAGCGCAGCAGTTGCATGCAAACTCTGTGAACGCTGATGCATACACCGTCTTTTTGCAGACCATTCCCTATCGTTTTTACCCTATCCTGATGCTGGTTTTTGGATTTGTCCTGGTCATGAGCAAGCGTGATTTCGGACCCATGTTGCGTGCTGAGACAAGGGCTGCCAAAGAGGGCAAGGTCATGCGAGATGGGGCAAAACCAGCCTCTGATTTCGAAGCAAAAGCGCTGGAGCCGGTGGAAGGAAAACCACATCGTTGGCTCAATGCTGCCATCCCCGTGTTTACCGTCGTTGTTGTTGTCATGGTGGGAATGTGGCTGGACGGAAGATCCATCCTGATGTCTGATGATCCTGCTGGCAACTGGGGAGTATTGGACGCATTTACCAAAGGAAACTCTTTCCACGCCTTGATGTGGGCATCTTTTACAGGCTGCCTGGTGGCCGCCTCCCTT
>JALVPF010000586.1 GCA_027031935.1 Myxococcales bacterium | reverse complement strand
GAACTTACAAAAATTGGTACCCAACTCGATCTGAGGGTCAAACTCCTGCCGCGTTCTCTGATTATCCCATCCTGACTCTTTGACCTTGGCAAATTAGCCATCCAACGTATCGCATCCTCAATTGCCTTAACACCCAAAGTTCTTACCACAACCTGAATCATCTGCATGTATGAAGAATGGACAAAAGCTTGCAGATGTTCCAGTCGCAGGTCAAAATCACCGGTCTCGAGTCTGGTCTTGTAGGCCTCTTCATCAAGTGGAACCACGACAAGCACGACCCCTACTTCTCCAAGATCTACCTGTAGACGTTCAGCAATGGTACGGTCCATGAGACTGTCTTCGCGTACAATCAACTGTATCAACCCCGAGACGCCAAATCTTTTCTCAGCCAATGCCTTGAAATATTCCCTCGCTTTGGACATATCTCGTTGCGCAACCCGCGCAGGAAGTCCGTCAACAGGTGGAAGAAAAAACTCATCAACAGCTTTTCCTTTTTCTCCCACCACATAATCAGCAAGAGCATTCCTGTCTATGGCATTGACAACGGCCTTTTTGAAACCCTCGGGAAAGCTCTTGATGTGTTCTTCGTTGAAAGCGAGAAAAAACCTCTGGCAAAGGGGGCCAGTGAGAACGTTCAGTTTTTCGATATCACTCTTGGGTTTTTCTGATATTGCGTCAAGCTTGCCCAACTCAAACTCCAGCCTTCGCTTTTTCATGTCCGGGATGGCCAGAAAGGTAACATTTTGCAAATAAGGACGCCCTGCCCAGTGCCTGGCGAATGGAGCCAGGACATACTCATAGTTCTGTGAAGCTGAAGTCAACAAGAAAGGTCCTGCTCCATGCGGGTTGAGAATTCGATCAATTTCCTGCTTGTTTTCCCTGGCTGGGATCAGGGCGGTAGGCAAAGAAGATATTGCCTCAAAAAAACTGTCGATGGAGCTCTGCTGTCGAGTCAGCCTGACGCGAACCGTCAGAGAATTGACCCTCTCGAGTCCAGATATTTTTGTGGATTTTCCTGTATGAAAATTCAGTGCGCCATCAATTCCGACAAGAAGCCACCAGTAAGGCGACTTAGACTCTGGTCTCAGGAGATTTTTCCAGGAGGAAATAAGTGCATGAGCATCAATAGAAGATCCATCATGGAATGTCAGCCCAGGTCTAATCTGTATGGTTACAAGCAAGCCGTCGGGGGACACCTCTGGGATAGACTGCGCCAAGGCAGGAACAAAGGTACCTTCCTTGCCTCTTCGTAACAGGGTCTCATGAAGTTGTTCAGAGATCATTATCTCCGAGTAGTTTGAAACATAAATGGGATTAGTGGTGTGAACACTTTCGACCAAGGGTAGCGTGATACTTCCGCCAAATGGAATCCTTGATGCGCCCATACATGGCCCGTGCCACAGTGCAAGCGAAAGCAGAAAAACCGAAAACACCAGAATGATGGCAGTACTGGCTGACAGTGTTCTTTCAAACTTTTCAGGCAAAATCCAAACTCCTGTAACACGCAATGAAATTGGTCCCTGATCAAGGTCCGAGCAGATAAACACGGCTTGTATGATCGGCGGTGTTTACGGTAGCAAGTAATACACCATCCGTAGAATTATCAGCAGCTGCAATCGCCACCACTCCTCCAATGAGATCCTTTGAGCTGAACGCGAGTTCTCCTTTTGAGATTACCTTCAGGCTGTCTGGTTCTCCTGGCCAAACATGGTCGGATACAATCAGCTCTGCAAGTCCATCTCCATCCAGATCTGCAAGGGAAACACCTGCCCCACAGTCATTTCGCGAATTTTTTGAGACCCAATTCGTTGAATACTCTTCGAGGTTTCCGGAGGTATCAACAACGATAATTTCTGCAGAACCTTGTGCACCTTGCCAACATCGAAGCGTAACGAATGGAGCCCCCAGTTCGTGTGTTTTACCTTTAGAAGAGTTGATATCAGCCACCTGGACTTTTGGCGAAAAATAGTTTGTTCCAGCAACCTTCTCTCCGTAAACCACTATCGGCCTTGAAGCCAATCTCAACAGGCAAAGCGGGTTTTTATCAAGTTTTCTGACCGCCACCAACTTGGCTCCAGTCCACGATAAAACCTGTCCATAACGACGATTGAAGTAGTTAAAAAATATCTCCGCTTTGCCGTCATGATTGAAATCTGAAACCACCAGAGTACCCACAGGGTCTCTTGATACGATCTTTGATTCTGGAATCTTGTTCAGACTGTATTCCACAAGATGTTTTGGCGCAAATCCACCATGTTCAATAGTGTATACCTCAATGGTATCATCGAGTAGGAGTATGATCTCCTGCGTACCATCGCCATCCAAATCACCCATACCAAGGTCCAGGATTCTTTTTGGAAGATAAAGCAACTGGCTCAGACGCCAGCTTCCAAGGTATGGCGGGGCCTTGGGGCTATCCATTAGAAGAAAAATTTCTTTATCCGCCCTGACAGCATTGAAAAAATGCCTGGAGCTTCCTTCCGGTGCAGGCGCCAGCATTCTTTCCCAGAAGTTCTTTCTCAATGAATACAGGTCGGTGGTCAAAATCAGGTTTTTACCCTTGATACCCAAAACACAGCGGAAGAGAATACTCGCCCCCTGTCTCCTCGCATCTTCAAGAGCATCGGCCACTTTTCCGCTATTGAGAATTTCAACCTTATCGATAGCATTTCCTGCCTCGAGTTGAAAAACAAGCAACTGCTTAAGTTCCTGCAACAGTCGCCCCTCGTGACCCAACAGTGCCTGGTCCCCTTGAAGAGACAAAACAGCTACCGGTACTTCATGGGTCATTGCCTGAATTTGAGAACCAACATCCTTGCTGAACTTTTCGGCAATGAGCTGCAAAGCGGGCGTCTTGGGTGAAGCCCTGCTGGATAACAACAAGATCACTGATAGAAGCAACAACAAAATGCACTTTTTCATCTGAACATAGCATCCGGAATCTGATCCGGAATTTCCCCTGTTTTTCCTTTGGTCAGATTGTCATCGGTGTTTCCTTCGGAATCGCAATTTTCTGACATTGTTCGCGGCTCCGTTCCCTGAACAAAGGGCTCGAATCGTGCGTTTGACAGACAAGGTCGAGCTAAGAGCCCATTTTCAGGATCTACTCTGGCGAAAACCACATTCGGTGGAGCAGGGAATTGAAGTCGTGGTCTGTTCGCAAGTGCATTTTCCATGAACTCGATCCAAACAGGCAGCGCAGTACCAGCGCCCGTAGCCCAACCTCTCCCAAGTCTTGAATGATCATCAAATCCTACCCAAACTCCACAGGTAAGATCGGGAGAATATCCAACAAACCAACCATCCCTCTGCTGGTTGGCAGTCCCTGTTTTTCCTGCCAGGGGCCGCCCTATTTTTCTTGCCTTTCTTCCCGTCCCTTCCTGTATCACAGAACGGAGCAGTGATGTTACCACATACGCAACTTCTGGTCTAACCGCCTGTTTCGGTTCAGACCCAAAATGGGCCACAGGCTTGCCATCAGATGTGCTTATGCCTGTGATAAACACAGGATCCTGCGAAATCCCCCCTGCAGCAAATGTCGCATAGGCATTTGTGATCTCCAGGGGAGTCACCTCTGAAGAGCCCAAAGCAAGGGTCAGATTCGGTTGGAGTTCTGACTTGATTCCAAGGGCTCTGGCCATCTTGATAACGTCAGCCAGACCTGTCTCAGAAGCGATCTTCACGGCTATGGTGTTGATGGAATGAGCCAATGCGTATCTGACACTTACAGGTCCAAGAAACTCCCGCTCGTAGTTCATGGGTTTCCAGGACCTTCCGGAAGCCAAGCGATATACCTCCGGGCTATCCATTAGTATGCTGACAGGGGTAAGCAAGCCTCTGTCAATGGCAGCGGCATAAACGATGGGCTTGAAAGAAGAGCCTGGCTGCCTCTTGCTTTGTACCGCCCGAATGAAAGGGCTCTTGTTGTAATCGCTGCCACCTACCATTGCCAAAACATGTCTGGTTCGAGGGTCGATGGAGACTATGGCCCCTTGAACCAATGGGGGCTGAGAAAGGCTACACTTTATGCCGCCCTTTTTGTCATGCTCGACCAGCACCTCAACAAGGTCACCAACTGACAGGATTTGAGTCACGCTTTTGGGCCTTGGCGTCCACTTTACCGGAGAAAACTTTCTTGCCCAGGACATGGATGACAAATCCATTGACGCGATGTTTGTCCCCAGGTCAACCCTTGCCACGGCCTTTGGACCGATACCCGTAATGGAGACGACCGGCACAACAACCCTGGTGGGAGACTCAAAATCTACAGGATGGGCTTTCCACGACTGCTGGTCAGAATCGGACTCCTTCTCTTTCACACTAAGAGTCCATAACTGGTTTTCTTTCCCCTCAAAATGAGTGTTGGCATGCAGTTCTTTAACTGACTGGAGAGAAATGCTTCCCAATGGTCCACGATAACCCTGCTTTTCATCGACCTTGCGCAGTCCATCCTGCAGTGCTTTCCGAGCCATCTTCTGCAAGTCGAGATCCAGGGCCAATTGGACATGAAGACCACCACGGAGCACCTTGTCTTTGCCAAACAATTTAATCAACTGACGTCGACAGTACTCCGCGTAGTAAGGAGCGCTGGCATAAAAATCAAAGCCCTTGCCAACTACCTCCAGCGTTTCACCAAGAGCATCTTCGATCTGGCCATCTTCCGCAAAACCCTTTTGCTTCATCTGTCCGAGAATCCAGTTGCGTCTTTTGAGCGAGAGGTCGGGGTGTCTTACCGGAGAATATCTGGCAGGAGATTTGGGCAATCCCGCCAAAACCGCCCCTTGTGCGAGGTCCAGTTCCTTTACGTCCTTGCCGAAATAGAACCTGCTCGCCTCCTGTACGCCGTAACAGCCATGGCCAAAGTAAATCTGATTCAGATATAGAAATAATATTTCATCTTTGGTCAGGTTGGACTCAAGTTTGAAAGCGAGGAGAAGTTCTTTGATCTTTCTGGAATAGCTGCGTTCCGGCCCAAGCAGAAAAGTCTTGATCACCTGCTGAGTAATGGTACTTCCACCCTGTACCACCCTTCCCGCTTTCAAATTTGCCCAAAACGCTCTGAGCAAACCCGGAAAATCCAAGCCCTTGTGCTTATAGAAATCAGCATCCTCCGCTGCCAAAAATGCATCCCGAACATGCTTTGGAATGGAACTGAAAGGGACCAGCGTTCTTTTCTCCTCAAAAAACTCCCCGACAACCCTGCCCTTGATGTCATACATGCGTGTTACTTGTGGTGGATTGTATCCCTCCAGTTTGTCTAGCTGAGGCAGAGAACTGTTGAAATATAGCAAAATTGAAAAAACTGCTATGGCACCGGCAAGTATACAAAAAGAAACAAGCACCAGAAAACGCACGAGCCAAACCGTAAATCGTGATGATTTTTTGCTTTCCTTGTGATGAGCATCTTGCATCATGTTACCTCTGAATGGAGTGTAACTCTCACGGGGCATTGTAACAACAAGTACAGACATCTCTCACGAAAGATGCCTGCACATGTTCTCCCTATCCATGCTAACAACTACTCGTCATCGTCTCCCAGGATAAGATCCTCTGTTTTTTCATCTGTACCCATATCGTCAGCTTGCTCTAACTCTTCCTCCGAAGATGTAAGACTGTCTTGTTTGGCTACCTGTACCATTCTCTCCAGGTTCACCTTTGCGTTTACATATCCTGGTTTTTTCTGAAGGGCTTTTTCGAACATCATCCTTGCATCCTGAAGCCGTCCCATTCCCTCGTATGCCAGGCCTAAATTGTTGACCATGAAAGCCCTAACCTCCGGCTGGTTTGCCATGGGTTCCAGGATTTCCACCGCTGACTGAAAATCTCTTGACAGAAGATAAGCAAATCCCAGGTTATTCGAGTAAAAGATATTTTCGGGATTCAATTCAACAGCTTTTCGGAGAAAGCTTATTGCCTTTTGCCAGTGAGATCTTTTCAGCCAGATTCTACCCAGGAGGTTGTTTGCTTCGGCGTTGCCGGGCTTGAGATCGAGAGCCCTTATGGCCAGTTGCTCTGCTTGGTCTATCTGTTTTTGCGCCAAGGACAGTCTTGCCATGCCAAGCCACGGTTCAGGTGAATCGGGCTCGAGTTGCGCACAAAGCATATATGCGTCTGTGGCAAGTTCCATCCTCTTGCTCCTCCTTGCGACATTCCCAAGAAGCAGGGCTGAGTCATAGTCAGATGGATCATCATACAAGGCCTTTTCCAGTTCCAGTATTGCGCCAGCCGCATCCTTTCGGGACAACAAATCACGCGCTGACTTCAGGTGGTCGACAACCTGTCTATCCACGTGTGAAAACGCAAAATTGGATTCTTCTCCAGGCTTGGCAGGGATCTCGATTCCCTGCTCTGAACCGGATTGATCCTTTGGCATCTGCACTCCGGGTGGCTCAGGATATTGGGAGTCGGGCAACTGCAGCCCCTGCTCTTCTCCCTCGGGATTTGCAGGCTCAAGACTGGTAAAAATCTTGCCCTGAGACTCTTGCTCCACGAGTCCGGAATCCATGGGTCCTGAATCAATACTCCGACTAAACTCGCAACCCACGGGAAAACTCATGCTTAGCGATGCAAGCAGAACCAGAACATTTGTTTTCTTTATCATTTTCATTTCGCTTCTCCTTTCCACCAAATCATGGTGAGCAGTTGGAACAAACCCTACGTCCAATGGAGACTGCGAAATGCGTACCAAATGGAAACAAGGCCCATAGGTGTATTGTTTAACCCTTTAAGCATCTGTAATTGCAATAATATCCTGAGAGAAAAGATGGTGAGATGTTTTTCAATCTTGGAAAATGTGTCTGAACTGACACAGCAAGAAGATATCAGAAGCAACAAGATACCTGAAACAGGCTTTGTGCTCATGAATATAAATACATCGACAAGCTCAAAAGCCGGAATTACCGTCGTCGAAACTTTTTGAAGGTTGGAGTTTTTTCAGAAGTTTCTTGGCCTTGGTATAATAAATATTTCGAGGAGAAACGATTCTAACCACTATATTCAGATATTCAGTAGCCCTGTCATATTCCGATGTCTTGATGATATAGGCACTCTCATACAAAGATTTTGCCTTCCCCTCAAGTATTGATAACTGCTTTTTGGCATTGGCATCATTCGGATTATATTTGAGAGTTTTTCTGAAGTACCGATATGCAACAGGATATTTTTTCTGACTGCTCATGTTGTCTCTTCCTATTACGTAGCAAACCTTTGCCAGTTTTTTCAAAATGCTATTATGATATTTTCCTTTCCCTCCCGAAATTTGCTTGTCCAACATCAAGGCAGTGGTCAGGTTCTTTTCAGCTTCTTTTGCCAGTCCTGTTTTATGGGCTTGAACCATCCCACGATTGTACCTGGCCCTGAATTTCTTCAACAATTTGGACTGATCAAACTCACCTTTTCCCTCTGCCTTGATTATCGCCCTATCGATCTCTCCATTTTTGTACAGTGCCAAAATCTGTCCGGTGCTAGCCGTAGTATTTCTTGTTGAAACAACCCTTCTGCGTCTTCTCTTCCGTCTCTTTTTTCTTTTTCTTCTGCCTTGGTTACGTTCCTCAATATCGATCTGTTTCTGGCAGTCTCTTCTTAGCTCGTCAACTTGGGAATTTTCAGGGTCCTTTCTTTTAACCTCATCGAATTTGACCAGCGCCTGGTTATACTTGCCCTCTTTCATGAGCCGTACTCCGGCATCGAGCAAGTCCATTGTGATCTCATCATCTATTTCACTCTTCAGATGCTTGGCCTCTTCTGCGTATTCGCTTTCATTGTCAACCCTCGTCAAGGCAGCCATGGCCACATCCCACTGTTTGGATTCCATGGCAGTACGAGCCTCTTCAAGAGCAATGGATGCCGAGTGTTCCTTTTGAATGTTCTCCTGATATTCCTGTGCAATCTGGCTTTTTGGATCGATTTTTCTTGCAAGCTGGATTTCCAGCAAGGCAGCCTTCCAATCCTTCTTTTGCACAAGTCTCTTTGTTGCATCCAAATGTTTCTCAAACCTGCGCCGATTTTCCAACTTCTGCTGATGCAGAATCTGTTCCTTGGTGGGTCCTTCAGGGCCTGAGGGCAAAATCAATTTCAAAATCAGCATCAACAGAATCAAGCCACCAAAAGATGCCGAGACTATTAATAAAATCTTCTTTTGTTTCGGATCAGAAGTGATCCTCGACAACAAACCGACTCCCTCGGTTTTCGTAAACACATTGGCATTTGCAACGGTCTCGCTAACCGCTGCCGAACCCGGCGGCAAAGATTGTTTATCCGACTTCTCAGAAGGTCTATGGGTCTCGGGCCAGATAAATTGCAATACAGTGCTGCCGACTTCTATCCTGTCGCCGTCGTAAAGACTTTTCTTTTCCA
>JALVPF010000585.1 GCA_027031935.1 Myxococcales bacterium | reverse complement strand
CCACCCACCGCGACCTTCGGCGACGTACCTGACACACATCCGCTCTACCGTGAGGTGGAGGCAGCGTATCGCCTGGGCATTCTTGGTCCCTGCAGCACGAACCCCATGAACTTCTGCCCCGACGCTCCGGTCAGCCGGGCAGAAATGGCCCAGGCGCTCGTGGCAGGCTTCTGACTTTTCTTTTGACTCCAACAGATGGACGAGGGTTGGCTTGCCACGTCCATGCCATACATGATGTGCAGCAGTGTTGGTATCAGCGCAAGCCACACCAGGGGAAGCTGTTCCAGGGACCATTGAAGGCCTGCGAAAAAAACTATAGTCACGCCGCATATTGCGAGCGCTTCTATAAGAGCAGGCAACACAATGCTAAGGACCTGATCGCGCAGATATCAGCCACAGGAATCGCCAGTCAAAAGCATGGATAGTCCCTTCTGAATACACCGACTTCGAGAAAAAGAGAGTATTGTCCCTTGCCACCTTCAAAATCAAAGGAGACCTTGATCTTGCTCTTGGGCGTAATCCACTTGGCCTCGATGACATCATAACCCCAATGGTGATATTTTTTCGGGTCCCTGAAAGAAGCATTCTTTTCGTAAAACGAAATGGGCTTTCCATACCGTGCCCTGTACTCTTTAATCAGGGCCCGTGCAGCGGCCAGGCCCTCGGAAAAACTTTTGGCATTGAGTTCTGTCGGTTCTCTCCACCATCGGGTAAACGAGTACCAGTCCAGCTTTCCCCGGTCGAAGGTAAATGTCCAATCGCCCTGTACTCCATGTACAATCTTTTTTACACCCCACTGTCCCTTTTCTGCAAGCCCATCTGGCAGAAGCTCTTTTTCCATATTTGCAAATGCTTTTGCGTTCATACCTGGAGCCCAACCATGACCCGGGATGTCACCAGTAGCGCCAGCGCCTTGGAAGGAGACCAATATTTCATAACGCAGCGGAGAAGCTGCAGCATTGTTCATCTGAAGTCCGGAATATCCTTCAAAATTCAGCTCAAGCCTTACAAGCAGCTTGTCCTTTTTCCAGGTGGCCGAGTAGACAGTGGTGGATGTCTGGTCCTTCGGCTTTTGTCGCGATAGAAAGTCTGAAACTTTTGAAGGCGGCCCCATGAGCTTCCTTAGAGCCTGTTCCGTGCGTTTTAGTCTTTTTTTGTAGACCGCTAATTGCTTGGCCAACTCCTTGTCAGCATTGTTCTCCAATGAAAAAACTCCGTCGCCCCTCGACAAAAAGGAGATCTTGTTCAAGATGCCATTTTTGAAGTCAAAGCTCCACACGCCCTGCATAGCCAAAAACTGATCTTTCTTTTCAAGGTGACGGTTGAAAGGAACCTTGTCCGGTACGATATGAGGTCTTACGGATCGAAACTGCGAGATACTCATGCCCGGCCAAATCCCTTCATCAAAACCGGCTTTTGCAGAGCGAAGAGGTACAAAGGGAATTGTCAGCATGATCAATATGGGCATTTTCATGGGCCAAACCTCTTTTTGATAATAACGCTATAATAACGCTTTTTATATTATTTGGATATTCAAAAACCAATCCAGGCATAATGAAAACAGTGATAAAATCCATCTCGTAGCTCATCCTGAAATCGACTCCATAACCCTTGCCAGCACCCTGCGCGATCCCACCTCCGGTCACCACCTGCCGCCTGTAAAAACCCATCGAGAACGATACATGCTTCTTATCCGGTTCTTCGTTCGTAATGAGTTTGACTACAATAACAACAGTGGCTATAATGAACATAATGGCTATTATGATTATAATGGTCAAACAAGGAGCAAGCCATGGATACTGCCGAAACCGCTGCTGCAAGAATCCTGGTAGTCGATGACGAGTACTCGTTTCGCACCAAGCTTGTGCGGTCTCTCAAGCAAATGGGGTTCTATGTACATGGGGAGCCAAATGGCAAACGCGCACTCGAGATACTCTCTCAGGAGCCGTTTGATGTGTTTCTCTCAGCCTTCGACCTACCAGGTATGGATGCTTCTACCATGATTCGCCGGGCAAGAGAGGCTCGCCCTGAGCTTGCCTTTCTCCTTATGACCGAGAAGACTACGAATGAGACCTTGATCGAGGCTGATGAACTCGGTGCGTTCTGCCTGACCAAACCCTTCGAATTCTCCATCCTCGTTCGTGCTCTATCGAGTGTTACTAAAAGACGCGCCCTTCGAAGGGAGATCAAAACGCGGGCCGCCAGCAGGGTTGCGACGATGTGGGTTGATACTGTGGCTTCCACAACTGCAAAGAACGACTTCTCACGAGTGCTGGAGTTGGCCGTACACGAGGGTCCGGTGCGCATTACCAAGCACCAGAAACCAAGGGCTGTTCTTGTCTCCATTGAAGAGTACGAGGAACTTCTCCGATCAAGGAGGAGCCCGTTGGATGAGCTGTCGAGCGAGTTCGACGCGTTGCTGTCTCAGATGCAAAAGCCAGAAGCGATAGCCGCCATGGACGGCCTCTTCGATGCTTCACCCGACGATCTGGGCCAAGCGGCCATGGTGGGAGCAGACCGGGGTGACTGAGGCCGATGCGAAACCGCGGATACTCGTCCTGGCTGGTACAAACGGCGCGGGGAAGAGCAGCATCGCCGGGGCTTGGTTACGCCAGAACGGTGGTGTCTACTTCAATCCGGATGACGCCACACGGCTTATCATGAAGGAGAACGACGAGCTGTCACTCGATGAGGCAAACAGCATGGCGTGGGAGAAAGGCAAAAGTCTGCTTGAAGAGGCCATTAGGGATCGGAAGAACTATGCATTCGAGACCACTCTGGGCGGGTCCACCATCACGCGGCTGCTCTTGAAGGCAGCTACCGAGGGCCTGGATGTGCAAATCTGGTACATCAGCCTTGACAGTCCTGAACGGCACATTAAGCGGGTGAAGGCCAGAGTCGCCCGTGGGGGGCACCACATCCCAGAAGAGAGGATTAGAGCCAGGTTCGAAAGCAGCAGAGAGAACCTCGTCAAACTGATCCCGGTTCTTTCAAAATTGAGTATTTATGACAACAGCTTTGAAGCGGATCCAGCTAATGGCACACCTCCACAACCACGCCTTGTCCTACGTATGCAACACGGGAGAATTGTGGAACCAGACGCAAAGCACCTCAAAGAAATACCGCATTGGGCCAAGCCCCTAGCAGCTGCCGCGATGAAAAGCCATCTGGCACGTGGCTGCGGACAACAGTAAAATTCATTGTCCAATGAAGATGGAGTGTGGAACCTTTTTACCACATCACGGTCAGGCCGCCTGTAAGGGCAACGTTGTACTGACCCTCGGTGTCAGAGATATATTGGCCGGTGTCGTAGTCATAATATGAATCGTTGCCACGCATCTGGAAAAACGGCAGGCTGAGATCCAGCTCTACAAGCATCCTTGTACTGTTGAGACGGAAAAACTCAAAACCTGCCTGAAGCACTGCACCAGCGCCTCCTCCATCGAGTAAGCCGGCATCCATGTACATATAGTCCAGGCTCATGCCAAAATACGGAGACCAGGCACCAGTCAAAGGTACGTAACTCGCGCCCACTCCCGTACGAAAGTATCCGTCTTCACTTTCAAAATTTGTCGTTCCTCCAAGTTCAAAATTCACCCTGATGAACTCCATCTCGTAACTCATCCTGAAATCGACTCCATATCCCATGCCGGCACCCTGAGCGATCCCGCCTCCGGTCAGTACCCCAAATCCCCAAAGAAACTCACCGGGCAGCTTTTCCCACTTGCGGCCTTCTGTCATGGACAGGTTGCCAATGCGCGCGGTCGCATCCATGGGGACCTTTTTCACAATGGCTTTTGCGATCCTGGGAATTATCACATCGAGCTCCTCTATGGACAAAGCAGTCAAGTGCCTGCTCGAAAGAAACTTCATGTCGCTGTTTCTTTCTTCCACCTTCACAAATATTTTCTTGCCCAGGTTGGACAGATCGAGAACGTAAATCCTGTCTACACCAGCCTGGTCAGCCTCGGTCTCCAAAACATTCACACCCAATTTTCTAAGCTCATCCACCAGTATTTTTCTGGCCGTCTGGGCTGATGGCGCTCCTATTCCCTGGCCGTGAGTAACACGCACGACAGATTGGCTGGATTCTGCCAGTGCCTCCGTACACAGGAACATGGAAAAGATTGCGGTAGTCATCATGTAAGCGAATTTCATTTTCTACCTCCTTGTTTGATGCACTGTGTCAGCAAATCGGAGGCCAAACATTCAGGAGATGATCAACAAGTTGAAATTCAAGAGAAAAATGGATCATGTGTAGTGGTTTTTGTGAGACGGATCACATCATGAAAGAACAAAAGCGTTACTGGGAGCAACAGTGTGGATATTGCTCACGAAGGGAAAGGTCAAACACCACAGGTCAGAACACTCGAGGCTTCGGATGCCCACGATTGCTGGGTGGCAATCACCCTGGCTCCAAGTAAAAAGACCATGGGCACGTACAACTACTGGGACCGCGATATGGACACGGACCTGGACAGACTCAAGGACCTTGGAACTACAACGCTCGTACCCCTTATCGAAGACGATGAACTCGCTCACCTCAAGATTCCCAATCTCGTGGACTCAGCAAAGAAACGAGGCTCTCGCTGACCTCTGGATCTTCTGGCCAAGGGGTTGACATCATATGTTAATCGATGTAATTTTGTAATCATGAAACGAACCCAGATACAATTGCCGGATCCACTTTATGAGCAAATCAAGAAAGTGGCTCGTCAACTGGATTGGAGTGTGGCCGAGCTAATCCGTCGAGGGGCCGAATACATGGTAAGGTGCTATTCTGCATCCGCAGAAAGCGAATCCAATGAGTGGAAGCCCCCTGATGCTCATAGCCTGGGGGATTTTATGGTGCCTGCAGATAAATGGCGCGAGCTGGCCAACGAACCGGAGCAACAATAATTGATATCCATGGACACCAATGTACTTTTCTACAGCATGAATCTTGACTGTGAAGAAAATGAAGCAGCACGCGAGTTCATCTCATCTCTGACAAACCGCAAGGACGTGGTTCTGTGTGATCTAGTGCTGGTGGAACTGTATATCCTGTTGCGCAATCCTGCGGTGATCCCGAATCCCCTTTCTGCAAAACGAGCAGCCGCTGCGTGCTTGCAATGGCGTTCCAATCCCAAGTGGCGGATCGTGGAATCAGCCCCCGTAATGGACAAAGTCTGGCAAAATGCCAAAAAGAAAAGCTTTCCAAGACGTCGCATCATTGACACCAGGCTGGCGTTGACCTTGCTGCACCATGGAGTCACAGAGTTTGCCACTCGCAACAAAAAGGATTTTCTGGCCTTTGGATTCGAACGAGTGTTCAATCCGCTTTAGCACATGCTGTCGCATTTCATCCACTGACTACAAAAAACTCTTCTCTCTATCGGGCTGGGCACCAGCCACGGGGATCACGATCAAAAAGGGACGAGCTGTATAAGGCATACAGATGGATACAGGGTTTTTCTAAACAACAGACGCCCGACCGATGAGCAAGCTTACTGAGTCACGCAAGCAGGGCCGTTCCACATCTCCTGGCACGAGGTCCCTTCCCCACACTTGCGGAAGATGAGCTTGCCCTCGTCGATACAGATGGCGATGCTATCACCCTCGCAATGATCAATAACTGTCTCGGGATCGCAGTCTGGTGCATCGAAGGGTGGAGCACAGGCAGGTCCGCTGTCGCTGTCGACACAGACCAGGCCAGAAGAACACCAAAACTCCAACTCGAACCCGGGCTCCCAACAAACATGCATCGTGTTGTCCTGGCAGTGGTCTTCATATGAACCCGGATCACATGTGGGGGTATCATCAGGCACGCAGCCGAACCATTGTCCATTGCTCGCACATTCTTCTCCCTCCTTGCACTCGTAGTTTACCCGGTACCCGCCTGCACATCTGATGCCTGTTTGCTGATCACATACAGCAGGCTCCGTAACCTCGCACGACTGAGCACCGGGATCCACACAGCTTAGCGGCAAAAAGAGATTATTTTCATCAGGCACACAGATGAGGCCTTGTTCACAGGGCCAGCGTTCTGTCCACCCACCAGAGCAGATGATCCTGTCTGCTCCATCACAGAAGAAATCCTCGGGCGCGCAGGCCTGGCTGTCAGATGCCACACAAGCGGGACCGCTGTCTTTCATCCTGCAGACCATGGGCAATTGGCAGGGTGCAAGATGTCGGGTGAAAGCGCTGTTGGCGTCGCACACCAGAGGGGCATCTCCATCACAGCTCGGCACGTAGGTAAGCCAGTCGCATGCCTGAGCGTCAGGTTCTGCACATGCGCTATTGCCCGTAGAACTCAAGCATACCATATCTCCATTACACTCGGTGGGCTCTTCGACACCGAAAGCATTACAGACCACCAATTTCCCGTCCTCACAGCGCCTGGCAAAAGAGGTGCGATCACATTGTGAGACCGAATCGTCAAAGCACTTTGCACCAGGCCAGGAAGAACTCTGCAAGCACATCTGCCCTTCCTGGCAAGGCCGTAGCTCGGTAAAACCGGTGATGGGATCACAGGCCAGGATCACATCCGCCTGGCAAGTCGGCAGGTAGTCCAGGTAGTCGCAGGGCTGGCTTTCGCTTCCCACGCATACCGGGCCATCGGTTCCCACCTTGCAGACCTCCGGCGTTTGGCAAGCTGTCTTGTAAGCGACAAAGCCGAACTCCCGATCGCAATACTCTGGTCTGTCTCCCGAGCACACAGGCTCAAACTCTGCTGGATCACAAACCTGCGCATCTGGTTTTACACATGCCGCCCGGACAGGGCTCTGCTTGCACACACTACCATCCAATTCCTGCTGACAGACCACTTTTTGCGTGTAGCCAAGCCTGGAACAAATCCACAAGCTCCCGCTGCCATCGCATGTTGGTACGAAAGTCTGAAAATCACACTCTTGAGACCCTTGCTGCACGCAGGCCGCCCAATGCGGATCGCTGCCTGACGAGCCCTCCAGACAGACCTTGCCCTGGGTACAGGAATCACGCAGCAGATAATTCCCGCTCAGGCATTGCTCCAGCACTCCGTCGGCAGAGCATCGGGGATAAGTTACTCCACTTTCACAGCGGGGCGAACCATCGTCAAGCCAGCCACAAGAACCCAGACCAAGACTTGTAGAAAGCACAAAAACCATCATGTATGAAATGCGCATGTCGTCCTCCATGGGGAATTATGGCCGAATTTTTCATTAGTCGCCATACCTGGCGGGAAGGTTCAATGTTTTTTACCTGAGAGTACTTGGCCAAGGTCGGAAACCAGGAGAATTTTCCGTCAGTTGATATATTATTCTTTGATTCCAGATTCGATTTTGAGTTCCAACGGCAGAAGGGAACATGACCATGAACAATGGCTCATTTTTGTTGTTGATAACAGCGCTTGTTTCGTCCTGTGAACAGACAAGAAGCACGACCATAACTGGCCATGACTTTGTACGCTGCATGGTAGCCCTGAACAACATGTCGTCAATTCCCCCTGAGAGCAAAGCCTGGGTCCTGGCTGGAGGATGCAAAGACATCTTCGCCGAAGGGGCCTGCAAACGAACGCTTGAAAAATACTCGGAATTGGCTCCGGAAAACAGAGTCCTCCTGGTGAAAAAAAACTGCTATCCGGTCTCCGAGATGCCAGACGGACTGGACCCTGGAAAACAGGTCTTGGGCGCAAGACAGAGGGTACTTTCCATGTTGACCCTAGAGCCAATGGTCGTTGTGGTACCAGAAGCCAAGGCCCATGAGCCAGAGCCAAAGACCATCAAACTCGTGCTAAAGAGCACACCTGACGAAAGCCTCTTAATATTGAAAAACCACGATGAATCCAAAACAATTCACTTAAATGACCTGGCAAAAATGCTTGCGGGACAAAAAATAAATGAGGCTGTCATACAGGCAGACAAGGACGTGAGATATACTGACTTGATACGGCTAATGGACACCCTCAAGCAGGTCGGAATTGAAAAAATCGCATTGTCCATGGACCAGTAAGTTTTCTGTCAGTTCTTTCTGGCAAGGAGCAAAAAATGTTTCGGCATCTCGTTGAATATTTCAACGTCCGTAAAACCAGCACTGAGCAACTGTTCTCTGACCCGCTCGGGTTCGTATCTTATGTCGGTGGGAGGACCAATGGGCATATCTTCTTTTTTCCAATCAACGATAAATATCCTGCCTCCGTTTTTCAACAGCCTGAAAGACTCCTGCAGTATCCTCAGGGGTTCTTCCAACTCGTGGTGCAAACTCATCATGTAAACGATATCCGCGATTCCATCGTCTAGGGGGACTGAAGACTCCTGCATATTGACAGGTATTATATCGGGATACATGGGACAGACATTCTCCTCCATCCACTGTAGCATTGTATCCGATATATCGCAGGCAAAGACCTTCCCCTTGTTTGTATAGTCAAG
>JALVPF010000584.1 GCA_027031935.1 Myxococcales bacterium | reverse complement strand
CTGGCTATTTCCTGCACCATCTGGGTTGACTGAGAAGTAGACGAGAGAATCTTCTTCAGGGCTGCTTCCGCCTCGTCAGAGAGTTTTACTCCTTCTTTGACACTTCGTAATCCCCGCTCCATCGTGTTGATCACATTTTCCGTCGAGTTTTGGACCGCTTCTATGAGATCGGAAATCTCGGAAGTGGATGAAGCGGTTCGTTCAGCCAGATCTTTTATCTCGTCTGCAACAACAGCAAAGCCCTTTCCTCTCTCTCCAGCTTGCGCGGCTATGATCGCAGCGTTAAGGGCAAGCAAATTGGTCTGTTCTGCCACATCGTCGATGACGGTGAGAATCTGGCCGATGGCTTTTACCTTTTTGCCAAGCTGATTCATCACGTCAAATGCTTCTTCAGTGGAGACGTTGATACGATTCATTCCTTTCATTGTAAGCTTTACGGCTTCTGCGCCCCTTTCTGCGTCTTCGCGGACTTCATCGCTGATTTGCGCGGTCTGCTTGGCATTCGCCTTTACCTGCCCGATGGTAACATCCATCTCTCTCATGGAAGCAGAGGTTTCATCTGTAACAGAACTCAGTTCTTCGACATTCTTGGCCACCTCTTTTATGGTTTGTGCCATCTGTGCCATGGAAGTAGTGGTCTGCTCGACACTGGCTGCCAGGGAGTGAATGTTGTCTGCCATCTCGTCATTGGTGGCAGCCATCTCCAGGATGGAACTGGAACTCTCTTCTGCGCTGGTGGCGAGAATTTCAACGTTTTCTGCAATACCCCTGATGGAGACAATCATCTGGGACATGGAAGAGGATGTGTCATCCACAGACTCCACCTGTTGCTCGGCGCCGAGCACTACCTCCTCCGTCGTTCCTGTGATGTGTTCTACAGCATCGGTGAGACTGTCTTTGACCTTCGACACAGCAGACATCACTCCGTTGAGATTTGAACTGATGAGATCCAGAGCGGAAGCCATCTGTCCGATCTCGTCGCGGCCATCATCCTCTATACGCTGTGTGAGGTTGCCCATGGATATCTGTCTGGCCGCTTCCATGATCGCATCGAGCCTCTGGTGGATCTTCGTGGAGGACAGGAAGACCAGAATAGTAAACAAGAGCAGAGCGATGAACAACACTGCAAACATGCTCAGCCACGCGTTTTTGCGTTGGCGCTGAAGTTGGGTGGTGCTCAGACCTAAAAGGATATAGCCAATGGCGTGTTTTTGCACCCGATCATCCATCTTGGCACCAGATTTGTCACCATCGTTCTTTTTATCATCAAAGCCATTGTCCAGTTCGCCAGGCATCACCAGGTCTTCATCTTCGTCTCCTTGCGTGTTGTCGGCCTTGTCTTCTTCTGTTGATTGGGTGTCGAACATGCTGCTGATACTGGGATAAACGGGCTCTGTAAATGAGATCAGGCCATCGGACTTTTTGGGAAGCGAATCCGGTGAAATATTGTGCTGTGCTATAATCTGATCTATGGGTTTGTTTCCTTTTTGCCATGAAGCCAGCAGCTTGTATTCGGTGCCATCCAGAGCTTGTTTTTTGTCGCTTGTTTTTGTCAGTACCAGAACATACTGGACGTCTTTGTATTCATCAGTGGCCATGATCCGGTTGAGTTTTTTTTGCTGCTCTTCCTTTTGCTCGTAAAAAATATGAACGGTGCTTACAGAAGCAATATTTTTTGTCAGCATCCCCCCTCTGGAGATGAAAGAATCCTGAAGCTGTTGGCTCACCCCATGGAATAACACGAGGCCAACGATGAGCATTATGACAGAGAGGAAGGAGAACATTACCAGGATCACTTTGCCCCTGAGATTCATTTTACCAATGGAGAGAAATTTGTTTTCCATGCTCCCCTCGCTTTTACTTTTGCAGTACCCGTACTTTGGGTTGATTTTTCAACCCAGGTGGTATGCTTATGCCAATTTTTGAAGCCGCTGTGATGTTGATGGTCAGAGTCCCGTCCGGCGCTTGAGTGGGTAGCTCATCAATGCTTTTACCTGATAGTATTGCATTGGCAAGTTTTGCCGCCTGTCTACCCTGCTCTCTGTAGCCGGAGGAAAAAGAGCACAAGATACCCTTTTTTACGAATTTTTCCGAAAAGGCCATTACGGGTATTTTTCGCTGAGCCTGAATCAATAGCACCTGTGATAAAAATTCATGGTTGACTACCTTACCATCTCTCAGGATCCAAAACCCATCCGATTTGGCAAGAACACTTTTCAAGGCAGCGGGAACTTGTCTGCGATCGTCTATTTTTGCAGCTATTATCTCGAGACCCTGAGCCTTGGCGGCTGTTTTGGCCGCCTTGACAAACATGCCGGACAGCTTTGGATAATACACCAGTCCTATGCGATGAAGAGATGGTACCACCTTCTTGAAAGCCTTGAGTTGGTCACCCGGGGTAGGCTGCATTGTTACACCCGTGGTATTGCTGCTTTTCAATTTGCTCTGTATGGAGTGGGATATCATGCAATAGATCACGGGGATGGCCTTGACGTGGTCATTTAGCGCAACGGCGGCTTTGACTCCGATGGCAATGACCACTTTAGGATTGGAGTCAATCACTTTTTGGGCGAGCTTATGGGCATCCACAAGATCACCTTCCATGGCTATGATCTCAAAGGATTTGGGCAGTCCCTGCCTTATTCCATCTATGGCCTCGTCATAGAGTTTTGTAGCTTTTGCCGATGCGTGTGAACGAACCACCACAATGTCAGCCCCAAGAACTTTTGATGTTGGAAAAAATGCCGTGAAAACAAGGCACAAAACCCAGCTTTTCTTGTTTCCAGGATGGAACAAGTCGATTTTCTCCTGAATTGTGTTTCCAGCAGCCACAAAAATCTACGAAAAAATAGTACGTTAGGAGTCATGTGGAGTCAAGTTATAGTCAGTGCCTTGTGTTTTGGGCCCTTGGAAGGATAAGATTTCAAACCAGACCTTTTCCTAGGAGATTCTGCCATGAGAAAGACCGGCGTGGTCACTGATCCTCTGTTCATCAAGCATGATCCCGGGCCTTACCATCCTGAATCACCAGAGCGCTTGAAAGAGATATATTCAATGCTTGACACTTCTGGTCTGAATGATCTGCTTACCAAGGTAAAACCACGTACTGCAAGCTCGTCGGAGATATGCCTTGTTCACTCGGAAGACTATTACAAATTTGTCGAATCTTCGGATGGCACAAGCTTGTCCCTGGATCCGGACACCAGCACATCGCCGGATTCGTTCCAGGCAGCCATGCTCGCTGCCGGTGGTGCCATTGAACTGGTGGACATGGTGGTCGGAGGAGAACTGGACAATGGCTTTGCGCTCATAAGGCCACCTGGGCATCACGCAGAGAGGGCTCAGGCCAGGGGCTTTTGTCTGTTCAACAACATAGCCATTTGCGCACAGCATGCCACTGAAGAACTCGGTGTCAAAAGGGTCATGATTGTGGACTGGGATCTACATCATGGCAACGGGACCATGCATTCTTTCTGGGACAGAAGTGACGTTCTTTATGCCAGCACCCATCAGTACCCTTACTACCCAGGTACGGGTGCTTTGCAGGACATAGGAGGAAAGGGCGCTGAGGGTTACACCATAAGCATCCCCCTAGACACCGGCATGGGCGACAAGGAGTATGCGTCCATATTTTCCAGTATCCTGCTTCCGGTCGCATCTGCTTTCGAGCCGGAACTGCTTTTAGTGAGTGCCGGTTTCGATACCCTGTCTTCCGATCCATTGGGTGGAATGCGCATGAGTCCTGAAGGATATGGTGTTTTGATGGCGCAGATGCTGCAGATGGCTTCTGCCGCCTCTGGAAAGGTCGTGGTGTGTCTGGAGGGTGGTTATGATGTCAGGCGACAGGCCTTGGCCGTTGAGCAGGTTTTGAGGGTAATGTTGGATGATTTGAAGCCTGATACTACAAGCGAAGATCCGGGCGCGGCCCAATCCATCATCTCAGCGGTTCAGAAACAACAGTCTTCCTTTTGGAATTTCGACAGCTAAAAACCCCCGGAATCATCGCTGGTGTCACCCATGGGACCCCGGATTCTTCCAATGAGCTTTTTGCACTTGGAATAATAGATGACCCTCTTTTTGACCATTCCCATGACGGTCTTGCATGTGCTGACAGCTTTTTCCGGTGATGAGCCTTTTATGACGTATGCGGTTTCGTAAAGTTTCTTGGCCTCTATCTCCAAGTCCCCCAAGCGCTTGCGGGCCTGGTTCAGACCGCTGTTGTACCTGAGTGCAGAGGTGAAACTATTGAATGCCAGCGGGTATTTTTTCCTGGTGTGTGCGTCCACTCCCTGGAGAAAGTAAACTTTCGCCAGTTTCTTTTTGATGGTGTCGCTGATCTTTCCCCTTCCACCTGATAGTTTCTTGTCAAGGGCGATTGCCTTTGTGAGATATTTGATTGCCTTGGCCGATTCACCGGGATTACGCGACCACTCCATGCCCTTCTTGTATAAAGATTGGAACATGCGAAGAACTTTCACTCCATCCGCTGATACACCCGATGAGCTGGCCTGGCTCAGGGCGTCGTCCAGTTTTTCGTTTTTGTATGAAGCCAGAGCCTGTCCCATTAGCAGATACTTCGCATGCTTTGGTTTCGGGGGTTTTTTAGGATGATGCTTGCCGGGTTTTTTTATGTGGCGTTTGGACTTCTCTTTTTCCTCTAGGGCCCTGTTCTTGATTTCAGTCGCTGCTTCGTTGTCTGGAAAAGAGACAAGTATGGAGTCAGCCATGGCTATGGCTTCATCCCATTGTTTTTCCTCCAGTATCTTCCCTGCTTTTTCCAGCTTGTCCGTCAGCAGGGCATCATCTATTATTTTTTTCAGCTTTTGGGCATCTTCGGCCTGACCCGAATCAGGGGAGACCTTGGTCAAGGCAGCCATGGCTCCTTGAAAGTCCTTTTTTTCCATCAGGGCTTGAGCTGTCTCCATGGACTTTTCTGCCGCTGCCTCCATCTCAATGCTCTCCTTGTATTCCTTGACTGTCTTGTCATTCGGGAGCACCGATGCGATCTTTGTAATAATGGGAAGAGCTTCTTTCCACTTCTCATTCTTTGCAAGCACCTTTACCTTGTCGAATTCCCTTCTGGCTTCAGCCTGCGCCTTTGCCTTGGCTTGAGCAGCGATTTCCTGAGGGGTGGGGCCCTTGGGTTTGGGAGGCGTCAGTATCATTTTTGCCACAATGCCCACGGCCACAAGCGCAAACAGCACAAGCGCCAAAAGAATAAGTTTCTTCTTTTTGTTTGAACCTGGCCCCATGGTGGCGCTCGTCAGGCCGGTACCCTCTGAAGGCAGAACCGATGACTGGGGAAGCATTTGGGTCGCATCAAGACGCGGGGCCTGGTCTGCGGTGGTACCAGGTGCAACGAAGGTGGCAACAGCGTCACCTATACCGATGACGTCCCCGTCATACAATAATTCGTCACGGATCCTCTCATCGTTGAGGTATGTACCATTACCCGAGTTCTGATCAACGATATACCAGCCATCCTCACGTTTTTCCACTATGGCATGATGGCGAGACACAAGGGAATCGGGAATGACCGCATCACAGTCCGGGGCCCTGCCAAGGACGAACTTGTCCTTCATTATGTCCACATCGGAAATCTGTCCATCCGGGGTCTCGATGGTAAGCACAGGAACCTTGGTATCATTTTCTGACGGAACGGCCAATATCTCCGTCTTCTCCACCGGGCTCTCTGAGCCCACATCATCTGTGGGCAACTCTCCAACAAAGGTCTCTCCTGCGTCAGCTTCTGCTGCCGGGCCATCAAAGACCAGCGCATCATCAGATGGTCCTGTGGGTTCGAAGTCTTCGTTTTCCTCGTCGGAAGCATCCGAAACCATGACCGAGTCAGGTTCATCAATGGTGTCAATTTCGTCTTCTGCGTCGGCCGCGGGAAAGGACTCGTCCGTTGATACACGGTCTGCATCCCCAGACCTGGGAGGTCTTCTTCCACTACGCGATGTACTGTTGGCCATCCGATCACCTCACTGATACTGACTTCAATACGAATTTATAATCTTCAAACAACGAACCTTAAAGATAACACGCTTGCTTCTGTTTGAACAGCACCCAGGTTCAATACGGCTCAATACAACCTGTCGACCTTGAACAGCTGGTTCGGTTTTGCCATGTCGCTAGTGGGTGCAAATTCTGTGGGGCGTTCATCCTGCCTGAATGCCTCCATTACCGATCCAGGTGTTCCCGGTCTGGCTCGTAACCCAGAAAAGGGGTCTATTCTCACGAACGATATACCGGCAGGCACGTCGAACTCGGCCTGGGGCCGTTCTCCCAGCGCCTCTTTCATGAATCCGATCCAGATGGGAAGCGCGGCCCTGGATCCTGTTTCGCCACGACCAAGGGGGTCTTTGGGTTCATCGTTGCCAACCCAAACACCTGTTACCACATCATGGGTAAAGCCCATGAACCATGCGTCCGCCGAATCGTTTGTTGTGCCGGTTTTGCCCGCTGCCGGTTTTCCCAGAGCCCTCGCCCTTGCGGCTGTCCCTCTCGTGGCAACACCCTGCAGGAGGTGTACGAGTATATAGTCGCCCTGTGGGGACAGAAGCCGTTCCGATGGGCTGGCCAGTTTGTCGTATGCCCTGTCGAACTTGTCATCCCAACTTTGCCATGGGTCCATGTGTGAGCTTTTATCCATCAGCACCCTGCCCCAGCGGTCAGTGATCTTGCGAATGAAGCCCACTTTCGGCCGTCTGCCACCCATGTTGAAAATGCAGTAGACCTTGGCTAAATCCCAGGGCTTGACGCAAGATGAACCCAGGGCAAGACCCAGTTCTTCACGTAGAGGGGTGGTAATTCCCAGCTTGTGAGCCCATGCAATTGCTTCTTTTATCCCAACTGCATCCATGACCTTGATGGATGGTATGTTCATGGAGTTCACCAGAGCAGTGTGGAGCGTAACCATTCCCTTGTGGTTCGCTTCGTAGTTTTCCGGTTTCCACCTGTTCTGGTTTTCAGGGTCGTCATATACTATGGCGCTGTCAATAATCACCGTGGCCGGATTGAAGCCCTTTTCTTCAATGGCCAGGGAGTAGTGTATGGGCTTGAATGAACTACCGGGTTGTCTACATGCCTGGAGGACCCTGTTGAACTCCGAATCCTCGAAGTTATAGCCACCTATGAGGGCCTTTACGTATCCCATTCTAGGTTCGATGGAAACCAGTGCACCCTGGACTGCCGGAATCTGGTCAAGCTTCACGATGGTGGCGTCTTTGGGAAGGATTTTTTTCAGACTGGGGTGTTCTCCCTGCATGAGAGCTTCAGGCGATGCCTTTTGTACGAGGATGACGTCTCCGACCTTGAGTACCTTCCTTACATCGGTGATCCTGGCTGCTGCAGAGCGAAAATGAACCGTAGGATTGGGCGTTCTGGCCCATCTCATGCCCATAACCGGAAGAAGAGCCAGGTTTTGACCAATGGCGACCTTGGCGAGGTTTTCTTTTACTTCCTCTACCACGGCCAGGACAGGTTTGTCCTCCGGTACTTGACCATCTGGAAGCCTGTCCTGCAAGGCCTGGAGGAATTTTTCAATGCGCTTGGGGTCTTTTATGTTCAACAGCGGGCCGCGATAACCCTGACGGTGATCGAGCTGTTTCAGACCCCGATTGACAACTTCCTGGGCTGCGTGTTGCCAGTCCATGTCCAGCGTTGTCTCTACCGAAAGACCTGCCTCATATACTCCCTCGGTTCCATACTTTTGTTGTAGTTGCCTGCGGACTTCCTCGGTGAAGTAAGGAGATCTGATACGAAAGAGATCGGTGATGGGAAATGCGTTTATGGGTGTTTTGGCCGCCTTTTCCACTTCGGCTTGGGACGCAAATCCAACCTCTTTCAACCTCGTCAGCACGTAAGATCGTCTCGTGAGGGCCTCGTCAGGCCTGGCCACCGGATCATATTCAGACGGTGCCTGAGGAAGCCCAGCAATGGTAGCCATCTGAGGGAGGGTCAGTTCCCAGACGTTTCTGTGAAAGTAATTCCTGGCAGCTGCCTGGACTCCGTAAGATCCATGACCCAGGTAAATTTGGTTCAGGTATAGATATAGAATATCCTCTTTGCCCAGCTGTTTTTCGAGTCTGCGGGCCAAGACCGCTTCCTTGAATTTTCTGGTGAAGGTCTTTTGCCTCCCGATGAAACTTTTTGCCACCTGCTGGGTTATGGTGGACCCGCCCTGTACGATCCGTCCAGCGCGCAGATTCTTGATGGCCGCCCGGATGATTCCCATGGGGTCTATGCCGCCGTGGTTGAAGAAGTTGTCATCTTCAGAGGAGATAAATGCACCCACGAGTTTCTGCGGGATACGCTTGGCCTCGACTATGTCCCTTCGTTCTATGGCAAATTCAGCTACGAGGATCTGATTGAGACTGAAAAGCCTGGTGG
>JALVPF010000583.1 GCA_027031935.1 Myxococcales bacterium | reverse complement strand
GTGTCTATTCTTGCAAAACCCCGTTGTGTACAAACCAGGTTCTGATGGTCTCCCAGTATTCGTCCCAATCAGGTGGGCAGGAGTTGTGAGTACATTTGTACGCCACGAGTTTTCCGTGCCTGGCAGCCTTGGCGAGTTTTTCCGCGTGTTCGAAAGGGACCAGATTGTCCTCTGTGCCGTGAATCACCAATATGGGTGTGTCCAGTTGTTCTACCACCGAGAGGTTGTCAAAGGGATCGCGCAGCAAAAATCCCGGCACCAGGTAGCGGCCTGCCATGCTGGTGATGCTCGTGAAAGTGGACTGGAGGATCATGGCCCTGGGTTTGCGCAGCCTTGCCAAGGCACATGCCACTCCTCCTCCTATGGATCGTCCGTGAAAGACTATTCGCGCTGGGTCCACCTCCGGTCGTTTTTTCAATTTGTCATAGAGCCTGGCCAGGTCATGGGCGATAGCCTCTTGTGATGGAGAAGCTCCGGATCGTCCATATCCGCGATACTCGGGCAACAGCAAGTTGACCCCCATTTCCCTGTATCCCAGGAGCTTTTTTGGCCAGTAATCGATTAGCTCTGCGTTACCATGTGCAAAGATCACGAGGGGTTCAGGGTGCTCGGCGCTCGCTCCACGACCGGGAATGAACCAGGCTTCGATCCTTGCGTCTGTGGAGTCATCAGCAGGTATGTCCAGCCAGATCTTTTCCAGCCCGGAGATACCCTCTGAGGCTTCGGGGATCTCATGGGTCATATGTCTGGGAAAAAGCAATCTTCGTTGCAGCAAGTAAAGGCCGAGCATAGATACCAGGTAGATCAGCAGCAGGCTAATGAGCATGCTCCTGATGCGAGCTGCCAGGGACTTTTTAGGTTTTGTCCTGTTTTTCATTTCAGTTCGAGCATAGGTGAGTATGAGACTATTTGTCCATTTGCAGATACTGCGGCAGACTCTTTGCCCCTTGGCCTTTGAAATCACATTCGTGATGGCAGTCGTGACATGTCATGAGCACTGGTGGAGCAATCCGGGTTCCTTTTACCAGTTGTATCTCCTCCATTACCTTGTGTACCCCTTGTTCATCTCCCTGAATCAGAATGGACACCGAGCCCTGAGAATCACCGACACCTCCGGATGCCACGTGAATTACTTGCGCGTCCGAGATGGTTCGTATGGCTTCCTCTTCGGTTATCACATGGGCTCCAACCAGCGCCATCATTCCGACTCTGGCTCCCAGGCTCATGTCGATCCTGTCTATGCCCAGTTCCCTGGCTGCCTCCATGACGGAAAAAACCATTTTCTCCAGGCCCACGGGACTGATGATTGGCCACCCGTTGGCCTGAAAGCGGGCTGCCAGTCGGCCTGCCGTTCCTCCGTCCCTTGCTGCCATGAGCACCCCTGCCAGCTTGTGACGGTCCACTGCGTTGGCGCCTTTTACGAGCACCTTGGGGCCTTGTAGTTCCAGCGCCTCCAATGGGGGGATGTCTTTGGGTTTTCCCTTGTGGAGCACCAGGTTCGGCAGACGCTGTGTTCTTGGTGTCACGCACAACACACCCCTCGATATGATCCCGGCAGCAAATCTTGATTCGTCCAAGTCCGTATCAAGACATGCTTCAGCCACCTGTGAAGTAGTAGAACCAACAGCGATAATCACAAGTCCTTCGGAAAATGCTCGCTGGAATTCCGGCAGTCTCGTGACAGCACGGCCAATGAGCTTTTTTGATTCTGACGGTGTCAGGGTGACGAGCGCTTTCATCATTCCTCCGAAAAAAGGTGTTTGTTGGAGCATAAGATATTGACAAAAAAAGACACCAAAAAACTCTTGACTGAATAATTATTTTCCAATATACCAAACAACATTAGAATGTTGGAAAGAAAGTCCATGGGTTAACTACCGGGAATTATTGATGAAAACAGAAAATACAAATCGCAGGTATTATGAATTGGTGGGACAGATGATGAAGGCCATGTCTCATCCTGTACGAATCTTTTTGCTTGACATGCTGTGTCAATGCGAACGATCCGTGGATGAACTGGCATCTGTCTCCTTAGAGCCGGTTCGCAACACTTCCCACCATCTTCAGCAACTCAAGAGGGCTGGCCTCGTGGTCACCAGGCGGCAAGGTCGTAGAATATTGTACAGACCCGCCGATGAGGGGGTCGCCTCCATGTGGTCAGCTGTTCGTTCCTTTGCAGAATCCAGGGTTCCTGAGCTTCGCCTCGGGGTCTTGGAGGAGCGAGAAAAGGACCAAGGTCTAACTTATCCTCTGAAGGACTGGGATGAACTTCTGGAACAGGCAGAAAGGGGTGAGATCTCATTGGTGGATGTGCGTCCGGAAGAGGAATATGACTTTGACCATCTTCCTGGTGCTGTATCGGTCCCTCTGGAGAGCCTGGAAAACCACGTGAAAAAACTCACCCCAGGAAAACCAACGGTTGTCTATTGCCGGGGAGGAGCCTGCAGGATGGCCCGGCTTGCTGTGGACAGACTCCAGAAGATGGGGTTTTCTGCTGTGTGTATTGAAAAGGGCGTCGTCGACTGGAAAGCGAGGGCGCTTGGTTATATTAACGAGCCGTCCATATCGGTCGGCTAGGGATTGGAGGAGGTTGTGGCCATGATGGGCATGGAACCAGCAGTGAAGATTCTTTCAGATAAGTGCATAGGCTGCGAGGCTTGTCTCCCTGCTTGTCCATTTGGAAGTATCGAGATAAGCAGCGAAGGAAGGGCTGAGATCACGGGCCCGTGTAGAGCTTGTATGGCTTGTGCCATGG